>CAYTXI010000018.1:0-29932 GCA_964441935.1 uncultured Bauldia sp.
CGGGGAGAGGTATTGGAGCCCTTTCCGGCACGGTTGCGCGAGCACGGTCGGGCGGGCAAACGGCGTGAAGGGTGAGGGGCCGGCAGCCGTCGTGCTACATCAGCCGAAATGCGGCCCGAGATCCTCAACCCCCTGTTCCGTCCGGTCACCAGCCTTCCCGGCATCGGGCCGAAGAACGCGCAGGCGCTCGCCCGCCTCGTCGGCACTGGCGAGGGAAGCGAGCCGCCGCGCGTCGTCGAGCTCCTGTTCCACCTGCCGGTGGCGCTCATCGACCGGCGGAGCCAGCCGGGGATCGCCGAGGCGGCGCAAGGCCAGATCGTCACATTGAAGGTGCGCGTCGACCGCCACGCCGCAGCACCGCGCGGCAACAAGCGCATCCCGTACCGCGTGTTCTGCCACGACGACACCGGCGAGATCGCGCTCACCTTCTTCCACGCCAACGCCGAGTGGCTGGAGAAGACGCTGCCGGTCGGCGAGACCCTCTACGTCTCGGGCCGCATGGACTGGTACGGCGGGCGGCCGTCGATGGTCCATCCCGACCACATCGTCGCCGAGACCGACTTCGCGACGCTGCGGTTGATCGAGCCGCTCTACCCGATGACCGCCGGCCTCGCCCGCAAGACGCTGGCGCGCGCGATCGACGCCGCCGTTTCCGGCCTTCCCGATCTGCCGGAGTGGCTCGACCCGCTGCTCATCGGGCAGCACGGCTGGCCGGCTTTCGGCGAGGCGCTCACCCGCGCCCATCACCCGGAAACGTCCGCCGACTTCGACCCCAACGCACCCCACCTCGCCCGCCTCGCCTACGACGAGCTGCTCGCGAGCCAGCTCGCCCTCGCACTCGTTCGCGAGCACCAGCGGCGGAGCGCCGGGCGGGCGCGCAAGGGCGACGGGCGGCTGAGGGCGAAGCTGATCGCCGCCCTCCCCTTCCATCTCACCAGGAGCCAGGAGGTCGCGCTAAGCGAGATCGAGGCGGACCTTGCCCGCCCCGAACGCATGCTGCGCCTGCTCCAGGGCGACGTCGGCTCGGGCAAGACTGTCGTCGCCCTCATCGCTGCCGCCAACGTGATCGAAGCCGGCGCGCAGGCGGCGATGATGGCGCCGACGGAACTCCTGGTGCGCCAGCACGCCCGCACCATTGCACCCCTCGCCGACGAGGCCGGCATCCGCATCGCCGTCCTCACCGGCCGCGAGAAGGGGCGCGAACGCGAGGCGGTGCTCGCCGGCATCGCCGACGGCTCGGTCGACCTTCTCGTCGGCACCCATGCGTTGTTCCAGGCCGGGGTCGCGTTCCGCGACCTCGCGCTCACCGTCGTCGACGAGCAGCATCGCTTCGGCGTGCACCAGCGGTTTGCGCTCACCGCCAAGGGCGCTGCGACCGACGTTCTGGTGATGACCGCAACGCCAATCCCGCGCACCCTGGTGCTCACCTTCTACGGCGACATGGACGTGTCGCGGCTGACCGAGAAGCCGGCGGGGCGCAAGCCCATCGAGACGCGGGCTCTGCCGCTTTCCCGCCTCGGCGAGGTGGTGGCCCGCATCAAGGCGGCGGTTGCCGGCGGCGCCAGGGCCTACTGGGTGTGCCCGCTGGTCGCGGAATCGGAGATGCTCGACGTCGCCGCCGCCGAGGAGCGCCACCGGGCGCTCACCAAGGCGCTCGGCCCGGTGGTGGGCCTGGTGCACGGGCGCATGAGGCCGGCCGAGCGCGATCAGGCGATGGCGCGGTTCGTCGCCGGCGAGGTCCAGGTGCTGGTCGCCACCACCGTTATCGAGGTCGGCGTCGACGTCGCCGAAGCGACGATCATGGTCATCGAGCACGCCGAGCGGTTCGGCCTCGCCCAGCTCCATCAGCTCCGCGGCCGGGTCGGGCGCGGCGACAAGCCGTCGGTTTGCCTCCTCCTCTACAAGCCCCCGCTCGGCGCCGTCGCTCGCCGACGGCTCGCCGTCATGCGCGAGACGGAGGACGGCTTCGTGATCGCCGAGGAGGACCTGAAGCTCCGGGGTGGGGGCGAAATCCTCGGTACGCGCCAGTCCGGACCGGCGGGTTTTCGCATCGCCCGGCCCGAAAACCACGGGGCGCTCATGGAAATCGCTCGGGACGACGCGCGGGAGGTGCTGGTTCGCGACCGGGGACTCGCCGGGGAGCGCGGCGCGGGACTCCGCGTCCTGCTCTACCTTTTCGGCCGGGATGAGGCCGTCAGGCTGCTGAGGGCGGGGTAAGCCGCTCGACCTTGGAACCCGGCTTGGCGCCGGCGGCTTGGTCGGAAAGGCGTCCGCCGGCGAACGCCGGCGTCACCAGCCCAGCCGATATCACCATTTTGGCGGCGTCCTCGACGGTCATGTCGAGCACCACCAGGTCGCGACGCTTGACGAACAGCAGGTAGCCGGAGGTTGGGTTGGGCGTGGTCGGCAGGAACACACCGACGGTCTCGTCGCCGGGCTCGCTCAGATGGTGCTCCACCTCGCCGCGCGTCTCGGTGGCGATGAACACGATCGACCACAAGCCCTTGCGCGGGTATTCGACGAGGGCGACCTTCTGGAAGGCGCTCGCCCGCCGCGACACGACCGTCTCGAAGATCTGCTTCAGTCCGCGATAGAGGTTGCGCACGAGTGGCATGCGGTCGAGCAGCGACTCGCCGAACGCGAGCAGCCGGCTGCCGACCAGATTGGCGGTCATGAAGCCAAGCAGGGTGATGAAGACCAGGGCCACGACCAGGCCGAAACCCGGGACCGGGATCGACACATAGCGGTCGAGCCGGTAAATGGGCGGGATCAGCGGTTCGACGAGATAGTCGATCCACTGAACGAACGTCCAGGTGATGTACACGGTCAGGAACAGCGGCGCGGCGATCACCAGCCCGGTCACGAAATAGTTGCGCAGCCGGTGCATGGCGCCGTGGCGCCGGGCCGGATCGCCGGGAGCCGTGTGTTGCGGATTGCCGATCGGGTTCATGCCGTGCTCCGAGAAACCTCCCAATTCACCTCACTGAGGCCACACGCGAATCATGCCAGAATTCGCCAGGCGGCGCGACGCGCTCATTCAACCGTGACCGACTTCGCCAGATTGCGGGGTTGGTCGACGTCGGTGCCCAGGAAGACCGCTGCGTGATAGGCGAGCAACTGAACGGGCAAGGCGTAGACCAGCGGTGTGATCGTTGCCGCCATCTTCGGTAGAATCAAGGTCTCGACCGCGTCGATGGCGGCGGCCTCGCGCCCTTGTGGATCGGTCATGAGGATGATGCGGCCGCCGCGCGCGGCGACCTCCTCTATGTTGGACAGCGTCTTTTCGAAGAGGTCGTCGAACGGGGCAATCACCACCACCGGCATGTGCTCGTCGATCAGAGCAATCGGCCCGTGCTTCAGTTCGCCCGCGGCGTAGCCCTCGGCGTGGATGTAAGAGATCTCCTTGAGCTTCAGCGCCCCTTCCAGCGCGATCGGGTAGCTGGTGCCGCGGCCGAGATAGAGCACGTGATGGACGTGGGCGAGTTCGCGCGCGAGTTCCTCGATCCGGGGCTCGAGCCTCAGCACCTCGCTCATCAAACGCGGCACCTCGGCGAGCGCGGCGACCGCGGCACGCTCATCCCCGTCTGAAAGCCGGCCGCGCGCCTTGCCGGCGGCGATGGCGAGAGCGGCGAGGACGGCGAGCTGCGCGGTGAACGCCTTGGTCGAGGCGACGCCGATCTCCGGCCCGGCCAGCGTCGGCAGGACGAAGCTCGCTTCGCGGGCAATGGTCGAATGCGGAACGTTGACGATCGCCGCGACGGTTTGATCGTGCGTCTTGGCGTAACGCAGCGAGGCGAGCGTGTCGGCGGTCTCGCCGGACTGGGAGATGACGATCGACAGGCCGTGGGCGGCCAACGGCGGCTCGCGGTAGCGGAACTCGGAGGCAATGTCGATGTCGACGGGCAGGCCGGCGAGACGCTCGAACCAGTATTTGGCGACGAGGCCGGCGTACGCGGCGGTGCCGCAAGCGGTGATCGACAGGCGGTCGAGCGCGGCAAAGTCGACGGCGAAATCATCCGGCAGCACGGCGCGTTCGCGGCCAAGATCGAGATAGTGGCCGAGCGTGTGGCCGACCACCTCAGGCTGCTCGTGGATCTCCTTGGCCATGAAATGGCGGTAGTTGCCGCGGTCAACCAAGAGGCTCGAGGCGACGGTCCTCACCGTCGGCCGCTCGACCGCGTCGCCGGCCTCGTCGTAGATCGTCGCGCCGGCGCGGGTCAGCACCGCCCAATCGCCGTCCTCCAGATAGGTGATCGTGTCGGTGAACGGTGCGAGGGCGATGGCGTCGGAGCCGAGAAACATCTCGTCGCGGCCGTGGCCGATGGCCAGCGGGCTGCCCCGGCGGGCGCCGATCATCAGGTCATCCTCGCCCTCGAAGAGGACGGCGATGGCGAAGGCGCCCCTGAGCCGGCCGAGGGTCGCCTGGACCGCGGCGGCGGGCGACATGCCCTCGTCGAGATGGCGGGTGACGAGGTGGGCTATGACCTCGGTGTCGGTCTCCGTTTCAAACTTCGCGCCGGCCGCTTCGAGCTCGTTCCTGAGCTCGCGGAAATTCTCGATGATGCCGTTATGAACGACCGCCAGACGCCCGGTAGCGTGCGGGTGGGCGTTGGACTCGGTCGGTGCACCGTGGGTCGCCCAGCGGGTATGGCCGATGCCGGAGCGGCCGGAGAGCGGCGCGCGGTCAAGGGCCCGCTCCAGATTCACGAGCTTACCCTCCGCCCGGCGGCGTGTCAGGTGGCCGCCCTCGAGCGTCGCCACGCCGGCCGAATCGTAGCCGCGGTATTCGAGCCGCTTCAGCGCGTCGACGAGAAGCGGCGCCACCGGTGTCTGGCCGAGGATCCCAACGATCCCGCACATGCGGTCGAATCTCCCACCGTTAGTGAGCCGGCATTCCCCTTAGCGGTCCGCCGGTCTCCGCGGAAGTCACATCGTGTGTCGCAGGGACACCTACCAGCGGCGCGTTAACGCGATTTCCCTGCGATCCGGTTTCCCTTAACCGCCCCTTTGAGGTCGCGGTACCTACGGGCCCAGTCGGGCTTGTCGATCTGGCGCCCGCGGGCGACGGCAAGGGCGTCGGCGGGGACGTCGCGGGTGATCACGCTGCCGGCGGCGATGTGGGCGCCGGCGCCGATGGTGACCGGGGCGACGAGCACGCAGTTGGAGCCGATCGAGACGTCCGCGCCGATCTCGGTGTGGTGCTTGGCGAAGCCGTCGTAGTTGGCGGTGATCGAGCCGGCGCCGATGTTGGCGTCGGCGCCGACGTGGGCGTCGCCGATGTAAGCGAGGTGGTTGGCCTTGGCGCCGTCGTCGATGCGGGCGTTCTTGACCTCGACGAAGTCGCCGATGTGGACGTTCGCGCCGATGTCGGCGCCGGGCCGCAGGCGCGCGAACGGACCGAGGGAGGCGCCGGAGGCGATGCGCGCGCCCTCGATGTGGCAGAAGGCGCGGATGAGGACATTGGCGGCGACGCTGACGGCGGGGCCGAAGAAGACATTGGGCTCGATAACGACGTCGCGGCCGATCTTGGTGTCGTGGCTGAACCACACCGTCGACGGCGCGAGCAGGGTCACGCCGCGCGCCATCGCCGCCTCGCGCGCACGCCGCTGGAACAGCCCCTCCACGTGAGCGAGCTGGCCGCGGTCGTTGATGCCGATCACCTCGTCGGCGTCGACTTCCACGGCGACGACCTTGCGTCCGGTCCGGTTGGCGATGGCGACGGCGTCGGTCAGGTAATACTCACCCTTGGCGTTGTCGTTGCCGATCTTCTTCAGCGTCGGCAGGAGCGAGGCGCCGCGGAAGGCCATGACGCCGCCATTGCAGAAGCCGATCCGGCGCTCCTCGGCGGTGGCATCCTTTTCCTCGCGGATGGCGACGAGCCGGCGCCCCTCGAGGATCAAGCGGCCGTAGCCGGCGGGCGCGCTCGTCCGGAAGCCGCCGACCACGAGGTCGGCGCCGTTAGCGAGCGAACGGCGCAGGCGGCGGATGGTGCCGGCGGTCACCATCGGCGTGTCGGCGAAGAGGACGATCACGTCGTCGGGCGGCTTGGCCAGCACCTTCCGCGCTGCGAGTACGGCGTGGGCGGTGCCGAGCCGTTCGCCCTGGTCGTGGACGGTGGCGTCGGGCGCGGCCTCGTTGACGAAGCCGCGCACGGAATCCCCGTCGGGGCCGACGACCACGGCGCGGGCGTCGGCGCCAGCGGCCGCGCTCGCCGTCAGGACGTGGCCGATCATCGGCAGCCCGCCGATCGTGTGGAGCGCCTTCGGGGTGGCCGAGCGCATGCGCGTGCCCTCGCCCGCAGCGAGAATGACGGCAAGGCAGGAACGTTTCGGCATGGTCACCCTTTCACCAGACGGCCCATTCGCCACCGGCGCATGGCCGAAACATGGCGCGCACCTCCCGCATCATGCCCGATTCTACCGTTGATTCGGCTTTGTCAGCCGATCCGGCCGAGAACCGGAAACGTTTCGAGCAGCCAGTAGGAGACGGTGGCGATGTGTCCGGTGATGAAGAGCACGCCGGTCACCACCAGGAGACCGCCCATGGTCTTCTCGACCGTGCCGAGGTGGCCGCGGAAGTGCAGCATGAAGTGCATGAACGGACCGGCGAAGAATCCGGCGACGAGAAACGGTATGCCGAGGCCGAGCGAATAGGCGGCGAGCAGCCCCGCCCCGCGGGCAACCGTCGCCTCGGTTCCGGCGACACCGAGGATGACCGCAAGCACCGGTCCGATGCACGGCGTCCAGCCGAAGGCAAAGGCGAGGCCGACGACGTAGGAGCCGAGCGGGCCCGCCGGGTGGTTCCTGACCTCGATGCGGGCCTGGCGATGTAGCAGGTGGATTTTGAACACGCCCAGGAAATGAAGCCCCATGACAATGATCACGATCCCGCCGATCACCGACAGCGTGTCGATGTGGGTCCTGATGAGCTGGCCGACGCCGGAGGCGGCGGCCCCGAGCGCGACGAAGACGGTCGAAAAACCGAGCACGAAGGCGAGCGCCGACAGCATCACCCGGTGGCGGGCGACGGTCTCGTCCGACTGGCCGGTGAGCTGGTCGAGGCTGACGCCGGCGAGGTAGCAGAGATACGCCGGCACCAGCGGCAGCACGCACGGCGACAGGAAAGAGACCAGGCCCGCAAGGGCTGCGCCGCCGTGGGTGACGTCGATGGCCATCGCCGGAGATGCTCGCCTTTCGCCAAAACGCGCGGGGTTTATAGGACGCGGCGTCCCGTCTACCACAGTCACGTTTCCGAGAGGCAAACGGGCGGGGCGTGCACGCCCTAGCCGCCCGTCACGCTCATGTAGCGGGCGACCGCCGGCGTCGGGTGGTCGCGGTCGATGACGAAATCGTGACCCTTGGGCTTGCGCGAAATCGCCTCCTCGATCGCGGCCTGCAAGGGACCGTCGGACTCGGACGCGCGGAGCGGCGCGCGGAGGTCGGCGGCGTCCTCCTGGCCGAGACACATGTAGAGCGTGCCTGTGCAGGTCACCCGCACCCGGTTGCAGCCCTCACAGAAGTTGTGGGTGAGCGGCGTGATGAAGCCGAGCTTGCCGCCGGTCTCCGCGATCTCGACGTAGCGGGCCGGGCCGCCGGTCTTCAACGGGATGTCATCAAGCGTCCAGCGCTCCTCGAGGTCGGCGCGCACGGCGCTCAGCGGCAGGTATTGGTCGGTGCGGTCGGCGCCGACCTCGCCCATCGGCATTGTCTCGATCAGGGTGAGGTCCATGCCGTTGCCGTGGGCCCACAGGATGAGGTCGTCGAACTCGCGCGCGTTGACGTCCTTCAAAGCCACCGCGTTGACCTTCACCTTCAGCCCGGCGTCGCGCGCCGCCTCGATGCCGGCCAACACACCGTCGAGGTCGCCTCGGCGGGTGATCTCCCTGAACCTGGCCGGGTCGAGGGTGTCGACCGAGACGTTGACGCGCCTGACGCCGCAATCGGCGAGGTCGCTGGCGAAGCGGGCGAGCTGCGAACCGTTAGTGGTGAGCGTCAGCTCGTCGAGGTCGCCGGCCCTGAGGTGCCGCGATAGGGAGCGGATCAGGCTCATGACATTCCGGCGCACAAGCGGCTCACCGCCGGTCAGCCTCAGCTTGCGCACGCCGCGGGCGACGAAGGCCGAGCACAGCCGGTCGAGTTCCTCCAGGGTCAGAACCTCCCGCTTGGGCAGGAAGGTCATGTCCTCCGCCATGCAGTAGACGCAGCGGAAGTCGCAGCGGTCCGTGACGGACACCCTGAGATACGTGATCACCCGTCCGAAGGGATCGGTGAGCGGCGACAGATGCGGCGCGGGCGCGGTGTCAAGAGCCATCGCAGGCATTATGGACCGCGACCGGCACCTCGATCAATCCGGCCGGACATATCGCGGGATAGCGTCGGCGCCCCCGTTGACCGGGCCACAAGCGCCGTGACATTACGCCAACACGCGGCTTACAGGCAGGACACCGGTGCCGGATGCAACGACCGAGACCACAGATGTTCGTGTTCTGCCACCACAAGGTGGGGACCGTGCTCTTCCTGAAGGTGATGTCCGCGATCGCGCAGCGGCTGGGGTTGAGGTTGCGCGCCGTCTATGGCCTCGCCGGCCCGGTGGACCGGGACGCCGACATTATCGTCTTCGCCCACTCGCTGATCGCCTTCGACCTTGATGACTACGACTATCGCGGCGTCCACCTGATCCGCGATCCCCGCGACGTTTGGGTGTCGGGCTACATATATCACCGGCGTTGCGTCGAGAAATGGTGCACCAACGCGAACCTCGAGCCGCTGCATCCCATCCGGTTTCCGCAGGTGCCGCTGTCGGTGCAGCACAGGCCCGAGGCGTGGAAGGCATCCTACCTCGCCGGCCTGAACGGCAGATCGTATCAGCAGAACCTGGTCGCCCTCGACCGGCCGGAGGGGTTGCGCTTCGAACTTGACCGCTACGCGAGCTGGACTATCGAGGCGATGACCGAGTGGCAGCCGCGCCCGGACGCGATCCTGGAAATGCCGATGGAAACGTTGAGCGAAGACTTCGACACGGCCATGCACCGCATCCTCTCACACCTCGGCCTGGACGAGGCACAGTTGCCGCTCGCTATGGCGCTCGCCGCCACCGAGGACGTCGCCCGGATGGACGATCGGCGCGTCGAGGCCAATCCGCACATCCATTCGCGCAAGCTATCCAAATGGCGAGAGTTCCTGACGGAGGACGACCTGCGCCTGTTCGACGAAAGGCACGGCGGAGCCATTGTCCAATTGGGCTACAATGTCCCACCCTTCGGGCTGACGTGAGCCGAGGCGGGCAGCTAGATCGGGTGGCGACGTCCGTGAACGAGCAGTTCTTCCTGGTATTCGGGATTCCGAAGTGCGGCGCCACCTTCCTGCAACGCAGGCTCAACATGCACCCGGAGGTGTCGTCCCCGTCTGAACAGACGTTCTCGCCGCTGCTTGCCGGGCTGACGGTGGTGCTCGATCAATACCGATCGACCCTTCGACCAGCCGAAGATGATCGCGATCTTCCGCGATCCGGTCGATACGGCCGCCTCAATCTGGCGTCACAATCATCGCCTGGCGAGACTGGAGCCCGAGAACGCCGCCGCGCACCTGGCGTTGTTGCGCAATCCGGCGGGGACGCTTGATGGTTTCGTGCCCCCATACGCGGAGTTCTATAAGGCAAAGGCCGGATCCTACCTCGCCTATACCGCCAACCGGCCTAACTTCCTGACCACCCGATACGAGACGCTCGTCGACCACAGAAGAGTGAGCTCACACGCCTGTTCCGGTTCCTCGGCGTCTCGGACTCGAACGACGTCCTCGACGCAATCGTGGCGCACAGTTCGCGCGAGGAAATGGCCAAGACCTCTGCGCATCCTGAGTTTTTCGGGCTCGACCCGGCGGAGCGCAACCGGCATCGGGTCAGCGACGCCGCGGCCGCCCAAGCGAGGGAACGCCTGCGCCCCCAGCTACGCCGCTTGGGCTACGCGGTTTGATCCGTGCGGGAGACGGTCTCGGCGTTCAGCGGCGGCGACGGCTGACTGAACGATTGGCCACGACAGACCTCACCCACCGGAGCGCGCCGTCCTCTCGGCCGAACCGCGGCCAGCGTCCGACCGTGTTCGGACTTCTCGAGCCGCTCGACCTGGCGGGAGAACGCGCCGGCGGCCGCGGTGAGGACGGCGCGCGCCAGGTCGTCGGTCGCGGTCAGCGAGCCGGCCCCGCCGGTGACCAGGAAGCGCATCGCGATCACAACATCTCCAGGGCGAACGGCGAGACGACATCCTCCAGGAGCGGCCAGTCGAGATCCTTGTCCGACAGGATCGCCTGGTCCGCGGCGACCGGCCACTCTATCCCGATCGCCGGATCGGAGAACAGGATGCCGCGTTCGGCACCGGCGACAGAGTAGCTGTCACACTTGTAGGCGACGGTGGTGTTGGGCTGGAGCGTGCAGTAGCCGTGGGCGAACCCGGTCGGCACGTACAGCTGCTTGCCGGCCTCGGCGGTGAGCTTGGCACCGACCCATTTGCCGAAGGTTGGCGAACCGCGGCGGAGGTCCACTGCGACGTCGAAGATCGCGCCGCTGACCGCGCGCACGAGCTTAGCCTGGGCGTTGGGCGGCGCCTGGAAGTGGAGACCGCAGATGGTGCCTGCTTCTTTCGACATGGCCTGGTTGTCCTGGACGAACCCCGCCTGCAGGCCGAGTTGTTCGAATTCGCGGGCCCGGTAGGTCTCCATGAAGTAGCCGCCGGTGTCCTCGAATCGCCGCGGGCTGACCAGAAACACGTCGGGAATGGACAATTCTGCCGCGGTGAAGCGCATGGGACGGAAATCACACTTAGAACGCGAGGTTGGCGTTGCCGGACCCTAGTTTGCCGCGCCGCGCAATGCCAGTGGGCAGTCGCCACCGCCGTCGGTCAAACCCTCAGCGCCCGGGGGTTCGGCCGTTCCCTGCGACGTTCCGTCCTACCGGGCCGCCCAAAGGAGGCCGCGCTTCAGAATCGTCTTCATTTCCGGCACCTCGAACTCCTTGGTGACGTGGCCGAGGGAGGAATAGAAGACGCGGCCCTTGCCGTGGTGGCGCTTCCACACCACCGGCATGACCACGCCGTCGATCCACGGCGCGTGCTCGCCGGAGAAGGCCGTCGTCGCGAGGACTTCGTTCGATGGATCGACGTGCATGTAATACTGCTCAGAACGGTAGTCGAAGTCGTCGAGGCCCCGCATGATCGGGTCGTCGCGCTTGAGAATGTTCACGCGATAGTCGATGACGCCGCCGGGGTGGGCGACCCACTGGCCGCCGCACATGAACTGATAGTCGACCGCCTCGCGGAAGGCGTCGCACATGCCGCCGTGGTATCCGCCGAGGCCGACGCCGCCCCGCACAACCTTGTCGAGATTGTCGAGTTCCTCCTTCTCGATCTTGGACATCGTGTAGATCGGAACGATCAGGCTCAATTCGGCAATCGCCGGGTCGGCGAAGGCTTCCGTCGTATTCTCGACATAGACCTTGAAGCCCTCGTCCTCGAGCATGCCGCGCACGATGCCGGCGCCAATCTCGGGTTCGTGCCCGCTCCAGCCACCCCAGACGATCAGTGCCTCCTTCATTGAATCTGCCTCCGTGCGCTGATGCTCAGTCGAGTGTGCCGTCGGTCACGTCCACCGGGACCATGGGGGGTCGTTCCGGGCGGCTTTCTATGGTGACGTGGGCTGCTGCCGCCGACGATCGCTCGAACGCCTCCATCACTTCCAGGACGTGGAAGGCGAGCGCGCCGCTCGCCCGGTGCGGCCGGCCCGAGCGGATGGCGTGGGCCATGTCGGCAACGCCAATGATGCGAAAGTTGCCGTTGGCATAGGCGTGCTCGGTGACGACCGCTCGCCAATTGGTGGAGGACGCCGTGGCCGTCTCGATCTGACCGCCGAACCAGTTCGGGTCGGGAACCGACATGGCGCCGTCGCTACCGTAGAGCTCGATCGGGCGGTGGGCGTGGCGGGCAACGTCGAAGCTCATGGCGATCGTGACGATGGCACCGGAGTGGAACTCTACTGTGCCGGTGACATGAGTTGCGACCTCCACCGGCACGGTCGTGCCCTTCAGCGGCTCGCTGGCGATCAGCCGCTCATCGCGGAGGCGCGAGGTCATGCCGGCGACGCGTTTCACCGGACCCAGAAGGTTGACAAGCACCGTGAGGTAGTACGGACCCATGTCGAGCATGGGGCCGCCGCCCCTGCGATAGAAAAAGGCCGGGTTGGGGTGCCAGCGCTCGTGGCCGGCGGTGCCGAAGAAGGCGGTGCCGGCGATCGGTCGGCCAATGGCGCCCTCGTCGATCAGCTTGCGGCATGTCTGGTGGGCGCCGCCGAGGAAGGTGTCCGGCGCACAACCGACGCGAAGCCCTTTCGCCGCGGCCGCCTCGAGCAGCTTCCGCCCGTCGGCGACGTCGATGGCGAGCGGCTTCTCCGAATGGACATGCTTGCCCGCGGCGATCGCATCGAGGCCGACGGCAACGTGCGCCGCCGGGATCGTCAGGTTGACGACGATCTCGATCGAGGTGTCGGCGAGGAGGTCGGCGACGCTTCTGACCGGGATTCCGAACTCTGCGCCGCGCGCCTCGGCTGCCTTTTGGTCAATGTCGGCGACGGCGCGCACGTCGAGGATGGGGAATCGCCTCGCGGCTTTCAGGTAGGCGGCACTGATGTTGCCACAGCCGATGATGCCGATGCCGACTCTGTCCAACCGTGCAGCCTCCCCTGCTCCGTCTTTCAATTGCGTTCAACGACTTCGAAGCGCGCCGTCGGCGCGGCGGTATCGTGGGCGTGCCGCGCGACGGCCACATCGTAGGCGATCGGCTCGACGGTCCAGCCAGCGGCCTCGTCGTACCAGGCGAGGTCAGCGACCGGCACAGTGAGCGTGACGCTCCGCGTTTCGCCCGGCGTGAGGCTGATGCGGCCGAAGGCCTTCAGCTCACGCGGTGACCTTTCGACCTTCGAGCCGATTGCCGAGACGTAGAGTTGCACCACATCGTCGCCGGCGACGTCCCCCGCGTTCGTGACGTCGACCGTGGCCTCCAGCGTATCGGTGGCGGAGAGCACGTCGGCAGCCAGGCGGAGGTTCGCATGCTCGAAGCGCGTGTAGCTGAGGCCAAAGCCGAAGGGAAATGCCGGTGCGGCGCCGTCGCGCAAGAGTTTGCGGTAGCCGTGCCAAAGATCGTAGGTGATCGCACGGGCATCGCGGTCGAAGAACGGCAGATCGTCGGCGGAGACCGGGAACGTGCACGGCAACCGCCCGCTCGGGTTGACCTTGCCGGTGAGGATGTCGGCGAGCGCGCGGCCACCTTCCATCCCCGGGTACCACAGCATCAGGATCGCCGGCACCGCGCCGCGCCAAGCCTCCGTGATGACGGCGCTACCGGCCATGACGGCGACGATGGTGCGCGGGTTGGCTTCGGCCACGGCCTTGATCAGCGCTTCGTCTTTGGGCCGCAGCGTCAGGCTGAGACGGTCGCCACCGGGTGAGAAGCCTTCCTGGCTTTCGCCCTTGGTGACTTGTTCGGCGAGTGCCGCGTCGCTCGGGCCCGGCGGCGGGAACAGGCCGACATGGGGCGTGAGCTGGTTAGGCGGGATATACTCGCCCTCGTCCGCGTGGGTGTAGCCGACGACCATAAGAACGGCGTCGGCGGCGGTCGCGACGGCGGCGGCTTGGTTGGCGTCGTCGCCGTCGTCGTAGACGACCTCGGCCTTGCCGGCGAGCGCTTCGCGGAGACCAGCCAGTGGCGTCACGACATAGGCGGGGTCGGTGTTGCTGGAGCCGCCGTCGCCGGTGTTGGGCGCGTCGGCGAGCCGGCCGATTACGGCGATCTGCCCGGTCGCGGCGAGCGGCAGGATGCCGCCCTCGTTCTTGAGGAGCACGATCCCCTTCTCGGCCACCTCGCGTGCGATGCCACGGTGCTCTTCCGAGCCAACGACCTCAGGCGGGTAGGCGTCGGGATCGCGACCGGCAGCGAAGCGCACCTGCTGGCGGAGTATCCTCAGACACGCGTCGTCGACGCGTTCGGCCGGCACGTCGTCCTCATCGACCAGCCGCCCCAGGTGCTGGGCATAGATGGTCGCGAACGGCATCTCGATGTCCTGGCCGGCGCGCGCCGCCTTCTTCGCGTCGCGCATGCCGGTGATGAAGTCGGTGACAGTGAACCCCTCGAAGCCCCACATCTCCTTTAGGATGCCGGTAATCAAGTCGCGGTTCTGGCCCGCCCACTCGCCGTTGACGCTGTTGTAGGACGTCATCACGGCGGCGACGCCGGCATCGACCACGCGTTTGAAGTGCGCCAGGTAGACCTCGTGCAGCGCGCGCGCATCGGCGGTGACGTCGATGTCCTGGCGGGCGTTCTCCATCGAGTTCAGTGCGAAGTGCTTGACGCAGGCCATGACGTGGCGCTGCACGCCCGTGGCGAGCGCCGTGCCCATGACACCGACGTGGTATGAGTCCTCGCCGTAGGTCTCCTGCGCGCGCCCCCAAGCGGGATGGCGCAGAAGATTGATGCAAACGCCGCCGAAGAAGTTGCCGCCGAGCGCCCGGATCTCGTGGCCGATGACGTCGCCGACCCGTTCCTCCAGCTCGGGATCGAACATGGCGCCGCGCGCCATCGATACCGGAAACGTGGTGGCGCCTTTCATGACGACGCCACGCGGTCCGTCGACGAAGCGTACGCCGGGAATGCCGAGACGCGGAACGGCGCCGGCCACCCAGAACTGGCTGGCATAACCGCCGGGCCGCGACATCAGCGCCAGGCCCTTCCAGAACGGCAGGTCGCCGTCCATGAGGCCGAGCTTCTCGTCGAGGGTGAGATCGGCAAGGAGCGCACGGGCGCGCGCGTCGACGGCGTCGGGGCCGATCGACTCGGCAGTCGCGAGCCCGCCGACGGCGGCCGAGGACGGTGGCTCGCCGGGGGTCATGCCGAAGGCTGCCGGGGGCGGGCCGGGCCGGTGGTGCTCCACGGCGCTCCGTAGAGCTCCCGAAGGGTCATCGCGGCCGCGCCGCGCGCCCAGATCTCATCGCCCCAGTCGCGCACAACGATCTCGGACACGTCGGCCAGCCCAGGTGGCGTGAATTGGCGTACCGCGGCGAGCAGCCGTGTGAGCAGGCGATCGCCCGCCGACAAGGCTGCACCGGCGAGCACCACCTTCGGCGGCGCAAATAGCGTGATCAGGTTGGCGATGGCGAAGCCGATGGCGTCGCCAATGGTCTCGAAGGCGTCATCGTCGTCGAAGTCGAGCGCCGACGACGGCCACGACGGCTCGTCGCCGGTCGCCAAGGCAGCACCGACGATGTCGGTCAGGCGAGTCGGCGCGTTGCGGCCGTTTGGCGGACGCACGAGGAAATCGCCGAGGTCCGGCGAGAGCCCGTTGGCGCCACGGAACAATTCGCCTTTGTGCATGATGCCGAGGCCGAGGCTGTTGCCGATGCTGACCACCAGGAAGTCGTCGATACCACGGCCGTGGCCGAACCAATGCTCGGCAAGGGTGACGAGGTTGACATCGCTGTCCACGGTCGCGGCGACACCGAGGCGGCTGGAGATCTCGTTGCCGAAGGGAACGTCGGGCTCGCGGAAGATCACGCTCTGCCGGCAGCGACCCGAGGCGGTCTCGACGATACCTGGCAGGCCGACGCAGATGCCGCTGATCGCCTCGATGGCGAGGCCGGCGTCGGCGAGGCAGCGGCGCACTCCGTCCTCGACCAAATCGGCGATGACGGCCACTGACTGGCGGTCGACGCGGATCGGCAGCGAGAAGATGCGCAGCACGTCGGCGCGGAAGTTGGTCGCAGCTACGGTGATCTGGTCGGGCGCCAGCTTGACACCGACAACGAAGGCGGCATCCGGGTTGAGCTCGAGCATCACCCGCGGCCGTCCGCGCCCGGCGTCCCGCACCGCACCGATCGGCCGCGGCTTGATGAGGCCATCGTCGATCAGCGCTGCGGTAATTGCCGAGACGGTCGTCGGGCTGAGGTCAGTGCGCTCGGCGATTTCCACCCGCGAGATTGGGCCAGCCCGGCGGATCGCATCCATGACATGGAAGCGATTGATCGCTCTCATGAATTCCGGGTCGGCGGTCTTCATCGCTGGTCACGTCCGCGGTGGGCGGCAAGTAGTCGTTTTTGTCCGGGAGTACGATTAAATCCCAGTCGCCCTCGGCAGAGTCAATGCAAAAAGCATTGCAATGCGCGATTGCCGCGTGATTCACGCTTGACGATTGCACGCGCCCGCGACAGGTTTAATTTGTATCGCGGAAAAAAAGGGCCGGGCTCCGGTTCCGTTCGTGAAGGGAGGAATGACTATGCTGAAGAAAGCGCTTGCCGGCGTGGGGCTTGTCTTTGCGCTCAGCGCAGGGCCGGTCGCCGCTGAAGACGTCACCATCACCGTGCTGGAGGTGAACGATATCAACCAGCAGTACTGGCAGCAGATGGGCGACAACTTCGCTGCAGAACATCCCGGCGTTAAGGTCGACGTCCAGTACCTCGAAAACGAGGCCTTCAAGGCCAAGCTACCGACGCTGCTGCAGTCGGACGATAGGCCGGACATCATCTACAGTTGGGCCGGCGGGGTCATGGAGGCCCAGATAGAGGCGGGGTACATCAAGGATATTTCCGACGCGCGCGCCGATCTCGAAAAGACGATCTACGAAGGGCCGCTGAATGCCTACCGCGTCAACGGCAAGCAGTACGGCATCCCGGTCGAGCTCAGCTTGGTCAGCTTCTATTACAACAAGGCGCTGGTCGAGAAGGCGGGGGTCGACATGTCATCGATCAAGACTTGGGAGGAGTTCCTCGCCGCGGTGAAGCAGATGAAGGATGCCGGCGTCACGCCGATCATCATGGCCGGCGGCGAGAAGTGGCCAATGCACTTCTACTATTCGTACCTGTTGATGCGGGTCGGTGGGCCGGACGTGCTCAACAACGCCAAGGCCGGTAAGGACGGCGGTTTCACCAACGAGGCGTTCGTCGAGGCCGGACAGTTGTTGAAGGATCTGACCGATCTCGACGCCTACCAGGCCGGTTGGCTGAGCCTGATGTTTCCGGCCTCCACGGGCGTGTTCGGCGACGGCAAGGGCGCACTCGACCTGATGGGCAACTGGCTGCTCGGCGGCCAGGCGGCCAACGCGGCCGACGGCAAGGGCCTGTCGATGGACGAAATCGGCCTGGCGTCGTTCCCGACCGTCGCGGACGGCATGGGTGACGGCACCCAGACGTTCGGCGGCGTGCAGGGCTTCCTGGTCACCGCCGACGCACCGCCCGAAGCGGTCGAGTTCATCAAGTTCATGTCGACGCCCGAGCAGCAGAAGATCGCCGCCGAGGCCGGCGCCTACGTCCCGGCCGTCAAGGGTACCGACCAGTACCTGAGCAACCCGCTGCTCAAGCAGGTCGCGCAGACCCTGGCCGCGTCGACCTGGCACCAGAACTTCCTCGACCAGGACCTCGGTCCGTCGGTCGGTCGCGTCGTCAATGACATGTCGGTCGCCGTCGCCGCAGGCGAGGTAACGCCGGAAGAGGCAGCCCAAGCCATCCAGGACGCTTGGGACCAGCGCTAGTCGCGCACAGCCACCGCGGACTCCGGCTGCTTGGCAGCCGGGGTCCGCTCACGTTTCCATGGGCGGGACGCACGCGTCATGGCTGAAACGACGGTCCTCGCCCGGGCGCACACTACCGACGCACGCGGCAGTCTGATCACCGCGCTGATCTTTCTGCCGCCGGCGCTTGCCGTCTTTACCGTTTTCGTGATCCTGCCGATCGGCGAGGCCGCGTGGTACGGCTTTTTCAACTGGAACGGCCTCAGAGTGCCGGAGAATTTCGTCGGCTTTTCGAACTTCATTCAGTTGTTCGGCAACAAGGCGTTCGACCGGGCCGTCATCAACAACATCCTGATCATCGTCATCTCGCTCGGCGTGCAGCTGCCGCTGGCGCTGGCGATGGCGGTGCTGTTGGCGGAGCGCATGGTCGGCGCGGTCGCCTTCCGGATGCTGTTCTTCCTGCCGTATATCCTGGCCGACGTCGCAGCCGGCCTGATTTGGCGCTTCATGTTCGACGGCGACTACGGCCTGCTGTCGCAGATCTCGCAGTTCTTCGGCGGCGATCCGATCTACCTGCTTTCCGATCGCACGTGGGCGTACAGCGCGGTGCTGATCGTGATCGTGTGGAAGTACTTCGGCTTCCACATGATGCTCTATATCGCCGGCCTGCAGAGCATCAACCGCGACCTCTACGAGGCCGCCGCCATCGACGGGGCGAACGCCTGGCAACGGTTCCGTTTCATCACCATTCCGGGACTGTCGCCGATGATCCGCCTGTCGGTGTTCTTCTCGATCCTCGGCTCGCTGCAGTTCTTCGACATGATCGTGGCGCTCACCGGTGGCGGCCCGCTCAACACCACTCACACGATGGTCTCCTTCCTCTACTACTTCGGCATTACGCGCATGCGCGTCGGTTTCGGCTCGGCGGTCGGCGTGGTGCTGTTCATCATCTGCATCGTCGTCGCCTTCGGCTACAAGCGGATCTTCATGAAGGATGACTGAAGCGACCGCCCGCATTCCCGACCTGCCGCGCGACGCGGATCTCTCCGCTCACGGCGGCTTCGCGGCGACGCCGGGGGCAGCGTCGCTGTCGACGCCCGTGGGCGGGCTGACGCGGCTGCTCATCCTGTTGTTCGTGGCCGGGCTGATCGTCGTGCCGCTCATGGCCACCGCCCTCGGCGGCTTCAAGGGGCTCGGCGAATTGCGCGTCAATCCGTTCGGGCTGCCGTCGGAGTGGCAGTGGCAGAACTACTGGGACATCCTGTCGACTTGGCGCTACTGGCAGATTCTTTGGAACTCGCTGTTCATCGCCGTGGCGACGGTGTTGTTGACGCTCGCGGTCGCCGCGCCCGCGGCCTTCGCCTTCGCCCACCTCAGGTTTTTCGGCGAGAAGTTCCTGTTCAACTATCTGATCCTCGGGCTCACCTTTCCGTTCGCAACCGCCATCCTGCCGCTGTTCATCAAGGTCCGCGACCTCGGTCTGCTCGACACCCACTGGGGCGTGATCCTGCCGCAGGTGGCGTTCAATCAGGCGTTGAGCGTGCTGTTGCTGCGTAACGCCTTCCGCTCCTTGCCGAACGAGTTGGTCGAGTCGGCGTTGATGGACGGCTGCGGCTACACGCGCGTCTTCGTTTCGATCATGTTGCCGCTGTCGCGCCCGATTCTCGCCACCGTCGCCGTCATCACCTTCGTGATGAGCTGGAACAACTTCCTGCTGCCGCTGGTGGTGCTCAACACGGAGTCGAAATACCCGTGGCCGCTCGGCCTGATGGTCTACCAGGGCCAGTACATGTCGGCGTGGCAGCTGGTGCTTGCCTTCATAACCCTCACCATCCTGCCGGCGATCATCATGTTCATCTTCGCGCAACGGCACATCGTCGCCGGCCTCACCGCCGGCGCGGTGAAGGGGTAGCGGCGCCAAGCGAGCCGGGACTCAGCTCAGTTTGTGGGCGCGTAGTTCCCGTGCGGTTGCCACGCGCTCGTTGGCGTCGGAAGTCGTTGTCTGTGTCTTTGCCATGCCGCAGCCATGCCGCATCTGCCCCAATCATGGCGCGAATGCGCCACCGCCGCGGGGATGCGCGGCCCCAATTTTCTTCTGTCCCGCGGGAAGAAACAAATCGCTGACGGTTTATAAGACGTTGGCAGATGCGACTGATTCGCCCGCGATGCGCCCCACCTGAGCGCGTCGCAAAGAGGAGGCTTCGACATGAGGAACGCGCTTGCGATAATGGCCGGCGTAGCATTCTTGGTGCTGACACCGGCGGGGTCGGCCATGGCCGCCGAAGAAAGTCCGATGCCGGGATGCACATCCGAGCAGCCCAAACTGTACAACCTTCATAGGGTCTGGTTTTGCAAGGGTCAGTGGTGGTCGTGGCGAATTGAAACGAACCCGACGCCCGGCGCCAACGAAGTTCAAACACAAGGGCGCCAACAACAACCAATTACCTGACGCTTGGTCGCCTTACGCGAATGCGGCGTGCGGGCGAACGAGAAACCGGGGCCGTCGCGTGTCGCGATTCTGTCGCAAGTCGTCGCAGTTGGGACGGCTGCAGCACGGTAGCTGTAGCGTAGCACTTGGTAGCAGTTGCTACGGCAGGCAGGGTGCAGCGTAGCGGCGTATCCCCTTTAAGAGGGGTGCCAAGTGCTTCACCTGCTGTGGACTGTAACGCGGCGTGCTCAACACCGAATCGGAGTACCCGTGGGCCGCTCGGGCCGGTGGTCTATCCGGGACAGTACCTCAACTCAGCTTGCCCGGAACATAAAGGCAGTGGATGCCGGTCTCGTCCTGGCAGAGGTGAAACGCGTCGTCTTGGCTCGGCAGGATGCGTGGATCGTTTCCGGCCATGAGTTCGCCGGCCACCACGAAGCCGTCGCCGGTGACGACCACGCCCACAACCGGGTGGCAGTCCTGCCCGCCGCAGCAGAAGGGGTCGTACCACCAGCCGGACGGCGCCTGATGCGCGAGGACCATGGACACGACGAGAGGGATCACAGTCGGTCTCCGTATTTGGTGAGCGCGCTCGGGATCGAACCGAGGACCTGCTGATTAAAAGTCAGCTGCTCTACCGACTGAGCTACGCGCTCTCATGAAGCCGCCGCAAGGGCGCGGCGGACCCTATAAGTGGCCCCCTCACCGGTCAATACAACGTCGCCCGACAACGTCGCCCGGGCGGGTCCTGTGCCCCCGCGTTGCGGGCGCTCGCGGGCCGGCGCATCATGGCCCGTCCGAAGGAGACCCGCCATGCGCCGATTCGCCAGTCTTATCGCCGCGGTCAGCCTCGCCGGCCTGGTGATGGTCCCGGCCGCGCGGGCGGAGCCGCTTCCCGCTGCCGACCAGGCCGCCATCCAGGCGTTGATCGCGGACCAGATCGACGCCTTCCGCCGGGACGATGGCCCGGCCGCCTACCAGGCGGCCTCGCCCGGCATCCGCGAGATCTTTCCGACCGTCGAGACGTTCATGGCGATGGTGCGGCAGGGCTACATGCCGGTCTACCGGCCGCAGTCGGTGGTGTTCGGCCCGCTCGAGGTGAGCGGCGACCAGGTGACGCAGAAAGTGTTCGTCACCGGCCCGGACGGCCTCACCTATACCGCGCTCTATTCGTTGGAGCGCCAGCAAGACGGGGGCTGGCTGATTAGCGGCTGCGTGCTGCTCAAGCCGGCACCGACGATCTAGGGCTTGCCGCCAGCGCGTTTCTCCAGCTCGTCGCGCAGGACTTCGAGGTCGTAGCCGGACTCCGCCGCGATCTGCAGCGTGCGCGCAAGACCTAGACGGGCGACAGAGGCCTGCGCCCACAGCGTCGCGCAGCGCGTGCCGGAGCGGCAATAGAACAGGATCGGGTGCGGCAGGTCTTCGACCGCCTCGGCGAACGCCTCGACGTTGGCGTCGTCGGTGACGTGCACGTGGGTTATCGGCTGGAAACGGAATTCGAGCCCCGCCGCGCGCGCGGCGGCCTCCGCCTCGGCGTTGGAAAGCTGGTCCGGCGCCTCGCCCTCCGGCCGGTTGTTGACCACCGAGCGGAAGCCGCGCGCGGCAAGCTCGGCGAAGTCCGCCTTGTTGAGTTGTGGGGCGACCGAAACGTCCGCCTCAAGCTGCCTGACCTTGGCCATGGTTCTTCGTCACTCCTCATGCCGGCCCGCCGCAATCTGCGGCCTGGCCCCGCGTTTGTCGCACAAAACCATTCTAAGTTCAGCGCGGCGGCAGGTCGCCCTCGGCCCAGCCTTCGCGCACAGCGGCGCGGAAATCGTCGAATGCGCCGCCGGCGATCGCCTGGCGGAGGCCGGCCATCAGACCCTGGTAGTAGGCGAGGTTGGCCCAGGTGAGCAGCATGCCGCCCAGCGACTCGCCGGCTTTGACCAGGTGACTGAGATAGGCGCGTGAATAGTCGCGCGCCGCCGGGCAATCCGACTCCTCGTCGAGCGGGCGCGGGTCGTCGGCGTGGCGGGCGTTCTTGAGGTTGAGGCGGCCGAAGCGGGTGTAGGCGATGCCGTGGCGGCCACCGCGCGTCGGTAGCACGCAGTCGAACATGTCGATGCCGCGGGCGACTGCCTCGACAATGTCCTCCGGCGTGCCAACGCCCATCAGGTAGCGCGGCGCATCCGCCGGCAGCGCCGGCACCGTCGTCTCGATCATGGCGAGCATCGTCTCCTGCGGCTCGCCGACGGCGAGGCCGCCGATGGCGTAGCCGTCGAAGCCGATCGCGCCCAACGCCTCGGCCGAAGCGACCCTGAGAGCGGCGAGGTCGCCGCCCTGGACGATGCCAAACAGGGCGCCGCCGTCATCACCGCCGAACGCCAGCCGCGCGCGCTCCGCCCAAGAGAGCGACAGACGCATGGCGCGCTCGATGTCGGCTGCCGGCGCCGGCAGGGCTACGCACTCGTCGAGTTGCATGCGGATATCGGAGCCGAGGAGCGCCTGCACCTCCAACGCCCGCTCGGGCGTCAGGCGATGACGATTGCCATCGAGGTGCGAGCGGAAGGTGACGCCGTCGGCATCGATCTCCCTGAGCCTCGCCAGCGACATCACCTGGAAGCCGCCGGAGTCGGTCAGTATCGGCCACGGCCAGTTGATGAAGGTGTGGAGCCCGCCGAGGGCGGCGACGCGTTCCGCGCCCGGCCTCAGCATGAGGTGATAGGTGTTGCCGAGGATGATGTCCGTGCCGAGCGCGTGCACCTGATCGGCGTACATCGCCTTGACGGCGCCGGCGGTGCCAACCGGCATGAACGCCGGCGTGCGCACGTCTCCGTGCGGTGTCGCCACGACGCCCGTGCGCGCCGATCCGTCGGTGGCGGCGACGCGAAAGGCGAAGGCGCTCACCGCGCCTCCTCCTGCGGCCACAGCAGGCATGCATCGCCGTAGGAATAGAAGCGGTAGCCGGCGTCGATGGCGTGCCGGTAGGCGGCGAGCATCGTGTCGCGCCCGGAGAACGCCGAGACCAGCATGAACAACGTCGAGCGCGGCAGGTGGAAGTTGGTCGTCAGAACGTCGACCGCGCGGAAGCGATAGCCCGGGGTGATGAACAGCGAGGTTTCGCCGGTGAACGCATGGATAGCGCCGTCGGCGTCGGCGGCGGTTTCGAGAAGCCTGAGGGCGGTGGTGCCAACGGCGACGATCCGCCCGCCCGCTTGTCGCGCGGCGTTGAGCGCGGCCGCGGTCTTCTCGGAAATCGTTCCCCACTCGGCCCGCATGTTGTGAGCCTCGGTGTCGGCGGCCTTGACCGGCAGGAATGTGCCCGCGCCGACATGCAGAGTCACAAAGTGGCGGGCGATGCCGGCGGCGTCGAGGCGGGCAAGCAGCGTTTCGGTGAAATGCAACCCAGCCGTCGGCGCGGCGACGGCGCCGTCCTCCCGCGCGAACACCGTTTGGTAGTCGCGGCGGTCGAAATCGTCGGGCGGCCGGCGGCTGGCGATGTAAGGCGGCAGCGGCGTCTCGCCGACGGCGGCGATGGCCTCGTCAAGAGCGGGTCCGGCGAGGTCGAAGGCGACCGCCACCTCGCCCCCCTCGCCGCACTCTGTCACCGTTGCGTCGAGCCCGGCGATGAGACAGGCGTTGTCGGTGGCGGCGCCGAAGTGCAGCCGGTCGCCGGCGGCGAGCCGCCGCGCGGGTTTGGCCAGGGCCCGCCAGTGCGAAGCGTCGATCCGCGCGGTGAGGTTGAGGCCGACGCCGATCGTGGCGTCGCCGCGGATGCGCTCGCCGCGGAGCGCAGCGCGGATGACACGGGTGTCGTTGAGCACGAGTTGGTCGCCCGGCCTCAGGTAGTCCGGCAGGTCGCGGACGAAGGCATCGGTGAGCCCCCTCCCCGGCTCGACCACGAGGAGGCGCGCCGCGTCGCGCGGCAGCTTGGGGCGGAGCGCGATGCGGTCCTCCGGCAAGTCGAAATCGAACAGGTCGACGCGCATGGGTGTCGGCGGATAGCCGGCCGCCGGGCCGCGGTCAATGACGGACAGTCAGCCCATGGTGCTCGCCCGGCGAATGCCGAGCGCCAGGATACGGTTCAGCATGTCGCGGTACTTGAGGCCGTCGTGAAGAGCCGCCTGGGCGAACTCCTCGTCGGGACCGATGTCGGGGTTGGGATTGGCCTCGAGGAAATAGGGGACGAGCTCCGCGGACAGTCTGAGATCGATGCGGGCGTAGCCGTCAAGCTTCAGCGTGCGGCAGATGCGCTTGGCCATCTTCTTGATGCGGGCGACGAGCTCGGGCGACAGGTTTTCGGCCGGCCCTTGAACGATGCCGCGGCGCTCCTGGTACTCGGGGTCGTGCTTGACCCTGGCGGTGGCGATGTGAGGTCCGCTCATGTCGACGAACTCGAGCTCCCAGATCGGAAACACACGCAGCCGCTCGTTGCCGAGAACGCCGACGTAGAGCTCACGGCCCTCGATGTATTGCTCGGCGATGACGGCGGTGCCGATACGCTCGTGCAGAAAGGCGACCCGCTCGACCAGTTTGTCGTCGCTGCGCACCACGGAGGCCTGGGCGATGCCTGTCGAAGAGTCCTCGCTGAGGCTCTTGACGATCAGGGGAAAGCCGAGACGCGCAGGGCGAAGGACCTTGCGACCCATGGGGAAGACTGCGAACGCGGGCACCGGAATGCGATGATAGGTGAGAAGCTGCTTGGACAGATCCTTGCCGCGGGCGAGCATCAACCCGCGCGGGTTGCAGCCGGTGTAGGGAACGCGCAAGAGCTCCAGGTAGCTGGCGACGTTCTGGTCGTAGGCGGTCTCGCCGTGGAACTCCTCCAGCAGGTTGAAGACGACGTTCGGCTCCCAGGCGTGGACCTCGTCGCCGATCGGCTTGAGCTCGTGTTGAACGCCGAGCGGGCGCACCTCGTGACCCGCGGCGCGCAGGGCCCTGATGATCTCGAACTCGGTCTTCCATTCGCGGATCTGCTGCTCGTCATAGCCCTTCAGCGAATCGGGCGGCAGCCGTTCCGGGTGCAGCAGCACCAAGATGCGCAGGCGTCTCACAGGGCGAACCACCGCCGCCGCGCCGGGCCGTATAGGGCGTGCACGGCGATGGCGGTGAACAGGATGGTGAAGTCGGCGCGGAGCTGGCGCTCGGAACCGACCGCGCGCAGCTTGAGCTCGCGGCAGCGGTCGATCATGTCGTCGAGGATGGAATCGAGCGTAAGTTGGTGCTCCTGGGTCCACCTGGCGACCCGCTGGCGGATCGCGGCACGGTTGCGGCGCAGGAAACCCGCCGCCGTCGGCGCGGTGCGATGGCGCGGGTCGTCGGAGAAGATGCGGCGCAGGTCACGGTCATAGACCGACGGCGAGCGGATGGCGTAGAGCGCCTGTTTCCTGCGGTAGTGCTCGGCGAGCGTGGTCGTAAGCTGGCTCACCGGGTCGACGAACCGCCGGCGGGTGGTCAGCGGCCTCCGGTCAGCAATCTCGTGCATCAGTTCGTCGACGTAGTGGAGCTTGGCCAGCGCCGGCCAGCCGGCATAGCGCTTACGCCAGTCGGAACGCGGGCGCAGCCAGACCGCGAAGGTTTCGGCGAAGTCCTCGTCAGGGTGGCTTTGGGCGTACCACAACGGCAGGTGCTGGACATAGCTCTTGCTGCCAGGGTCGGGCCGGTAGTAGCGCGGGTAACGCTGGGACGAGCGCCCGAACAGCCGCTGCCAGTGCCGGCGTCGCTGCAGCCGGTAGGCGTTCTGGACGACATGCCCGGCCTCGTGGCGCAGGATGCGCTGGCACCCGCGGATGGTGCTGCCCTCCACATCGAGGATCTGGCGGCGCTCCAGCCGCTCCAGCCGCGGGTGGGCGAGATAGAAGGGTATCGCGAAACCCGTCGTGTCGGTGGGGCTGAACCACTCCTCCCCGATCCAGGCGTACGGCCGGATGCGCAGCTTGCGGCGGTCGAGCTCCTCATGCAGCCGGTCGAGGCGGTCCTCGAGCCACGTCCCTTTGAGCGTCAGGCCGAGGTCTTTGAAACGAAGCTGGAGGAGTTGCTCGTCCCGCAGCTTGGCCCAGGCGAAGTCGCGCGGCATGCGGCAGCCCGATCCGGAAGTCGGTGACTCGGCCGGCATCGTGTCACGGCCCGCCCACGGCGGCAACACGCGCACCCTGCCGTTCTGGCTACGCGCGGCGGACGTAGCGGGCGAGGATGCCGATGCCGATGAGGATCAGGGCCAGCGGCCCGATCAGATCCCAGTTCAGCTCGAGTTCGAGCAGGAAGGCGACCGCCAGGATAACCAGAACGAGGCCGCCCGCGAAGGGGGCGATGCTCGCCGAGGTGATACGGCCCTGGCGCCGGTAAGTCCGCGCGGCGCTCATGAAAGCGGCCACGGCGGGGACCAGAAGCAGGACCGCCCACCAGTTGTGCGGGATCCACAGCCCCAGGTTCTGCAGCAGCAATATGACGCCCACGGCGACAAGGATTAGGCCGCCGACCCAGCCGCGCTCGCGCCAATAACCGCGCCGGCGCCAGCCCTCGTCACCGGTGTGGGGATCGTCCGACATCGCCTGCGCATCCTACCACGGCGTCCATGACCGACGTTTGTTCAGGCGGCGTCGACGGCGACTTTCATGCTGACGATGCGGTCGGGGTCGACCACCGGCTCGCCGCGCTTGATCCGGTCGATCGCCTCCATGCCGTCGCGCACCTCGCCCCAGACGGTGTATTGGCCGTCAAGGAAACGGGCGTCGTCGAAACAGATGAAGAACTGGCTGTCGGCGGAGTTGGGATCGGCGGCGCGCGCCATCGACACTGCACCCCGCACGTGTGGCGCCTCGGAGAACTCCGCGGCGAGCCTCTTGCCCGAGCCGCCGGCGCCGGTGCCGGTGGGGTCGCCGGTCTGGGCCATGAAGCCGTCGATGACGCGGTGGAAGACGATGCCGTCATAGAAGCCTTCGCGCGCCAGCTCCTTGATGCGGGCGACGTGGTTGGGCGCGAGGTCGGGACGGAGCGCGATGACGACGGCGCCCTGCGAGGTCTCCATCAACAGTGTGTTCTCGGGATCGGCGTGGTCGGCCACGGTCGTTCACCTCTCTAGTGGCGGGTTTCCGGTGGCCTGGCGTTTGACGCCAGGCGCCGCTCAGCGGCGGAACCGTTGCGCGACCATGTCGGCGACGGCGGCGGGAACGAAGGGCGAGACGTCGCCGCCCATCGCGGCGATCTGCCGGACAAGCGTGGCAGTGATGTGGCGAACGGACGGCGAGGCCGGTAGGAACACGGTGTGCAGCTCCGGCGCCATCTCCTCGTTCATGCCGACCATCTGCATCTCGTACTCGAAGTCGTTGGCGTCGCGCAGCCCCCGGATCAAGATGGTCGCGCCGGCGGCACGCGCCGCCTCAACCGCCAGTCCGTCGAAGTGAACCGTGGTCACACGCCCTGCGGCGTCTCCGCCGACCGCCTCGGCCATGGCCGCGACCATCGCCCTGCGCTCGTCGAGCGAGAAGGTGGGCGACTTGCCGGGGTGGACGCCGATGGCAACGACCACCTTGTCGGCGATCGCCAGGGCGCCGGCAAGGATGTCGACGTGTCCGTTGGTGACCGGGTCGAAAGTGCCGGCGTAGAAGGCCGTTCGGTTCATCGCCTGGGCGTGTCGCTGGCCCATGTCGGGCGCGGGCTTCATAGCCTGCCGGGCCGGTCACCGGCAAGGCGCGGTCGCAACGTCGTTTCCGTCACATCCTGCCAGGCGTATGATGGTCGTCGCCCGGATATCGAAACGGAGGATTCGCCATGGGTGGAATCAATGTCGGGCGTTGGATACTCGGCGGCGTGGTCGCCGCCATAATCTTGTTCGTGGTCGACTTCGTGCTGAACGGCATGATCCTGGCTCAACAATGGGACGAGGCGATGGTCGCGCTCGGCCTGCCGGCGATGAGCGAGACCGTCGGGGCCGGCCCCCTGATCGCCTTCGCTATCCTCAACCTGATCGTCGGTCTGACGGCCGTGTGGATCTACGCTGGCATCCGGCCGCGGTTCGGCGCGGGCGCGACCACGGCGGTCTACGCGGGCTTGGCGACCTGGCTTCTCGCCTATCTCGTACCGCAGGCCTTCTTCCTGGTCACGCCGTTGTTTCCCGCCAGCGTTCTGTGGGCCGGGATCATCGTCGGCCTTTTCCAGGTGGTGATCGCCACCGTCGCTGGCGCCTACTTCTACCAGGAGGCGGCGACTTAGGACGCTTCAAGTGCGGCCGCGCTGAGATCTGGGCGGACGGCCCGCGAGGGCGGTCCGCCCGCCCGTCGGCCCCCTGGCAATCTCTTCCGCCCAGTCCGCTTCGGCCGTGTGAACCGGTTCACTGCGCGCCGGCGCCCGCCGGCCTATGTGCAGGATCACCCGGTCAGACGTGCCGGCCCATTTTTGGCCACGTTGTTGAACGGCGGCTGAACGGCGCACTTGGACGCGGTTCAGATCGAAAAGGGCCAAATCGGGCCCAGGAGACACGGCGAGGGTTCGCCGGACAGGAGACGGAGACGACAATGGCTCTGCGGTTTCACACGGCGGTTCTGGCGACGAGCCTGGCGGCGACCGCCGCCGTCGGTATCGCCAGCGCCGCGATCATCGTCGACATCCCGGAGGCGACGGCCGTCAAGACCGACCGGATGCCCGTCGTCGTCGGCAAAACGGCATACCTCACCATCGAGACCCGCGGCCACGGCGTCTCGGTCTTGAAGCGCATCCCGATCGACTAGCCTGACCTTCCACCCCACGGCTAGCCGCGGTGGCGACCGTCGGCCCCTCGGGGCCGGCGGTCGTCCCTATTCCGCGGTGCTCTGGCCGTCGCCGTTGGCGCCGTTGCCGTTGCCATTGCCGTTGCCATTGCCGTTGCTGCTGCCGTCGTCCTCGCCCACGCGCTCGACCGAGACGACCTTCTCGTCCGCGGCCGTGTCGAAGACGATTACCCCTTGCGTGCCGCGGCCGATGATGCGGATGTCGTCGATGGGCATGCGGATGATCTGGCCGCCGTCGGAGACCATCATGATTTCGTCGGCGGACTCGACCGGGAACGAGGCGACCAGCGGGCCGTTGCGCTCGTTGACCGCCATGGCGACGATACCCTTGCCGCCGCGGCCGGTGACCCGGTACTCGTGGGACGAGGTGCGCTTGCCGTAGCCGTTCTCCGACACGGTCAGGATGAACTGCTCGGCAGCGCTCATCTCGGCGTAGCGTGCTTGCGACAGCTCGCCCGCGCCGGCCTCCTCCTCTTCCTCCTCGGCTTCGACGACGATCTCTTCAGGCTCGCCCTCGCCGCGCACCGCCCGGCTCATCTTGAGGTAGGCGCCGCGCTCGTCGGACGTCGCGTCGGAGTGGCGCAGGATTGCCATGGAAATAACGCTGTCGCCCTCGGCCAGCGCGATGCCGCGATTGCCGATCGAGTTTCGCCCGGCGAAGACGCGCACGTCATCGACGCCAAAGCGGATGCATTGGCCGCGTGCGGTCGTGAGCAGCACGTCGTCGGCCTCGCTGCACAGCTCGACGGCAACGATGGAGATGTCCTCGTCGTCGAACTTCATGGCGATCTTGCCGTTGCGGTTGACCTGGACGAAGTCGGAGAGCTTGTTGCGTCTCACCGTGCCCCGGGTGGTGGCGAACATCACGTCGAGGTCGGCCCAGCTCGCCTCGTCCTCGGGCAGCGGCAGGATCGAGGTGATGCGCTCGTTCTCGCTCAGCGGCAGGAGGTTGATCAACGCCTTGCCGCGCGCGCTCGGCGCCGCCACCGGCAGCCGCCAGACCTTCTCCTTGTAAACGATGCCGCGCGAGGAGAAGAACAGGATCGGCGTGTGGGTGGAGGCCACGAACAGGCGGGTGACGAAGTCCTCCTCCTTCATCCGCATGCCGGCACGGCCCTTGCCGCCTCGGCGCTGGGCCCGATAGGTGTCGAGCGGCACGCGCTTGATCCAGCCGGCGTGGGTGACGGTGACCACCATGTCCTCGCGCTGGATGAGGTCCTCGTCCT
>CAYTXI010000019.1:0-29533 GCA_964441935.1 uncultured Bauldia sp.
CGCTCGCACCGAAGAGATGCGCGTTGTCGATGAGGGTCTCCCAGCCGCGCAGCGTTTCGAGGTCGAGGTCGCTTTCCTCCAGGGGATTGCCGAACATGCCGAGCGCGGCGATCTCGACGTCGGCGTCGCCGATGGCGTCTTTCAACTCGTCGGCGAGTCCTGGGATGTCCTTGTTGCCGATCGTCTGCCAAAAGAACGGCTGGATGCTCTCGAATCCATGAGGGATGATCGAACGCACATACGCTGCGGGATCGGGCTGATTGGCCTTCACCATGGTTCCGATGCGGATGGCGCGAAGCGGGTCTGGCACGTGAGCGTTCCCTACGCCTCGATATCGACGGGCTGGCCGGCCTCGGCGCTTCGGATCGCACCGAACACCATCGCCAGGCTCTTCAGATTGTCGCTGCCGATGGTTTCCGGTGGCGGCCCACCTCGGACAGCAGCAATGAACTGCTGCATGACACCGAGGTGGCCGCCAACCGCATCCGGAAGTTCGACGGGAGGAATCGGTGCGGCGTCAGTGTGAGAGAACAGGCCGTCCCTGTCGCTCCCGGCGGCCACCTCGGCATTGATGTTCTCGAACCCATCCCACGTCAGCGTGCCGCGCTCGCCAACGATGCGCCACGCGGCTTCCCAACTGGTCTTCATCCCTTCGGCGCACCAGCTTCCCCGGTAGGCGAAGACGGCACCGCCGACCATGTCGAAGATCGCGACGGCGGACGCGCCATCCCGAAACCACGAGTTGGACGGATTCCACTCGCGGCAGTAGACGCGGGTCGCCTCGAGTCCGGTCATCGCGCGCGCGGCGTCAAAAGTGTGGATCGCCATGTCGAGAAGAAGGACATGGTCCATCTCCTCGCGGAAGCCGCCGAAGTGCGGCCCCAAGAAGAAGTCACAATTGATGCTGGTCGGCTGTCCGATGACGCCGCTGTCGATGAGGCGACGGATACGTCGGATGGGGCCGAGATATCGGCGGTTCTGAACGACAGCGTGAATAAGGCCGGCGTCGCGGGCGGCAGCGACGATGGCCCGCGCCTCTTCCATGCTGGCAGCAAGCGGCTTCTCGGTCAGCAGATGGCACCCGTGCCCCAGCGCCGAGAAGGCGACCGACGAGCGCGCCGACGGTACGACGACATCGAACACGACGCCCGGTCGCGTCTGATCGAGAACCTCCGCGAGCGTGTCGCCGATCACTGCGTGGTCGAGATCGAATTCGGCTGCCCGCGAACGCGCCCGTTCCGTATCAAGATCGACAAGACCAACGATCGACAGCCCGTCGATCTGGCGCGCGGCATGGAGCCACGCCTTACTCATGGTTCCGCAGCCGACCAGGACCGCTTCGACCAAACCCCTCTCCTCCCCAAGCGCCCGCGCTCATTTGACTGCTGACCGAGTTGCGCCGGTTTCCGCTCGTAAACGTTTTCGCGGAAACGTTTACGAAGGAACATCAGTTGGTTTAGATTGTCAATCGTCCGCGCCCTGCTTAAGAAGGCACAACGATGCCGAGGGAAGAAATAGCTTGGATATTCGGGACCTTGCACGCCACCTGAACGTTTCGATCGGAACGGTTTCACGGGCGCTCAATGGGCGGACGGGTGTGAGCGCCAAGACCCGCGAGCGCGTGTTGGAGGCGGCCGCCAAACTGAACTATGCCCCCAACCAGTCAGGCCGAAATCTGCGCAAAGGGCGCACACACGCGATCGCCTTCATGCTGCAGCCACACCCTGGCGATCATCAATACGGCGAGCCGATCTTCATGCCATTTCTGAAGGGCCTTCAAGCCGGGCTGGCGGCGCACGATCTCGAACTGATCGCGGTCATGGACAACCCCGGCGATGACCTGGACCGGCTTCGCCGAATTGTCGAGGCACGTTGGGCCGACGCCATCGTTCTCGCGTGGACCAGGCGCAGGGATCCACGCATCGACTACTTGACGAGGTTTGGTTTTCCGTTCGCGACCTTCGGCCGAAGTTTGTCGGGCGGCAAGACCTATCCCTCCATTGACTTCGATTTCCTGGGTGCCGCTGAAGAGGCGGTGGACCGGTTGGTCAGCCTGGGTCACGAACGCATCGCCACTGTCGCGCCTTCACCACAGCTGAATTTCTCGTACCTTTTCCGACAGGGATACCGCAAGGGCATCACGCGCAACGGCCTGCGCTTCGACGCTGAACTCGCCGCGACCGGAGAGGTCAACGAGGCAGGCGGTTACAACGCCACGAAGGCGTTGATGTATCGCCGCGAGTCACCGAGCGCGATTGTCTACAACAACGACGCGATGGCGCTGGGCGGCTGCCGCGCGCTCGCCGATCTCGGCCTGGAGCCCGGACGGGACGTCGCCGTGATCGTCGTCGTATCGACGGCCTTCTCGGACTACCTCTCCCCCGCCCTGACGGGCTTTGGCACCAAGCTCGAGCCGCTGGGCAAGCGCCTCGCCGAAATGCTGCTTTCGGCAATGCCGCGATATGCCGGTGCCGATGGGCCGCGCATCATCCGCGAAGTTTGGCCGCTCGAATTGACGACGCGAGAGAGCGACCTGCCGCGCCGCAAAACCTCGGAGTCGCCCAAATCCGAGTCGGATAACCTGGTCCAGATGCCGCTCCGGGTGGTGTGACATGGCCGCGCGGACGGCCCGCTTGTAGAGCGGATCGAGCGGTCGTAGGCAGGGGGACCGCGCGGCCCGAACACCGGGAGACGCGCGGACGGGTGGCCCGCTACCGGTACAGCAGCGTGGGCAGCCACATCGAGAGGCCGGGAATGAACGTGAGCAGTAGCAGCACCACGATCAGCGGCACAAGGAAAGGCGCGGTCGCCGTTACGCATCGCTCGAATGGGATTCGGGCCACCTTCGAAAGCACGTAGAGCACCATCCCCACCGGCGGCGTCAGGAGCCCGATCATCAGATTGAGTATCATGAAGATGCCGAAATGCACCGGATCGATCCCGAGCGTCACCGCCACCGGCAGCAGGACCGGCGTCAGAATGGTGATCGCGGCGATGGTCTCCGTGAACAGCCCAATGATCAAAACGATTGGTAGCGGAGGAGGGACTCGAACCCCCGACACGCGGATTATGATTCCGCTGCTCTAACCAACTGAGCTACTCCGCCCCGGGAATGGTCCGGATATAAGAAGCGGCCGGAGAGGGTGTCAAGCAAGCCCCCAAGGCCGCGGTCGGGGCGCATCAAGTCAGGGCCATTTTTAACCCATCACGGTCCGGATCGCGCTAGAACGGTGCCTCGCAATCACCAACCGAACGCTGATTCCATGGCAGGCAAGCGCAAATACTTCGGCACCGACGGCATTCGCGGGCGCGCCAACACCTTTCCGATCACGGCCGACCTCGCCTTGCGCGTCGGCATGGCCTCCGGCACCGCGTTCCGGCGCGGCGATCATCGCAACCGCGTGGTCATCGGCAAGGACACCCGGCTGTCGAGCTACATGATCGAGAACGCGCTCACCGCCGGCTTCCTGGCGGTCGGCCTCGACGTCCTGTTGACCGGCCCGATCCCCACCCCCGGCATCGCCATGCTCACCCGCTCGATGCGCTGCGATCTCGGGGTCATGATCTCTGCTTCGCACAACCCGTTCGACGACAACGGCATCAAGCTGTTCGGACCTGACGGCTTCAAGCTCTCCGACGCGGTCGAAAGCGAAATCGAGGACCTGATCGACACCGACTTCGAGAAACATCTCGCCGCCCCCTCCGACCTCGGCCGCGCCAAGCGCATCGACGGCGTCCAGGACCGTTACATCGAGTTCGCCAAACGCACGCTCGCGCGCGACGTCTCCCTCGGCGGCCTGCGCGTGGTCATCGATTGCGCCAACGGCGCCGGATACAGCGTCGCCCCGGCAGCGTTATGGGAACTGGGTGCGGAGGTCATCGCCATCGGTGTCGAGCCGGACGGCTTCAACATCAACCGCGAGGTGGGCTCGACCGAACCGGCGGCGCTGATCGACAAGGTACACGAGACGCGCGCCGACATCGGCATCGCGCTGGACGGCGACGCCGACCGCGTCATCGTTGTCGACGAGCAAGGCAAGATCGTCGATGGCGACCAGCTGCTGGCCGTGGTCGCGCAGTCCTGGGCCGACGACGGCCGCCTTACCAAACCGGCGATCGCCGTCACGGTCATGTCCAACCTCGGTCTGGAGCACTACCTCGGTCGTCTCGGCCTCGACGTGATCAGGACCCCGGTCGGCGACCGCTACCTTGCCGAAGCGATGCGCGAGCACGACCTCAATCTCGGCGGCGAGCAATCCGGCCACATCATCATGGCCGATTTTACCACCACCGGCGACGGCCTCGTCGCCGCCCTACAGCTGCTTGCCGTGGTCAAGAAGCTCGGCCGCCCGGTGAGCGAGGTCTGTCACCGCTTCGAGCCTTTGCCGCAAGTGTTGAAGAGCGTCCGCACCGGCGGTCGCCGCCCCCTTGAGAACGGCCGCGTTCAAGGCTTGATCGACGAGGCCAACCGTCGCCTTGCGGACCGCGGCCGTTTGGTGGTACGCGCCTCCGGCACCGAGCCGGTCATCCGCGTCATGGCGGAAGGCGACGACCGCGCCATGATCGAGGCGATTGTCGACGAGCTGGTATCGGTGTTAGGCGAAGCTGCGGCGTGACGGCGAGCACGCCTCGTCACCACCGTCATTCACTCGGGCAGATCCGGAATGATACGCGCTGACCCCGCCAACCCGAAAGGCATTGTCTGGATCGCCTCGTACCCGAAGTCGGGCAACACCTGGGTGCGGGTCTTCCTCTATCAGCTCATGCGCATCATGGGCGGCCACCCCCGCGAGGAAGACGAGATCAACAAGCTCGACCGCGCCAGCACCTACGAGAGCCGTCTGTACGGCCTGTTCCAGCAATTCCTCGGCAAGCCGCTGTCCGACGCCACCCGCGAGGAGGTGGCCACGGTGCGGCCGCAGGTGCAGGCCGCCATCGCCGACCGCTCGCCCGGTGTGGCGCTCGTCAAGACCCACAACGTCCTCGGCAACATGCACGGCATCCCCATCATCAACCTCGCCGTGTCCGCCGGCACCGTCTACCTGGTCCGTGATCCCCGCGACGTCGTCCTGTCGTTGGCCGACCACCTCGGCGTCTCGGTTGACGGAGCCATCGCCGTTATGACGACGGGCGGCTACATGAACAGCAACACGGTCGATACCGCCTTCGAAATCTGGGGCAGCTGGAGCGAGCACGTGTTCAGCTGGACCGGGCGGCCGAACGAAGCCGTGATCGTCGTGCGCTACGAGGACTTGATCGAAGACCCGGTCAAGCATTTCACCGCCATCGTCGAGCACCTGCGCCAATCGGCGACCCCCGACCAGATCGCCGAGGCGGTCGAACTGTCGACGTTCGACAAGCTGCGCGCCGCCGAGGACCAACGCGATTTCCGCGAACGCTCCGAGCGCGCGGATCGCTTCTTCCGTCGAGGCCAGGCCGGCGCCTGGCGCGAGGCGCTGAGCGACGACCAAGCCCGCCGCATCGTCCAGGCCCATCACCAGCAGATGCGTCCCCTGGGATATCTCACCGAACCGGGTGAGCCTACCGACCTGAACTGATTCCCTGCAGCGCCCTGGCGGCCATCAGGATGGCGCCGTCCGCGGCGTCGCCCTCCGGCTCGACCAAGTGCGGCTGCACGCGCTCCGGCAGCCACGGTTTGAGCCGCGGGAAGACGCTGCCGATCATGGCAACGGAAGGTGCACCTAGCGCGACCAGCCGGTCGATCAGCATGGTCGCATCCCTCGCCGTCTCCTCGATGACGCCGGTCGCCAGTTCGTCGCCGTTTTCGGCGCGCTCGAACACCTGCGGTGCGAACCGGGCGTAGTCCCCCGGTGTGGCATCGGCGGCCCAGATCACCACATTTTGCGGATTGTGATTGAACACGGCGAGGACGTGCTCGGCGAGCGGCGTCAGCGGCGCCATGCCCTCCAGGGCCCACAGAGAACGTCGAATCGCCAGCCGCCCGATCGCCATGCCGCTTCCGTCGTCACCGACGTCGGCGCCCCACCCGCCGACGTTCATGCGCTTGCCGTGAACGACCGCTAGGCCACACGACCCGGTGCCGAGAATCAGGACGGCCCCGCCCTTGCCACGATACGCGCCGAGGTACGCCGCGTAGGCGTCGGTGTCGACGGCGAGCGAGGCGAACGGGTGTGACCGGTCCAGCACCGACTGTCGGTCGACGTCCTGCTGGGTTCCGGCAAGACCAAAGCCGGCATGGATTTGCGCGAGATCCCCTTCGTCGAGCCCTGCCGCCTTCACCGCCGCCCGGCAGGCTTTCATCACCTCGTTATGGCCGGCATCTCCGAGCCGCGCATTGCCCGGACCGGCGTCAGCTTCACCGAGCAGACGACCGGTATCGTCGCGAAGCCGCGCACGCGTCCGGCTGCCGCCACCGTCAACGCCGATGAACAGCTCGTGTGCCATGCCAATGTTGCGCGCCCGCCATCCGTTCGCCGCCCTATAGCACACGTCCCCCGATGGGGGTCAGCGCCGCTCGAACACAAGCAGAGTATAGAGTCCGAACGGCGCCAGCCGCCGCTGGTCGACGAGCCGCATCTCGGCACGGCCGAGAACCGTGTCGATCGCGAACTCGGGATGCCAGCCAAGCGACGAGCCATACCGGGAGAGCCAGCGTTCCACGATAGCCCGCACCCCGTTTTCAGCCGCGAAGTGGTTGACCATGACGATACGGCCGCCGGGACGCACCACGCGGAGCATCTCGTCGAGCACCCGCCCCGGCTCGGGCACGACCGACATGACGAACATCGCCACCGCCGCGTCGAAGCTCGCCTCGGCGAAGGAAAGCGCGCCGGCGTCCATCTCCAGCAACTCCTCGACGTTGGCCAGATGGCGGTCGGCAGCACGTTTTTTCGCCCGCGCCAGCATCTCCGGGCTGAGATCGATGCCGGTAATGCGGTGTTCGCGCTTGTAGAGCGGCAGCGCTATGCCGGTGCCGACGCCGACCTCCAGAACGCGCGCAACCGGCAGCGCGTTGACCACATGCATGGTTGCGACGATGGCGCGGTTGGTGATGATGCCGAAGATCGGATCGTAAACCGGCGCCCAACGGGCATAGGCGGCGACCACCGCCGCGTCGTCCAAACGGTCGTTCATGCTACGCGGGTTCAGGCGAACGCCGCCGCCGGAGCCGCGACCAGCCTGCGCAGCGCCGCCGCGGTCTCGCCGGCGCCCTCGGCGCTATCGATCCAGCCACCGCCGAGCACCCGCGCACCGTCGCCGTCGCTGTCATAGAGCACGCAGGCCTGGCCGGGAGCGATCCCGGATTCCTCGCAAGCGAGATCCACGGCGACCGTCCCCTCGGCCTGACGAAGCAGGGCCGGCGCCGGCGGGCGCGTCGAGCGCACCCGCGCGAATACTTCGACCCCCTCCTCCGGCAGATTGGCAAGTGGTTCATCGCCGAGCCAGTTGACTTCACGAAGATGCAGCCGTCGCGTGGCGAGCGCCTCTTGCGGGCCGACGATGACGCGCCGCAGGACAGGGTCGAGATGCACCACGTACAACGGCTCGCCCGCGGCCACGCCGATGCCGCGGCGCTGGCCGATCGTGTAGCGGATGATGCCGTGGTGGCGGCCGAGCACCCGCCCGTCGATGTGAACGATATCGCCAGGCTCCGCGGCGTCCGGCTTCAGGCGCTCGATGACTTCGGCATAGCGGCCGTTGGGGACGAAGCAGATGTCCTGGCTATCGTGCTTGTCGGCGACGGCGAGGCCGAGCGCGCGGGCGGCCGCCCGGGTCTCGGCTTTGGTCAGCCCGCCGAGGGGAAAGCGAATGAAGTCGAGCTGCTCCCGGGTGGTCGCGAACAGGAAATAGCTCTGGTCCCGTTCCGCATCGACCGGCCGGTAGAGCGCGCGGTGCGCGCCGTGCTGCCTGGTCATGACGTAGTGGCCGGTGGCGAGCGTCGCGGCGCCGAGGTCGCGGGCGGTGCCGAGCAGGTCGGCGAACTTGACCGTCTGGTTGCAGGCGACGCACGGCACCGGGGTCTCGCCGGCGATGTAGCTCTCGGCGAACCCGTCGATCACCGTCTCGCGGAAACGCTGCTCATAGTCGAGCACGTAATGCGGAATGTCGAGCGCCTCGGCGACCCGGCGGGCGTCGTGAATGTCCTGGCCGGCGCAGCAGGCGCCCTTACGATGGGTCGCCGCGCCGTGGTCGTAAAGCTGCAGCGTCACACCGACGACATCGTAGCCGGCGCGCTTCAACAGACCCGCCGCAACCGACGAATCGACCCCACCCGACATTGCGACGACGACGCGGGTCTCTTCGGGACGTCCGGGAAGGTCGAGATCTACCAGCATGCCGAGCCGATCGGCCTCTGCTTGTGACGGCTGAGACGAGCCGCCGCTTGGCGCCCCGCCCAGCGATGCGTTGGCCCATGACTATAGTGGCCGCGCCCTGGCCTTCAAGGTCGAAAACCGGCTTACAATCCAAGTCTTTGCCGCCGCGCACAGACAAACCTTACCGATTTGTTTCCGGCTGCTTAGCCATTTTTAAAGCAGTTCCGGCCTATCTTTGCCCGTCATGATGGTCAGGTTGAGTAGAGCGTAGAATGACCGAACAGATGCGTCCGCGCGTCAAGTACGTGATCGGACCCGACGGCAGTCCGCTGACCATCGCCGACTTGCCGCCCCGCAACACCAAACGCTGGGTCATCCGCCGCAAGGCGGAGGTCGTCGCCGCGGTGCGTGGTGGTCTCCTCAGCCTCGAGGAGGCCTGCCGCCGTTACACCCTGACGGTCGAGGAATTCCTGTCCTGGCAGCAGTCGATCGAAGAGCACGGTTTGGCCGGGCTCAGGACGACGCGGATTCAGCAATACCGGCACTAGCCTCCCCTATCGCTGCTTCGCCCTGCAGTTCGACCGCGACCCCGCCTTCGGACACCAGATCATCCCCCGGTAACCGCCGCCTCGACTTCACCCGCCGTGGGGTCGGGCAGCCCAACATGCAACAGGCGCACATCTTTCAGCGCCTCGTGGAGATCGCCGACGAGACCGGCTTGATGTCGGGTGTGTCGGAGATCATTGGGATCGTCGCACCGTTCAATAGGTGCAGAGGACCGGGATCACCGCATTCCGCATCGCCTCCGATATCCCCTGGTCAATGGCCAAGGTAAACTTGGCGTCGCGCGCTGCCTTTCTCTTGCCAAGCCTAGACATCATGCGCTCGCCGTCCGCTGCGCTCCCCTACAGCTCGACCGCCACACCGCGCTCCGGCACCAGCACCTTCGCCTCGGCTTCGCCCATCTCGGCGATGAACTTGTCGGCGGTCTGGTCGATGATCGGGAAGGTCCCGTAGTGGCATGGGATGACGGTCTCGAAATCGTAGAAACGCCGGCACGCCATCGCCGCCAGCTTCGCCCCCATGGTGAAGCGGTCGCCAATCGGCACGATGCCGATCTTCGGCTGATAGATTTCGTTGATCAGCGCCATGTCGGAGAAGATGTCGGTGTCGCCCATGTGGATCAGCGTCTTTTCGCCGGAGGCGTTAATGACGATGCCGCACGGGTTGCCGAGGTAGATCGGCGGCATGCCTTCCGCGACGCTCGCCGAGGAATGGCGGGCGTCGACGAACGACGCAGTGAACGCGCCGAAATCGACCGTGCCGCCGTGGTTACCCGGGCTATAGTTCTCCACGCCGCGCGCCGCGTAGTGGTGGCAGATCTCCCAATTGGCTATGAGCAGTGCACCGGTCGCCTTGCAGATCTCGAGGGTCGAGCCGAGATGGTCGTCGTGGCCGTGGGTGAGCACGACGTGGGTGGCCCCCTTGTATGCGGCCTTGATGTCGCCGTGATAGGTCCCGTTCTCCAGGAACGGATCGATCATGATCGCCGCATCGGCGATGTCGACGCGAAAGGCCGAATGGCCGAACCATGTGAGTTTCATTCGCTGTTCCTCCCCTTTGATCAGGCGATGGCCGCTTCCCGCCCGGCCATTCGCCGCCGATAATAAAGACGCATGGGCAAGTCACCACCCGGCCTTTCGATCGAGGAATTCGCCGCGGCCCTGCCGGCCGAGACGGCCGTGATGGGCCTCGACCTCGGCACCAAAACCATCGGGCTCGCGATATCGGACGTCGGCCGCCGGATCGCCTCGCCGCTCACGACCATCCGACGGACCAGGTTCACCGCCGATGCAGCGGCCCTGCTCGCCGAGGCGACCACGTACCGGGTGGCCGGGCTGGTCATCGGCCTGCCGCTCAATATGGACGGCTCGGAAGGTCCCCGCGCCCAGGCGACGCGGGCCTTCGCCCGCAACCTTGCCGGCCGCACCGACCTGCCGATCGCCTTCTGGGATGAGCGCCTATCGACGGCGGCGGTGACCCGCACGATGATCGACGGCGACCTGAGCCGGAAGCGCCGCGGCCAGCTCGTCGACAAGGCCGCCGCCGCGTACATCCTGCAGGGTGCCCTCGACCGCATGGGGCATGCGTGATGGCAGGAATTACCGACGAACCCCATCGCATGATCAGGAGGACACGTCCGGACGCAGCCGCAACATCATCCGAGCAGAGCCGCGAACGATCCCGGCCTCCGCCGGGCATGATGGCCACAGACGATTGCCGCTCCGGCGCCGCTACCCCTGCCCCTACCCCTCCGGGCAGATGTACTTGACGAAGGCCTTGGCGTCGAAGCGCGAGTCGAGCATGCCGTAGGTCGAGCGCCACGGCTTGCCAAGGCGCGTTTCCAGAAACGCGTCGCCGACCACGGCTGGGAAGCGGCGGCGGAGCGCCGAGGCGGCGACCGTCATCGCCAGCTGCTCGGTGAGGATGCGCGCCGAGCCTTCGTCGGCAAGCGCCACGGCCGTGGCGGCCCTGAGAACGTTGAGCGTCGACTTCGCCGTCTCGCCGAGCGCGTCCTCGACGTTGGCGAGCACTGCTTCCAGCGGCTCCGAGTTCTTGCGCAGTACCCGCATCACATCGAGGCACATGACGTTGCCGGCGCCCTCCCAGATCGAGTTGACCGGTGCCTCGCGGTAGAGTCTCGGCAGCCGGCTCTCCTCTACGTAGCCGTTGCCGCCAAGGCACTCCATCGCCTCGCCGATCATCGGCGGCGCCACCTTGGTCACCCAGTACTTCACCGCTGGCGTCATCAGCCTGGCGAACGCCGCCTCCGCCGGGTTGTCGTTGGCGCGATCGTAGGATTCGGCCAGCCGGAAGGCGAGCGCCGCGGCCGCCACTGCGTCGAGGGCCATGTCCGCCAGCACGCGCGTCATCAGTGGCTGGTCGACCAGCAACTGCCCAAAGGCCTTGCGATGACGGCAATGGTGCGCCGCCTCGGCGAGCGCGATGCGCATCATGCCAGCCGAGGCCACCGCGCAGTCGAGGCGCGTGAGCGTCACCATGTCGATGATCGTCTGAACGCCCTCGCCCTCCTCGCCGATCATCCATGCCGCGGCGCCTTCGAGCTCGGCCTCGGCCGTGGCGTTGGAGCGGTTACCGAGCTTGTCCTTGAGTCGCATGAGGGCCACGCCATTGCGGCTGCCGTCCGGCAGCAGCCGCGGGATCAGGAAACACGTGAGCCCCTCCGGCGCCTGAGCGAGCACCAGGAAAGCGTCGCTCGACGGCGCCGACAGGAACCATTTGTGGCCCGTGATGCGCCAGATGCCCTCGCCGACGCTTTCTGCCGTGGATGTATTGGCGGCGACGTCGCTGCCGCCCTGCTTCTCGGTCATGCCCATGCCGAGGGTCACGCCGGCCTTCTCGTTGACCGCCCGCTGCGCCGGATCGTATTTGCGCGAGCGGATCGGCGGCAGCCAGTGGGCGGCAAGCTCCGGCGCGTGAGCGAGCGCCGCTACCGACGCGTTGGTCATGGTCATCGGGCAGATGTGGCCGCATTCGACTTGCGCGGTGATATAGAGCCGCGCCGCCCGCGCCATCGCCCGTGCATCGACCTCCTCGCTGGCGGCGTCCCAGATCGAGCAGTGCAGCCCTGCGGCGACGCTCCTCCGCATCAAGGCATGGTAGGCCGGATGGAACTCGACCGTGTCGATGCGCGCCCCGCTCGCGTCGTGTGTCTTGAGGATCGGCGGGAACTGGTTGGCAATGCGTCCGAGTTCGAAGCTCTCCGGCGTGCCCCAAACGGCTCCGTGCTGGGTCAGATCGCCGATCACCGACTGTGGCAGGCCCTCGATCACCGCTTCCAGGGCGGGGTCGCTGGTGAAGAGGTTCAGGCCGGCAATCGGCGGAGCTTGATTGAAGATTCGGTGCGTGTCTGCCGCAGAAACCAAGTTGCCCCCTCCGCCCGCCGCGGCACCGCGGCGGTTACACTGTGGTTAGCCTATCACGCGCCCGGGCGCCACACTTGCCCGCTTGCCCGACTCCGCCTATAGGCGTGGCTTTGATGAATGCGCCCCCGCCCTCGTCGGCCGTGACCTTTCCACACCGGCACCTATTGGCGATCGAGGGGCTGCAACCGACGGAGATCGTCGGGCTTCTCGACCTTGCCGAGTCTGCCGTCGCCGTCAGCCGTCAAATCGAGAAGAAGAAGTCGGTCCTGCGCGGCCGCACCCAGATCAATCTCTTCTTCGAAGCCTCCACCCGCACCCAGTCTTCCTTCGAGCTCGCCGGCAAGCGGCTCGGGGCCGACGTCATGAACATGGCCGTCGGTGCCTCCTCGGTGAGCAAGGGCGAAACCGTGATCGACACCGCCATGACGTTGAACGCCATGCGCCCGGACATCCTGGTGGTTCGCCACCATGCCGCCGGCGCGGTCGAGTTGTTGTCGCAGAAAGTGTCGTGCTCCGTCATCAACGCCGGCGACGGGGCGCACGAGCACCCGACCCAGGCGCTGCTCGATGCCCTTACCATCCGCCGCCACAAGGGCGACATCGCCGGCCTAACCGTGGCGATCTGCGGCGACATCGCCCATAGCCGCGTGGCGCGCTCCAACATCCTTCTGTTGAACGCGCTCGGCGCGCGGGTGCGCGTTATCGGCCCCTCCACCCTCATCCCCGCCGGCATCGCGCGCATGGGCGTCGAGGTGTTCACCGACATGGCCGCGGGCCTCACCGGCACCGACATCGTCATGATGCTGAGATTGCAGCGCGAACGTATGGATGGCAGCTTCGTCCCTTCGGTGCGCGAGTACTTCCATTTTTTCGGCCTCGACGCGGCCAAGCTCAGGCTGGCGAAGCCGGACGCGCTGGTCATGCACCCCGGCCCCATGAACCGCGGCGTCGAGATCGACTCCGAGGTGGCCGACGGTGCCCAGAGCCTGATCCGCGAGCAGGTCGAGATGGGGGTCGCCGTCAGGATGGCGGTGCTGGAGGCGCTCGCCGCCCACCTGCCGAATGCGTGATGGTGCCGATGGGCAATCTCCCTTGGTCCGACTGGAGCGGAGCGTGAACAATCGCGCCAACGGCTCCGACCGCCCAGTCGTCTTTGAAAACGCGCGGGTGATCGATCCCTCGCGCGACCTCGACGCCATGGGTGCCGTCATCGTCGCCGACCGGCGCATCGTCGCCGCCGGACCCGAAGCGGCCGATGCGCCGCGGCCGAGCGGCGCCGAGGTCGTCGATTGCGCTGGCGCGATCGTCGCCCCCGGCATCGTCGACATGCGCGTCTTCGTCGGCGAGCCCGGCGCCGAGCACCGCGAGACCTTCGCCTCGGCTGGCCGGGCGGCGGCCGCCGGGGGCGTCACGTCGATCGTCACCATGCCCGACACCGACCCGGTTATCGACGACATTGCCCTGGTCGACTTCATCGGTCGGCGCGCCCGCGACGAGGCCGAGGTCCGCGTCCACCCAGCTGCGGCGCTGACCAAGGGCCTCGCTGGCCGCGAAGTCACCGAGCTCGGCCTGCTACGCGAGGCCGGCGCCGTCGCCTTCACAGACGGCCGCCGCACGGTGACCGACGCCGCCGTCATGCGCCGCGCCATGACTTACGCCCGCGATTTCGACGCGCTGGTCATGCACCACACCGCCGACCCCGACCTCGTCGGCTCGGGCGTCATGAACGAGGGCGAGGTCGCCACCCGGCTCGGCCTCGCCGGCATCCCCAAGGAAGCCGAGATCGTCATCGTCGAGCGCGACATGCGTCTGGCCGCGCTCACCGGCTGCCGCTTTCATGTAGCAATGGTGTCGTGCGCGGAGAGCGTGGACGTGGTGCGCCGCACCAAAGAGGCGGGGTTGCGTGTTACCTGCGGCGTCTCGATCAACCACCTGACGCTGAACGAGAACGACATCGGGCCGTACCGCACGTTCTTCAAGCTGTCGCCGCCGCTGCGCTCGGAGGACGACCGCCTGGCGATGGTCGCCGGCCTCGACGACGGTACAATCGACGTGATCGTATCGAACCACGACCCCCAGGACGTCGAGACCAAACGCCACCCCTTCGCCGAGGCCGCCGACGGCGCCGTCGGGCTGGAAACGCTGCTCGCCGCGGCCCTGCGTCTGGTTCACGCCGGCGCCGTCGATCCCCTGACGCTCTTCCGCGCGCTGTCGACCCGGCCGGCCGGACTGCTCGGCCTCGAGGTGGGCCGCCTTGCCCCCGGTGCCCCGGCCGATCTCATTGTCGTCGATCCCGACGCGCCTTGGGTTTGCGAGGCGGGGCGCCTGAGGTCTCGCTCCAAGAATACACCGTTCGACGACGCCCGCTTTCAGGGACTGGTCAGGCGCACTCTGGTTGCCGGCCGCACCGTCTACGGCGGCGCCGGATAGCCGCCGCGGCGGTCGAACATGCCGCCCCGGCCGGCGACCTGGAACGCCTCCACGCCCCTGACCTCGCGCGCGCCCCATTTTGTGGCCGGGTTGGCCCGTGCCCATTTGGCGATCGCCGGGTGCCTGCGCGCCTGATCGAGCCCCTCCCGGTTCCCGTAGAGACCGAGCACGGTGTACTGGCTGTGATCGTTGAGGCGGCGGAGCAGGAAGTCCGCATAGAACGCGTCGATGGAGCGAACCTTCAGCGAGAACAGCTCCCGGCGGGATTCTTCGAAAGCGACGCGGTCGCTGTCCACCGCCACCATCCAGTCGGCGACAACGGTATACCCGACCGGTCCTGGCCAGCGGCCCCGAACCTCCAACAAGGTCTCGAAAACGTCACCGGCCGCGCCGGGAAGCTCCTCCGACCACTCGAAGGTCACGCCGACCCCGAATTGATCGAGGGACAACAGCCTCAGCCATTGCGGACCGCGACTCGGTCGGCTGTCAATGCGTCTTAGGACGTACATCCATGCCTACCATCCGCGAACCCAACGGCTCCCGGGCGAGAATCGAATCCGGCGACATGATACAGCCCCGCCGCCACTGCGCTCACGCGCTCTGGTTGCCGTCCCCTGAGCGAATGAATACGCTGCCGGTCGTTGCGTGCGGGGAGGCCGTGGTTCCATGTCGCAATGGGTTTCGTGGAGTTCCCTCGCCGCGCTGGCGATCGGCTACCTGTTCGGTTCGATTCCGTTTGGGCTCGTTCTCACGCGCCTCTCTGGTCTCGGCGACATCCGGGCCATGGGCTCTGGCAACATTGGCGCAACCAATGTCTTGAGAACCGGTCACAAGGGGTTGGCCGGACTCACGGTTCTCGGCGACGCAGCCAAGGGCGCCGCCGCCGTTCTGGTGTGCGCTGCCCTGTTCGGCGGCCGAGGTGCATTGGTCGCCGGTCTCGGCGCCGTCCTCGGCCACTTGTTCCCGGTGTGGCTGGGCTTCCGCGGCGGCAAGGGCGTTGCCACATATCTCGGCGTTCTCGCGGGGCTGAGCTGGGTCTCGGCGGCGGTATTCGCGGTCATCTGGACCGCCATCGCCGCCAGGACGCGTTATTCGTCGCTAAGCGCCCTCGCCGCCAGCTTGGTCACGCCTCCGGTGTTGTTCTTGCTCGGCGAACCGGAGGCTGCGGCTCTGTTCCTGGTCCTCACCATCGTCCTGTGGTGGCGCCATGCCGACAACATCCGCCGACTCGCCAACCGGACCGAATCCCGGATCGGCGACAAGTGATGACTGTCGCCGCCGCGGTCCGCTTGAGCGACGACCAACGTCTCGCCTGGCTGCGCCTCATCCGCAGCGAGAACATCGGTCCGGTCACCTTCCGCGGGCTGGTGAACCATTTTGGCAGCGCCGCCGCCGCCCTCGACGCCGTGCCTCGGCTTGCCGAACGTGGCGGCAGGCGTATCCGCGTCTGTCCCCTTGCCGATGCCGAGCGCGAGCTCGACGCCGTCGCGGCGCTCGGCGGACGCCTGGTAGCGATCGGCGAGCCCGAGTATCCGTCCTGGCTGCGTTCGACCGACGGAGCCCCGCCGCTGCTCACGGTCCGCGGCCATCCCGACTGCCTGTCGCAGCCGGTGGTCTCGGTGGTCGGGTCGCGCAACGCTTCGATCGCCGGCCGAAAGTTCACCGCCAGGATCGCCGGCGGCTTGGGCGAGGCCGGCATCACGGTCGCTTCCGGCCTCGCGCTGGGCATTGACGCCGCCGCCCACGAGGCCACCCTCGACACTGGAACCGTCGCCGTGTTCGCCGGCGGGCTTGACCGCCCCTACCCCAACGAGAACGCAAGGCTGGCGGAGCGGATTCTCGATCGCGGTCTTCACTTGAGCGAAATGCCGATGGGCTGGGAGCCGCGCGCACGCGATTTTCCCCGGCGCAACCGCATCATTTCTGGATTGGCCGTCGGCGTCGTCGTTGTCGAGGCGGCCCACCGCTCGGGCTCCCTGATCACCGCCCGGGCCGCCGCCGATCAGGGCCGTTTGGTGTTCGCGGTGCCGGGCTCCCCGCTTGACCCACGCGCCGGCGGCGCCAACCGGCTGATCAAAGACGGCGCCGTCATGGTCACCGAGATCGAGGACATCATCGCCGAGATCCGGCCGATGCTCGGCCATGAGCCACCGCCCTTGGCCCCGCTCGCCGCCGGCGAGGGCGAAACATCACCGCCCTGCGACGCCGAGGAGTCCGACCGCACGATCATCCTCGCCGCACTCGGCACGACCCCGGTCGAAATCGACGAGATCGTTCGTTTCACCGGCCTCGCACCGGCCGTCGTCCACCTTGTTCTGCTCGAGCTCGATCTCGCCGGGCACATCGAGCGCCACCAGGGCCAGCGCGTATCACTGATCGACTAGGGCCGCTCTATGCCGCCTTGGTGCTCGAGTCGCGTTCGTTCAGCCGGCGAACCGTTGCCTGCGCCTCGTCCCCGGCCATCGCCAGGAGGTAAGCGAGGAACCCGAAATCGTGCTTCGCGGCGATCCCGCGAAGCTCACGCGTCAAAGTGCTGATATACGAGGCCGCCTCCGCCGCCTCGGCGGTTTCTTTTCTTGTTTTTGACATCCGCACGTCCCCTGTTTTCGACGCCCGCACCCATAATGGCCCCGGGTCGACGCCTGCCCCTTGTGAGAATACAATTCTGACATGTATCCAGTAGGTGATGCAATCACAGGTCAGTATCCTCGCCTCTTGGTGAAATCCGCACGCACGTACCCTGCCACGCACGGCTGACCAGAGGATGGTCACGATGCGCAATCATTGGGAGAGCGGGCTACACCTGACTACTGTCACTTGTGACGGTGCAGCCGTCTCTGATTGATCAGACTGCGATGGCCCGATCCCGAAAGGCGATCGCCACTGCGTGGGTACGGTTGACCGCACCGAGTTTATGCGTTGCGAGACTGGCGTGCTCATCGACCGTTCTCTTGGCGATCCCCAGGATCTCACCGATTTCCCACGAGGACTTGCCGGCGGCAATCCACGTGAGCACTTCGCGCTCGCGCTCGGTCAGCCGGGCCCTTGAGCTGGGCCGAGAGGTCACGAGACTGTCGATGCGGTTGAAGGCATAGAGCGCTATCAGGTGCAGCGCCGGCGTGAACCCTGACGGCAGTTCCGCCCGCGCTCCGCTCATCCACACATACCCTTTTCCCCGCGAGCGCGGCACCGGAACGACATACCCTTCGAGCTGCCCGAACGCCCGGCGACCTTCCATCACCTCCCGCGCTCGCGGCTCACGAGACGAATGGTAGTCGGCCGCGGAGGTCGCCAAGGGCGTGACTGCCGCTTCAAGCCGTCGCGCCACTGGATCGACGAAGAACAGGCGGCGCTCGATGTAACGCTCGTGCCATTCTGCCGGCAGGTGCGTCGCAAGCGTCAAGTCATGAAAGCTCTCGCCGACCTGGGGAAGCCCGCCGATCGTCAAGCCGCCGAGGCCGAACCCGCGCGTGACGCGCAGCATGCGCCGGACGATGCCAGCCGGATCGGACATCCGGTCGACGTCTTCGGCGAAGGCAAAAGCCTCCGAAAGATAGTCGAATCCCACGTCCCGCACGTCGACCCCTCCTCGGCCGACCACCTGTGCCATTCTGTCGCACGTCTCCCGTCGGACCATTGCCATTTGTGACAAGCGTGGGATTCAGACCGCGATTGTGTGGTCCAGCAGGGCAATGGCGACCGCATGCGCGCGATTGACCGCACCGAGCTTATGGATCGCGCTCTTGGCATGCGCGTCAACGGTTCGCTTGGCAATATTGAGAATCTCACCGATTTCCCACGACGACTTTCCCGCGGCAATCCACGTGAGCACCTCGCGCTCGCGCTCGGTGAGAGTCCGCCGTCGATCGGGGTCGAGCCCGCCAAGGGCTACGATCCGTTCAAAACCGTAAAGGGCTAGCAGATGGATGATCTGCTTGTTCCGCGATATCAGTTCCGCTTGGCCGCCGCCGACCCAGACGAAACCACCTTCCTTGCGCCGCGGAACGGGCACAATAAGCCCGTTTGCGAGCCCGCGCTCGCGACGGCCGATCATCACCGCCCCGGCGCGTGGATCGCCGTTTGACTCTCGCTCGACCTCACGCAATTCAAACGGCATCACCGACCGTTTCAGACGCCGGGCGGCCGGGTCAACCTCAACGTAGCGCCTCTCGCGGTAAACCTGCAGCCAATCGGTAAGCTCCGTTTCGATGACGCTGGCGAAGAGGTTTTGCAGCGGCGATTCCAAGCCGGAAACCCGACCGACCATGAGTGAGTGAAACCCGAAATCAAGCAAGTGTGTGTGCATGCCGCCCACGATCTCCCCCGAGTCGGAGATCCGCTCCATCTCCTCCATGAACGCCATCACCTTGGCCAGCGCCATGGGTGCCGCATCTGGCACGTTGACCGCTCCCCAGCCGAGCCGCGAGCTATGCTCTGCAAGGTATAGGGTGTCACGAAGCGCATCATTGACTTCCGTCAAGCAGCGATCGTCGCCGCGGCCCCGCAGCACTGGATTGGCCGGACATTCGCCCTTGCAGCACCCAAACGACGGCCCCATGTGAGCCGCTGCCGGGGCCTCGATTGACAGCCCGGACCGATTTCTGGATTGTCCTCGCCCGTTTCCGCTCGGCACCCGTCCGCCGCGCCAGACCCGACTCGTCCAGGCGGACTTAACGATTCCAATGGGTTAGAGCCAAGGCTCGCCGCATGAGTGCTCGGCATCCAATGAACGTCGTCATCGTCGAATCGCCTGCCAAGGCCAAGGCCATCAACGAGTACCTGGGGCCCGACTACAGGGTTCTGGCCTCTTACGGCCACGTGCGCGACCTGCCATCCAAGGACGGCTCCGTCGACCCCGAGGATGACTTCGCCATGCTGTGGGAGGTCGATACGAAGGCGCGCAAACGTCTCACCGACATCGCCAAGGCGGTCAAAGACGCTGACCGGCTGATCCTGGCCACCGACCCCGACCGCGAAGGCGAGGCCATTTCCTGGCATGTGCTGGAGGTACTGAAGGCCGAGAAGGCGCTGGCCGGCAAGCCTATCGACCGTGTCGTCTTCAACGCCATTACGCGCAACGCCGTGCTCGATGCCATGCGCCATCCGCGACGGATAGACGACGCGCTCGTCGACGCCTACCTGGCCCGCCGGGCACTCGACTATCTCGTCGGCTTCACCCTGTCGCCGATCCTGTGGCGGAAGCTCCCGGGCGCCCGCTCCGCCGGCCGCGTCCAGTCCGTTGCGCTGCGCCTGGTGTGCACGCGCGAGAACGAGATCGAAGTTTTTCGACCGCGCGAATACTGGTCGGTGGCGGTGACCCTGGAGCCGCCGGGCGGCGGCCGCTTCACCGCCCGCGTCGTCGGCTTCGACGGCAAGAAGATCGCCCGCCTCGACATCCCCAACGAGATAGCCGCCCGTGAGATCGAAGGGGCACTGAAGGCGGGCGCCTATCGCGTCGCTTCGGTCGAGGCCAAACCCGTCAAGCGCAACCCGCCGCCGCCGTTCACCACCTCGACCCTGCAGCAGGAGGCCTCGCGCAAGCTCGGCTTCTCCGCGTCACGCACCATGCAGGTCGCCCAGCGCCTCTACGAGGACGGCCGCATCACCTACATGCGTACCGACGGCGTCGACGTCGCCGCCGAGGCGATCACCGCCGCGCGGCGGGTCATCGCCGGCCGCTACGGCGAGGGCTACTTGCCCGACGCCCCGCGCCGCTATCAGGTGAAAGCCAAGAACGCCCAGGAGGCCCACGAGGCGATCCGCCCCACCGATCTCGGCAGCGCCCCCGACGCGCTCCCCCATTCGCTCGAGGCCGACCAGGCCAAGCTCTACGAGCTCGTCTGGAAACGCATGACGGCGAGCCAGATGCAGTCGGCGGAACTGGAACGCACCACCGTCGACATCGACGCCGGCGTCGCAAGGCCGGTGAACCTCAGGGCGACCGGCCAGGTGGTCCGCTTCGACGGCTTCCTCACCCTCTATCAGGAGGGCCGCGACGACGCCGGCGAGGACGAGGACGGCCGCCGCCTGCCGCCGATGGCCGAAGGCGATCCCCTCACCGAGCACGGCGTCCAGACCGAACAGCACTTCACCGAGCCGCCGCCGCGCTACACCGAAGCAACCCTGATCAAGAAGATGGAGGAGCTCGGCATTGGTCGCCCGTCGACCTACGCCGCCACGCTGGCGGTGCTGCGCGACCGTGACTACGTCCGCCTCGACAAGAAGCAGCTCATCCCGGAGGACAAGGGTCGCCTGGTCACTGCGTTCCTGGAAAGCTTCTTCGAGCGCTACGTCGAGTACGACTTCACCGCCGACCTGGAGGAGAAGCTCGACAAGATCTCCAACGGCGAACTGTCGTGGAAGGAGGTGCTGCGCGACTTTTGGCGCCAGTTCTCCTCGGACGTCGACCAGACCAAAGACCTGCGCGTCGCCGAGGTGCTGGAGCATCTGAACGAACTGCTCGGCTCGCACGTCTTCCCGCCGCGTGAGGACGGCGGCGACCCCCGCCAGTGCCCCTCGTGCGGCAACGGCAAGCTCTCCCTCAAGGTCGGCAAGTACGGCGCCTTCGTCGGCTGCTCGAACTATCCGGAGTGCCGCTACACGCGCCAGCTTGTTCAGGCCGGCGGCGATGGCGAGGCCGCCGAGATCGGCGGCGACGGCAAGCGGCTCGGCGTCGATCCCGAGACCGGACTGGAGGTGACGCTGAGGACCGGCCGTTTCGGCCCGTATGTCCAGCTTGGCGACAACGGACCCGACAAGGAGAAGCCCAAGCGGGCCGGCGTGCCCAAGGGCTGGGACGTGAGCAACATCGACCTCGCCCGCGCGCTCGCCCTGCTGGCATTGCCGCGCGAGGTCGGCCCCCATCCCGAGACCAACAAGCCGATCACCGCCGGGATCGGCCGTTACGGACCTTTCGTCCAGCACGACGGCACCTTCGCTAACCTCGACTCGGCCGAGGAGGTGTTCTCCGTCGGCCTCAACCGCGCCGTCAGCCTGATCGCCGAGAAGAAGGCGAGCGGCGGGCGCCGGGCCCGGCCCGCGGCGAGGGTGCTCAAGGCCCTTGGCGGCCATCCCGACGGCGGCGCGGTGACGGTGCGCGACGGTCGCTACGGACCCTATGTCAACCACGGCAAGGTCAACGCGACTTTGCCCAAGGACATGGCCCCGGAAAGCCTGACCATGGAAGCCGCGCTCGAGCTCCTTGCCGCAAAGGCGGCGAAGGGATCAGGCCGCGGGCGTGGAAAGGCCAAGCCCAAAGCCGGCGGCAAGACGAAATCGAAACGCGGCGCCAAGGCGAAGTCCGAGCCCAAGGCCACCGCGGAAGCGAACTGACTTGGCACGCGCATCGCGGCCCAAGACCGACCGCCCGTTCCCGACCCGCGAGGAAGTCCTCGCCTTTATCGCCGAGCACCCCGGCCGGGCCGGCCGGCGCGACGTCGCCCGCGCCTTCGGTGTCAAGGGGACGGCGGAGCGCATCGCCTTGAAAACGCTGCTCGGCGAGCTCTCCGACGAGGGCCTGGTCGAGCGGCGGGAAGGTCGTCTCGTTCGGCCGGGTGACCTGCCGCCGGTCGGCGTCATCGAGGTCACCGGGCGCGACCGCGACGGCGAGCTGACCGCCGCACCGGCCGAATGGCCTGATGAGCGCGGCGAGCCGCCCCGAATCGTGATCGCCGCTGCCCGCGGTCGCCCGGCGCCGGCGCCCGGCCTCGGCGACCGGGTGCTGGCCCGCCTCGCTCCGGGCGAGACGGGCGGCGGCCCCGATTACGTCGCCCGCGTCATCAAGATCCTCGCCCGCAAGCCCGCGACCGTCTTCGGCGTGGTCAGGATCGGCGAGCGCGAGGCCCGCATCGAGCCCGTCGACCGCAAACAGCGGGAATTGATCCTGGAGAGCCCGGTGACGACCAGGGAGGGTGACCTCGTCTCGGTGTCGGTGACCAGGTCGACGCGCTACGGCCTCGACCGCGCCCGGATCGTCGAGGTTATCGGGTCGATGAAGAACGAGAAGGCGGTGAGCCTGATCGCCATCCACGCCCACGGCATCCCGCACGTGTTCGCCCCCGACGCCGTCGCCGAAGCCGAGGCCGCCGGACCGGCGCCGCTCAAAGGGCGAGACGACTGGCGGAAGCTCGCTCTCGTCACCATCGACCCCGCCGACGCCAGGGACCACGACGACGCCGTCCACGCCGAGCCGGATCCCGACCCCAATAACAAAGGCGGCCACGTCGTCACCGTCGCCATCGCCGATGTCGCTTGGTACGTGCGGCCCGGCTCCGCCCTCGACCGCACCGCCCTCGACCGCGGCAACTCGGTCTATTTCCCCGATCGCGTCGTTCCGATGCTCCCCGAGCGCATCTCCACCGACCTCTGCTCGCTCCGCGAGGGCGAAGACCGCCCGGCGCTCGCCGTGCGCATGGTGTTCTCCGCCGACGGCCGCAAGAAGAGCCACCGTTTCCACCGCGTGATGATGCGCTCCGCCGCCCGCCTCACCTACCGCGAGGCCCAGGACGCCTTCGACGGCAAACCCGGCGATCTCGAGCGCAACGTCAAATCAGCGCTTGCCGACCTCTGGCGCGCCTACGAGAGCCTCGCGCGCGACCGCGATCAGCGCCAGCCTCTGGAGCTGGTGCTGCCCGAGCGCAAGATCGTGCTCGGCACCGACGGCGCCATCGACCGGGTGACGGTTCCCGAGCGGCTGCAATCCCACCGACTGATCGAAGAGTTCATGATCCAGGCGAACGTCGCCGCCGCGGAGACGCTGGAACGGAAAAAGTCACCGCTGGTCTACCGCATCCACGACACCCCATCGCTGGCCAAGCTCGAGGCGCTGCGCGAGTTTCTGAAGTCGATCGAGCTGACGCTCCCCAAGGGCGGCAACCTCCGCCCCTCCCACTTCAACCGCATCCTCGACCGCGCCCGAGAGACCGAGCACGGGCCGTTGCTCCACGAGGTTGTTTTGAGGACCCAGTCCCAGGCCGAGTACAGCCCGGAGAACATTGGCCACTTTGGCCTCAACTTGCGGCGCTACGCCCACTTCACTTCGCCGATCCGCCGCTACGCGGACCTCATCGTCCACCGGGCGCTGATCGGCGCGCTGAATCTGGGCGAAGGCGGGCTCCCCGACGGGATCGAGGCGGAGCTGGCGGAGATCGCCGCGCGCATCTCAAACGCCGAGCGGCGGGCTATGGCCGCCGAACGCGACACGATCGACCGCCTCGTCGCCCATTGGCTCGCCGACCGCGTTGGCGCGACGTTTTCCGGTCGTATCGCCGGCGTCACCCGCGCCGGCCTGTTCGTCAAGCTCGACGAGACCGGTGCCGACGGCTTCGTCCCCATGCGCTCTCTGGGCGGCGACTATTTCCGCTACGACGAGGCGCGCCACGCCGTGGTCGGCGCCAATACCGGCGAGATTCACCGCCTCGGGGATCCGGTGGAGGTGCGTCTTGTCGAGGCCGCCCCTCTTGCGGGCGCGCTGCGCTTCGAGCTGTTGTCGGAGGGACGCATCCTGCCCAAGCGCGAACGACCAACGGACAAGGAGCGGCGCAAACCGGGACAGCGGCACGCGGCCAAGCGATCCCGCCGGCACTGATCTACCGACCTTCAGCTATCGGATTGGCCGCCACGTAGACCGCGCCGAACGCGCTCGGATTGTGCAGAGAGACCGGCGCGGTAATGGTGATCTCGCGCTCATCCGGACTGAGGGCGGCAGCGGTCACGTAGGCTTCCGGCACAGTAATGGTCGCCTTGAGCCGGCGATCGCGTCCGACGATCAGCACGTGGCCGGCGCCGTATTCGGCGATGTAGAGATCGCCGGCACGGTCGACCGCGAGCCCATCCGGGCCGACCTCCCAGCCCCGGTCGGGATCGACGCCGACGAGATCGTCGAGTTCGACGAAGACCCTTCGCCGGCTGAGCCGGCCATCCGCCCCAACGTCGAAAGCGAGCACCCGGCGGCTAAGGTGCTCCGAGACGTAGAGCGTGCCGCCGTCCGCCGTGAGCGCCACGCCGTTGGCGTAGTGGATGCCGGTCGCGACTCGGGCGATCCTGCCCGCCGCGTCGAGGTGAAGCGCCGAGCCGGCCGCCGGCGCGCTCGGCGAAAATGGGCCGGAGTCCGAGAAGTAGACCCCGCCGTTGCCGTCGCCCACTGCCGCGTTGGGGTTGACGAGCCGCCGCCCCTCACCGTCCTGCGAGTACACTGCCAACGTTTCGCCGCTCCGCGAAACGCGCACCGCGCTCCCTTCAAGGTGGCAGAGCACGATGAGGTCGCCGCCCGCTTCTGCGACCGCCGTCGGCCCGCAACCCGGACGCGACCAGAACGTCCGGTTGTCGTGCCCATCCCACCGCGTGACCAGGTCGCCCCCCATTTCGGCGTAGGTGACCGTGTCGCCGATGGCGAGCGGCCCCTCTGGATAGAGCGCCATCCGGTTGATCGCCGCCGCGTCGTCGCCAGCGTGCGCTGCACCATGGAGGGCGAGGGCTGCAACCGCAGCAATCATGGCCTGTCGCAAGCTTGACATCCCAATCGCCGATCTTACGGTGCGCCGGACCGATCGCCCTTCCCGAGGATCTCCGCCATGGCCAAGGCCACAACCGTCAAGATCAAGCTCGTGAGCTCGGCCGACACGGGGTACTACTACGTCACCAAGAAGAATTCGCGCACCAAGACCAACAAGCTGGTGATGAAGAAGTACGATCCCGTCGCGCGCAAGCACGTCGAATTTCGCGAGGCCAAGATCAAATAGGCGCGCCACAGCTGCCAACGAAAAAGGCACCGCCGCAGCGGTGCCTTTTGTTTTTTCAGCCGGCCGCACGCTACCGGATGAGAGAATTAGTGGCCGGCCCAGAACGGGTTTGTACGAGGAGGCCACTCAGCCCGCTCTGGAACCGGCCGACCCTACGGACCCAGGAGATGCGGCGGACCTGAGCACTCCGCAGGGTTTCCAATGTACTTTTCTAGGAGGGGGCGTCGCGTAGCCATTTTCAAGCTTTTGAGCGTACCAACTGCCGCTACATCCCGCTCCTACGACACGCCGGACTGTATTCCTCTTTGGCCGCTTAGCAAACCGGCAACCATCGAAAACTCTCGTTTTAGTAAAGTTTTATCATTAAACTCGCGAATCCGCTTGAGTTGTACAACCATGCCGTGTCAGGCCGCGGCCGCGACGACGCGGTTGCGCCCGTCGTGCTTGGCCCGATAAAGCGCCTTATCCGCCCGTTTGAGCAGCGTTTCCGGTGTATCGTCGGCCGAAACCCGTGAGGCCACGCCGATCGACACGGTCACGGTGATGCCCTCCGGGCCGTCTGCGGGATGGAAGGGCACCGCGGCGACCTTCTGCCGCAGCCGCTCACCGACCAGCATGGCCAATGCCGCATCGGTGTCGGGCATAGCGACGACGAATTCCTCCCCACCGTGGCGGCAGGCCAGATCGATGTTCCGCACCGTCTTCCGCAACCGCCGCGAGAATTCCCTGAGCACCTCGTCCCCGGCGGCGTGTCCATAGCCGTCGTTGATCGCCTTGAAATGGTCGATGTCGATGACCAGAAGCGACAGCGGCCTCTCGCGCGCCGCCGCCTGCTGAACCAAAGTCATCAGGTGGCGCTCCAGATAGCGGCGATTGTGCAGTCCCGTCAGTCCGTCAGTGACCGCCATCTCCATCGTCATCTGGACGTTGTCCCGCAGGCGGTCCGAGAAGCGCTTGCGGCGGACCTGAGTCCTCACCCGCGCCAGCATCTCGTTGCGGTCGATCGGCCGCACTAGGTAGTCGTTGACCCCAAGGTCGAGGCCGCGCAACAGGCGCACGTTGTCGTCCTGATCGACGATTACCAGAATCGGCAGCAGCCGCGTCCGCTCGAGCGAACGGATGTGCGAGCACAACCTAAGTCCGTCGAAGTCTTTCAGGTTGAGGCTGACGATGGCGAGGTCGTAGTCGCCCTCTGCCGCACGGAACAGCGCTTCCTGGGGATCCGGCTCGTGGTCGACCGTGTGGTGCGGTGCGAGCGTCTGCTTGACGCGCTCGACCGTCGCGGTCAAATCGTCGATGAGCAACACCTTCCCCCCGTCGCCGGCAATCGTCAGCGGGTCGAATGCATCTTCCAAACCGATTTCCGAGGAGGTCGAGGCGCGCATCATCAATTCGTCGGTCAGCATCTTGAGCCTGACCAGGCTCTTCACCCGCGTGATCAGCGCGATATCGTTGACCGGCTTGGTCAGGAAGTCGTCGGCACCCGCCTCCAGTCCCGCGATGCGGTCCGCCGGCTCATCGAGGGCCGTAATGATGACCACCGGCAGTTGCGCCGTGCGCGGATCGCGTTTTAGCCGCCGGCAGACCTCGAACCCGTCGATTCCCGGCATCATCACGTCCAAGAGGACAATGTCACACTGTCCGCGCGTGCAAATGTCGAGCGCGGCCTCCCCGGTGGTCGCGGTTAACACCTCGAAGTACTCCGCCACCAGGCGCGCCTCGAGCACCTTGATGTTGGCGACGAGATCGTCGACGACAAGCACTCGGGCGGTCATGCGGTCTCTACTCAGCCTATGTACGACTTTACCGTGTCGAGGAACGACTGCACCGAGATCGGTTTCGACAGGTATGCCTCGCAGCCGCCCTGGCGGATGCGTTCCTCATCGCCCTTCATTGCGAACGCCGTCACCGCGATCACTGGGATGGTCCTCAGTTCGTCATCCTCCTTGATCCACTTGGTGACCTCGAGCCCAGAGACTTCGGGCAGCTGGATGTCCATCAAGATGAGATCAGGATGGTGCTCGCGAGCAAGATCGATCGCTTCCAAACCGTTGCGGGTCTGCACGATGTTGTAGCCGCCGGCTTCCAAGAGGTCGTGGAAGAGCTTCATGTTGAGCTCGTTGTCTTCGACGACCAGAACGGTCTTCGCCATTTTGGGTTGTTCCCGAGGCCGACTTCGCGTTCTTAGTGTCGGCGTTTGCCGCCATTCCCTTGTTTGGAAAGCTAGACTTGATTCATTTCGGAAAGGCAAACGCAATGTCAGAAAAACGCCGCGGCTTCGAGAAAAAAGCGCGGTATTGAGGGGCGTTGCCGGCCGTCGTTGGCAGTGGCCGGGCGTCTTTTGTCCGCATGGGATTGATGAACAATGAACACGGACACGATCCCGCTTTCCCTCAACGGCTGCACGGACCTGCCGCCGGGCAAGATCGCCAACGTGGTCACCTATTTCGAACGGAGCGGGCGCGCGCCCGCCGCGGCCCCCCGCAACGGACTGTCAGTCCGCCAAGTCGCCGCCCCAGCGACCGCCTGGTACCGTCGCCTTTACAGCCGGATCGGGCTCGACTGGCTATGGATCTCGGCGGTCCTCATGCCGGAAGAGCGGCTCGCCGCCGACCTCGCCGACCCCGCCACACTCATCCTGACCCTCCTGCGCGACCAGGACGACATCGGCCTCGCCGAGCTTAAATTCTCCGCGCCGGCCGAGGTAGAAATTGTCGTCTTCGGCGTCATCCCCGAGGCCGTCGGCACCGGCGCCGCGTCGGTCCTGATGCGGGCGGCGCTTGCCGCCGCGTTCCGGCCGGGTGTCTCGCGGGTGTGGCTGCACACCTGCACGTTCGATCACCCTGCAGCGGTGCCCTTCTACCTGCGGCACGGCTTCCGCGCCTACAAGTACGCGATCGAGGTCATTGACGATCCGCGGCTCCAGGGGATTCTTCCGCCCACCGCTGCGCCGCACGTTCCCCTGATCCGCCCGAACGCGGCCTCGGTGGCCGGCAGTCGGTCCGTCTGAACGTCCCGCTGCTCAGCGGACCGTGGCGTGCACCAGTGCAGACTTCTGCGCCGCCTGCCTGTCGGCCTGGTCGCGCTCTGCGAGCGCCTCGTGCTTTTTGAGGTCCTCGACCGCCTCGTCGCAGTCGGCCCGGGCGACGGTGAGCTGCTCTTTCAGTTCGCTTGCCGACGCCGCGAGATTGTCGCGTCTCTGCGCGGCGGCCTTGGCGAACGTCGGATAGGCGAAGTGACCGGTGTCGTGAATGCCGCTCTTCTGTTGCTCGGCGAGGATCTGGTCGTCCAGATCCTTTGCCATGCGTTCGAATTCGGCAATCATCAACTCGATCTGGGCAACGCGGCGACGCTTTTCCTCGACGTGGAAGCGTTTCAGACGAATGACTCCCTCACGCGACTTCATGACTGGGACTCCCAACACGCTTTACCCTGCGACCGCCACCGCCGTGTCGATCCGGATGGCGCCTCCGCTGCCGACGCTCCGTTTCTGGCCGATAACGTTTCATTTACATCTCGCATTAATCATGGCCGAGCAGCGCTTAATTCGGAGTAAACCCAGACATCGAGCCGGGCCGCTGATCGCTGAGTCCTTTGAATCGCTTAGTCGCGATTCTTCAAGTAGGTTAACAAAGAGTTACGTGGCAAAATTGCTCGATATCTCAACGAAGTGTGAAGGTCAGTCTAGACTTTTGATTAATTTCCTTGTGCGGCGGAATGAGGGTTTGTTAACCATCGGCTGATAGCGTGGCGAATCGGGGTTGACCGTTTCTTGGTGCCGGTTGTGCGCGGCGCGTCGAGCCGGGAAGGGCCAGGGGGATTGGCATGCGAGTTCTTCTGATCGAGGATGACAGCGCCACGGCGCAGAGCATCGAGTTGATGCTCAAGTCCGAAAACTTCAACGTTTACACCACGGACCTCGGCGAAGAAGGTGTCGATCTCGGCAAGCTCTACGACTACGACATCATTCTGCTCGACCTCAATCTGCCGGACATGTCCGGCTACGAGGTGTTGCGCACCCTGAGGCTCTCCAAGATCAAGACACCGATCCTCATCCTATCCGGCCTCGCCGGCATCGAGGACAAGGTCCGCGGTCTCGGCTTCGGCGCCGACGACTACA
>CAYTXI010000020.1:0-29279 GCA_964441935.1 uncultured Bauldia sp.
GCGTCGCGCCGGTCGCCAGCATGACCAGCCGGTCGAGACCGAGGGCGACGCCGCTCGCTTCCGGCATCATTGCCAGCGCGGCGAGGAAGTCCTCGTCGAGCGGGTAGCGCTCGCCGTGAATGCGTTCCTTCTGGTCCATGTCGGCCTCGAAGCGCCGGCGTTGCTCGGCTGGGTCCGTCAGTTCGGCGAAACCGTTGGCGAGCTCGACGCCACAGACATAGAGCTCGAAGCGCTGGGCGATGCGCGGGTCCTGCGGGCTGAGGCGGGCAAGCGCGGCTTCGGACGCGGGGTAGGCACAGAGCAGCGTCGGTCTGTCGAGGCCGAGGCGCGGCTCGACCTTGGCGGTGAGCACGCGGCTGAAAACGTCGGACCAGGTGTCGTCGGCGGCGACGCGAACGCCGGAAGCGAGCGCCGCCGCGCCGAACCGGTCGCGGTCGTCGCCGACGTCGGCCAGATTGATGTTGGCGTGTTGGCGGAAGGCGTCGGCGACCGTCAGCTTCTCCGGCGCGGCAAGTGGATCGGCGGTGCGACCGCGCCAGGTCAGGCGGCCGCCGCGGGCCGCGGCCGCCGCTTCCGCCACGATGGCAACGGAATCGACCATCACCGCGTCTAGGTCCGCCCCGGCGCGGTACCACTCGACCATGGTGAATTCCGGCGCATGCAACGGTCCACGTTCGCGGTTGCGGAAGACGCGGGCGAAATCGACGATCCTCGTCTCGCCGGCTGCGAGCAGCTTCTTCATGGCGAACTCGGGCGAGGTGGCGAGGTAGCGGCGGGCCCGGGCGCGGTCCGGCCCGACGATCTCAGTGGCAAAAGCGTGGAGATGGGTTTCGTTGCCCGGTGAGACCTGCAACGCGGCGGCCTCGACCTCGACGAAACCTCCGCGCTCGAACCAGCGGCGGAGCGCCGTGACGATGCGGTTGCGCGCGATCAGAACCGGGCGTCGGTCGCGATGGCGACCGGGATTCCAGAATGGCGACGTCCTCATGCCTTCCCTCTGGCGCAGGCGTGCGAAATCGCTAATGTGCGCGCCGAAACCCGAGCCAAGCCATAGTCGAGCGTGGTGTGAAAGTCATCGCCAGCCAGATTCGCAAGGGCAACGTCGTCGAAGCCGACGGTCAGCTCTACGTCGTGCTCACCGCCGAGAACTTCCACCCCGGCAAGGGTACGCCGACCACGCAGATCGATATGCGGCGGATCTCGGACGGCGTGAAGGTTTCCCAGCGCTACAAGACCACCGAGCAGGTCGAGCGCGCCTTCGTCGAGGACCAGGACTTCCAGTACCTCTACGAGGACGGCAACAGCTACACCTTCATGAACGGCGAGACCTTCGACCAGGTGCAAGTGCCGAAGGACGTGGTCGGCGATGCGGCGGCGTATCTGCAGGAAAACATGACGGTCAGGCTCAGCCTTCACGAGGGTGTGCCGATCGCCATCGAGCTGCCGCAGCGCGTGACGCTCGAAGTCGTCGAAACCGAACCGGCGATGAAAGGCCAGACGGCATCGTCATCCTACAAGCCGGCAGTGCTTTCCAACGGGGTGCGCACCACCGTGCCGCCGCACATCGCACCGGGCACGCGCGTCGTGGTGATGACCGCCGACGGCTCCTACGTCGAGCGGGCCAAGGACTGACCGGCGCCGGCGACAGTCTCTTCAGCCTTTGACCGCGCCAACCAGAATGCCTCGGGCGATGTGCTTCTGTAGCGCGACGGCGATCGCGACCACGGGCGCAATCATGATGACGATCAGCACCGACATGTACCACCACTGCGGTCCGCGCGTACCGTTCTGGGCTGAAACCAGGATCGGCATGGTCTGGGCGTTGGCGTTCGAGAGGAACAGCGCGAGCAGGTACTCGTTCCAGCACAGGATCAGCACCAGCATGTACGTCGCCGCGAGACCGGAGCGCGCGAGCGGCAGAACGACTGAGAAGTAGATGCGGAAGCGCGAACAGCCGTCGACCTGGGCGCTCTCCTCGATCTCGATCGGGATCCCGGCGAAGAAATCGCGCATCAGCCAGACAACGATCGGCAGGTTGACGGCGGTGTAGGTCGCGATCAATGCCACCTGGGTGTCAAGAAGGTGAAGGTGTTGGAACATGATGTAGATCGGCAGCACCGCCACAACCGGGGGCAGGATGCGGTTGGAAATGATCCAGAACTCGACGTCGCTGTTCGAAGCGGCGCGGCGAAAACGGCGGGCGAGCGTCGACAGGAACAAAACGAACAGGGCGCCCCCCGCGGCTACGGCGACCTGCCAGGCAACTGCGAAAAAAGCGACGCTGACGACAACGCCGATGAGGATGAGAATGAAGCACGCCACCGCCGCGAGCTTGACCTGAAAACGGATGCGGACAAGCGCGTAGGCGGCAAGGGCGCCAATGGAAACCGCCAGCGTGGTCGCCACGAGAGCGACGACGACGGAGTTCATGTACGGGCGCAGCGTGTCACGGCCGAGATCAACGAAGATGTAGCGCCAGGCGTGGAGCGATGGCTGAAAGTCCAGGAAAGGGAAGTATTTCGGCCCGGTGTCGACGTCGACGGGCAGCTTGAACGACGTGATCAAAACCCAATAGAGCGGTAGGAGAACGACCGCCGTCCAAAGCACGAGGGCGGCGTAGGTGACCATCTTGGCGGCTGGCGCCTGCCCGCCGATGCGGCTCGGCGTAAACGGCCGACTCCAGACCCCGGCGTCGTCGGCGATGCTCATGTCTGGTATCTCCGCGCGCGTTGGACGCTGAAGTTGAAGAAAGAGATGCACGTGACGGTCGAAACGAACAATAGCGTGTAGCCGATCGCGGCCGAGCCGCCGAGGTCCTGCGTGCGCCAGGCGATGAATGAGTGAAGCGTCAGCGATTCGGTCGCAAGCCCGGGCCCGCCGTTGGTGAGCACGTTCGGCAGGTCAACGATCTTGAACGCTTCGATCAGCCGGATCAGCACGACCGTCGCCGCGACCGGTGCAATCGCCGGCCAGGTAACATGCCGAAAGATCTGAAACGGTCCGGCACCGTCCACCCGCGCCGCCTCGATCTGCTCTTGCGGGCGCGCCTCAACCGCGGCGAGAAGCATGATGAACATGAACGGCGTCCACTGCCAAGTGTCGCCCGCCAGGACAACCAACCGTGCCAGCCAAGGATCGGTTGCCCACGCAAATTCACCGAGATGCAGCGCGAAGCGGAGCGGCGCCAAAGGTCCTTTCTCCATGTCGGCGAGCATGCGAAACGTGTAGGCAATGCCGACCGGAGTCACCATCAGCGGTACGAAGAAGACTACGCGGAACCAGTTACGCGCCCGGATCGGCTGGGCACAGAGGAGCGCAAGGCCGAGGCCAAGCGCGAACTGCACTGCGACTCCGGCAACGACGTAGATGAGGGTCGTCACCAGCGATCCTGGGAAGCCACCGGCGACGATGGTTGCCAACAGGAGAAGCACGACGGCAATCGCCAGGGCTGCCGAAACCAGGCGCCCGACCAGTCCAAGCAGCCAGAACTCGGGTGATCGCAGGTAACGCGCAAGCCATATGAGCAAACCGAGGGCGACGGCGATGGTAATCGTCCATTCGACCACGCCGAAGGCGCCGAAGGTGCCCAGCAGGTGGTACTGCTGGCTGCCGAAATAGAGTTTCTGGAAGTTCCTCAGTCCAACGAAGCGGAGGGTATAGCCGCCCGGAGAAATGGCGAAACGCGACAACGCCAGATACCCGGAAATGATCAGTGGAAAGATCGCGAATGCCAGGATGATCAGGGCCGCCGGCAGAACCATGATGCGGCCGGCGTGACGGTCAACCCAACCACCGAGACCACCAAAGGTCGCCTCATCAATTGCGGCTGGGCTGACAACCACTGCCATTGACACCGTCCGTCGTTCGGCGGCCAGTCTGTCACCGACCCGCCGCGGATGACAATCCGCGGCGGGTCAATCCTAACCGACCTTCGCGAAGCGAGTCAGTCTTCTTCTCGGGCCTACTGGGCGCCGATGGTCGACTTGTAGATCGCGAGCTGCTCGTCCTTGCCGATATCGTCGTTAAGCTCGTTCCAGCCGTCCTCGATCGCCTTCATCGTGGCAGCCTTATCGATCTCGCCGGCGAGGAAGCGCGAAACCGCCTCGTCGAGCGCAACCTGCTGATACTTCTGGTTCTGTGGAATGCGCAGGTCGAGGATCATGTTGGGGCTGTTGAGGCTGGCCTGTATGGCGCCAAGATAGTTCTTGGCCGCGGACTCGCTCATGCCCGCCTTCAGCCACTCGTCCAAATTCTCGAACTGCGAGATGCGGTAGGGGTTGAAGCCGGTCTTGCCGATGGTCACGTCGACGTTCGACTGGGCCGGCTGCTGCATGTACGAGAAGAAGGCGTACGCGGCGTCTTTCACCTTCGGATCGGCGCCAGCGTTGATGCCACCGCCCCAGCCGCCGAACGACGCGAACGGCGCATGATTGACGCCATTGAGCGCGTACGGACAAGTTGCGTCCGTGCAGGGCTCGAGCTTGCCGGTGTCGCGATTAAGAACTTCCCGTGAACCGGGCAGGATCGCCGCGCCGACCTTGTCGATAACCTTCGACGTTTCCGGATCGATGGCCAGCGTGCCGATGTCGCCCCAGTCGTACGACAGCGCGCAGCGGCCCGAGGTGAACAGCGAACGCGTGTCGCCAACGTCGAGGTTGATCTCGTTCGGCGGGCCGTAGTCCGTCGAGTCCTTGTAGAAGTCGAGGGCCTTGGCGAACGCCTCGTTGTTGACCAGTGGCTTCATGTCGCGGGTGTCGAAGAAGACGCCCTGCCCGGTGCCTTGCGACTGGATCATGCCGCCGGCGATCGACGTGATGAACCAGAAGGCCTGGGCGTTGCGCTTCTTGGAGATGCACGAGCCGTAGTCAGGCGTCCCATCGCCGTTCATATCCTTGCCGTTCAGCGCCTTGGCAACGGCAAGGTAGTCGTCGATGGTTTCCGGCGGCGACAGACCGTTGTCCGCGAGGACATCGGTCCGGTAGTAGATCATGTGGAAGTCGCCATCGAGCGTGATCATGTAGGTCTTGCCGGCGTACTTCTGCGAGAAGTCGCGGAAGAACGGCGCCACGTCGTCGGCCATGATGTCGTGGTCAGCGGCGACGCGTGCGGTCAGATCCTCGAGGAACCCGCCGGCGATATAGTCGACCATCCATTGAGGCGCGAACACGGCGGCATCGACCGAGTTGGTGCCGCTCGACCAGTCGGTCAGCAACTTAGTGTAGAGATCCGAAAACGGCACAGTGATCACGTTGATCTTGGCGCCGGTCAGCTTTTCGAAGTCAGGCGCGCGCCGCTGCAGCGGCTCGGCGATCTGCGGGCCGGTGAAGGTCATCACGTTGACCGTGACCCCGTCGTACATCATCTGGGCATTGGCTGTCGCGCCCAGTGACGCGGATACTAGAAGGGCACACAGCCCCCCCGTCAGTCTGCCTGCGTTCATAGTTGGTTCCTCCCTTTGCCGACGGCTGTTGTCGCCGTCACTCCGTTCCGGCCTCGCGGCCGGCGCTGCGACTCGAACAGCTCGGGCTGGCGAGCCGCAAACCTCTTCAGTTCACTCATCCCCGCGTCGAGATGGGCAGCCATCGCGCGGGTAGCCGCGCGCGGGTCACGTGCGGCGAGCGCGGCAACGATGGCGCGATGCTCGCGAAGCGTTGCCCGGTTGCGGCTGGGCAGCGGCAGCAAGAGCCGGCGCGCGCGCTCCAGTTGAGCACGCGAGGCGCCGACCGCCTCCGCCAGCCGCTCCATGCCAAGGCGCTCGAAGAGCATGGCATGAAACCGCAAATCCAGCGCATAAAATCCGTCAATGTCGTCCGCTTCGAGTGCCGTTGCCTGGTAGGCTAGGTTGCGCTCCAGCGGCTGGAGCGTTGCATCGTCGATATCGGCGGCAACCCGCTCCACGGTCGCGATCTCCAACGCACGGCGAAGAAACGCGGCCTCCAGTACGCTGGCCATGCGGACGCGGGCGACAAACGTGCCCTTCTGCGGTTCAACCTCGACCAGGCGCTCCTCCGCCAGGCGCGACAGCGCATCGGCCACCGGCTGCCGCGAGACGTGGAGCCGCGCGCACACCTTGTTCTTGTCGATCCGAATGCCGGGCTTGAGCGCCAGCGAGACAATGTCGGAACGCAACTGGTCATAGACCATGACGGCCTTGGAGACGCCGCGACGGCTCGGCACTGGGTCGGCAAGTGATGCGTGGGGCAAAGTGCGATCCGGGGCTCTTGCAGGGACGTAGGAACTGAAATGTTAGCATGTTAATCGTCCTACACAACATGGTCCGTGCGATTGAAATCTGGAACGACATGGATCGGCACCGGCGGCGGATGGCTGAGAACCGCCTCAGACCGGCGGCACCGCTTTCAGCGGTCTGTCTTTCGCTGGCAGCCACGTCGGCATCGCCTCGGGCAGGCGGTCGAGCAGCTCACTGTGGGTGTTGATCGCGTCTGTCGGAATGCGGCCGGGGCTTATCGCCGTCATGACCATGTCGCGTGAGATGCGCCTGTTAGCGACCCGTAACGCCGTGAAGGCGGACTTCGGTCGACCTGGTGTTCGGCGGACCCAAACGCAGCGGCCCGTTCGTTACCTGCACCAACGCAGTCTTCGCGGTGTACGTCACGGCGAATGGCGTGCAGCGTCCCTGAGGTCACTCCGCCAACGTCTCGGCCTGGCCGACGCATGCCGCGACGATCGCGTCCCAGCGCTGCCGCTGCTCGAGGTTCAACAGCTCGATCGAGGTCGTGTTGAACAGATCGGTGCCGTAGAGGTTGTCGATCATGCAGCCGCAGAGCGTCGTGCAGGTCCTCTCGTCGCGCCCGTTGACCCGGCAGACGGTGACGCAATCGCGCATGAAGTTCGTACGTGCGACGGTTTCGCTAGGCGTGACGAACGGCGCGATGACATAAATGGCGCCGAACAGAATCGGTTGGTGAACCAGGTAGATGAGGAGGCTCCAGCGCCCGGTAGCGACCACGAAACGCTCAGCGGTAGTGGTCGGCCGCCAGCGAACGGCCTGGCTGTCAGCGGCGTAAGCCACCAATAGCCGTCCCGCAACGATGCCGGCGAGAACGACGGCGAACCAGGGGAGGATCGGAACGTAGTCAACCGACACCGGCGGCCGCGTCGACAGACCGACCCACCACAGCGCCGGAGCGTTGAACATCGGACTGGCGAGGTATTGTGGCGCGACAAACGCGACGACGGCTGACAGCGCCACCGCCCAAATCGGCAGTCGCAGGAACGGCAGCGCCAAAACGCTGGCGAGGGCGATGGCGTGAAGGATGCCGAAGAAGACGAAAGTGCCGGGGTTGAACCACCACGTGGCAAGGGTGACCATGATGGCACCGCCGACGATCAGCGCCAGGCGGCGCAGGAACGGCTGCGGCTTGAGGCCACGTCGCGTTGCAAGAACCAGGTTGATGCCGACCAGGAGGAGAAACGTTCCGGCGATGGTGCGCGCAAACACGCGCCAGCCGAGATCGTTGACGACGTCGGCTGCGATCAGCCCCTCGGCGGCAAGATCGAACGAGAGATGGTAAACCACCATGGCGCCGATGGCGACGCCGCGAACGACGTCGAGCGCGGCAATGCGCGGGCCGCGGTCCTCGTCGGCAACCCCGGCCATCGCCACGGTATTGGCTTCCCTTCGACGCGGATGGAGGCGCCATCTTGTCGTCTGAGAAGGCTCGGCGCAACCGGGACAGGCGGCCCATCCGGGGCCAGTAGACAAGCCCTGGCAAGGTCTATATTGGGACCGATTGGCTTGGCCGCCGGCGGGCGTAGACGCCGGGTTGCGCTCGTCGCGGCTCCCGCAAACCGCCGGCCCGCGGGTAGCGAGGGAACGTCCGTACCATGTCCTCGACATTCGACACGGTCGCACAGGTCATCACCGAAACCAGCGATATCCCGCTGTCCGAGATCAGCCCCGAAGCGCACGCGATCGACGATCTCGGCATCGACAGCCTCGACTTCCTCGACATCGTTTTCGCGCTCGACAAGAAATTCGGCATCAAGATCCCGCTAGAGGCGTGGACCAAGGAGGTCAATGAGGGTTCGGCGTCGGTCGAGGACTACTTCGTGCTGAAGAACCTCTGCACCCGGATCGACGAACTCATCGCCGCCAAGTCCGCCTGACAGGCAGATCATGCGACTGGAGTACTTCGAAATGATCGACGCGATCGACGCGATCGACGTCGAGGCTGGCACCGTGACCGCGATATCGCGCCTGCCGGAGAAGAGCCCGATATTCGAAGGTCACTTTCCGGGCTACCCGACGCTGCCCGGCGTGATGATGCTGGAGCTGATCAACCACGCCGCCGGCTACGTGATCTTCCGACGATACGACAAGGCCAAGTTTGTGTTCCTCGGCGCCGTCAAACGCGCCAAGTTCCGTCAATTCATCGGGCCGGGTGCGGTTGTCCAGATCAACGCCCAGATCACGCACGACGGCTCGGGCTTCGCTATCGCCGAGGGAACGGTCGTGGTCGACGGCAAGGTTGCCGCCGACGCCGAGACCGTCATGATCGTCGCCGATTTTCCCAGCCCAGAGCTGAAGGCCGCCTTCAGGCGACACTTCGAACTGATTGCGGTCGCCGCGGCGAGCGCGTGAGCAGCGGATCGTCGGCGGTGGAGCGCGAAGCCTGGATTACCGGCATCGGGCTGGTCTCCAGCCTCGGCGAGGGGGTCGAGGCTCATTGGCGGGCGCTGGCGGAAAGCGATCCTCCGCGCCCGGTCGTCGACCGCACGAGGATGCCGCCGTTCGCCTTCCATCCGCTGGTATCGCTTGACCTTGATCGCCAGATCCCACGGCGGTCGGACCAGCGCCAGATGGAACCCTGGCAAAGGCTCGGGACCTATGCCGCGGGCTTGGCGCTCGACGATGCGGGAATTGCCGGCGACGAGGCAATTCTCGCGCGCACCCACGCGTTGATCGCCGCCGACGGCGGCGAGCGCGACGAGGCCGCCGATACCGCCATCCTCGACTATCTCGCCACGAGCGACGCGCCCGGTGCGTCGCTCAACCAGCGGCTCGCGTCGGACCTGCGTCCGACACTTTTCCTCGCCCAGTTGCCCAACCTTCTCGCCGGCAACATCTCGATCGTCCACAAAGTGACCGGCTCGTCCAGGACCTTCATGGGCGAGGAGATCGCCGGAGTCGGCGCCGTCGAAACCGCCTGGCGCCGGATTGCCGGCGGCCAGGGCGACGTCTTCCTGGTCGGCGGCGCGATCCGCGCCGACCGCAAGGACACGATCCTGCACTATGCTGTGGGCGGCCTCTTGTGGTCCGCAGAGCCGGTTCCGGTGTGGGCGCGAGCGGACGCCGGAGGCGGCCTGATCCTGGGCTCCGTCGGGGCCTTCCTGGTGATCGAAGCGCGCGAGCATGCGGAGGCGCGCGGACGCCAGCCGTACGCGCGGGTCGCCAACGTCGTCAGCGACTTCACCCGCAGGCGCCCCGGCGACGTCGCCCGGGCGCTCGCAGGCCAGTTCGATCGGGTCGCGCCGACGGGTGTCGGGCCGGTCGCGGTTCTATCCGGCGCCACCGGCATTGCCCGACCGACGCGCGAAGAGCTGGAGGTTCTCACCGGATTGGCCGCCGCCGGACGGGTGGACGGGGTCAGGGGGGGCGCGACCATGCTGGGCGCGGCGGTCAACGCCACCTTTCCGGCGCTGAGCGCGCTCGCCGCCATCGCCCTGTCGCGGCGTGGCTTCTACAAACCGTTCGATACACGCGGCATCGAGCAGCCGGTCGTCGCCGCACCGGAGCGCATCGTGATAACCTCGGTTGGCTTCTGGCGCGGCGAAGGCATGGGTCTGATCGCGAGGCCCGGCTGAGGACGAGAACATGGCGAAGTCGATGAAGGACCAATTGGGGCGCCCGCTGGCGGCGGTGACCGGCGTCGGCGTGGTGTCGCCCCTCGGCGTCGGCCTCGGCGATAACTGGGCGGCGCTTGCGGCCGGGCGATCCGGCATCCGCAGCATCAGCCGCTTTGCCACCGACGATATGCGCACGACGATCGCCGGCACGGTCGACTTCCTCTGGCAGGAGGACGATACGGCGATGGATCTGACGTTGCGAGCCGCGATCCTTGCCGCAGAGGAGGCGATTGCATCGGCGGCGATCGGCACACCTGGCGATTTCCCCGGTCCGCTGTTCGCGGCACTGCCGCCGACCGAGATGGAGTGGCCGCATCGCTGGCGGCTGTTCCAGTCGGCGCAACCGAACGGCGGCGATGCCTATGACCGGATGCTGGCCGCCACACGCACAGCCAACGACCGCCGCGGCTTCGCTCAGTTGATGGCGGCGTTCGTCCCCGAAGGGCTGGCCGACCGCCTCGGCACCAAGGGCGCGCCGATTTCGGTGACGACGGCTTGCGCGTCGGGGGCGACCGCCATCCAGCTGGGCGTCGAGGCGATCCGCCGCGGCGACACAGACGCCGCCCTGGCGCTCGGCGCCGACTGCTCGGTCAACAACGAAATGGTGATCCGTTTCGCCCTGTTGTCGGCGCTGTCGGCCGCCAACGAGGTCCCCGAGGAAGCGTCGAAGCCGTTTTCCAAGGACCGCGACGGGTTCGTCGTCGCCGAAGGCGCCGGCGCGCTGGTGCTCGAGAACTACGACGCTGCGGTGGCGCGCGGCGCCCGCATCCGTGCGGTCATCCGAGGCGCGGGCGAGCAGGCGGACAGCTTCCATCGCACGCGCTCCAAACCGGACGGCTCGGCGATCATTGGCGCCATCCGCAAGGCCATCGTCGACTCCGGCCTCGAGCCGGATGAGATCGACTACGTCAACGCTCACGGCACCGGCACGCCGGAAAACGACAAGATGGAGGCGATGTCGCTGGAGGCAGTTATGGGCGAGCGCCTCGGCGGCACGCCGATCAGCTCGAACAAGTCGATGATCGGCCACACGATCAGCGCCGCCGGGGCCATCGAGGCGGCGTTCTCGATCAAGACCATCGAGACCGGGACCATGCCGCCGACCATCAACTACAAGGTGCCCGACCCGGCGATTGACCTCGACGTGGTGCCTAACATTGCGCGTGCGGCGCCGGTGAAGGCGGTGCTGTCGAACTCCTTCGGCTTCGGCGGCCAGAACGCCTGCCTCGTGATCACCGCCGAGCCGGCATGAGGACCTCGCCGCGAGCTCGGCCGATGCGCGCACTGCAACTCGCCGACAACCGCAAATTGGCGGCGGTCGAACTCGCCGAGCCGCCGCCACCGGCGGCGGGCGAGGTGCAGATCGCCGTCGGCGCGGTGGCGCTCAATCACATCGACGTGTGGGGCTGGCGCGGCATGGCTTTCGCCAAGCGCAAGTTGCCAATCGTGATCGGCGCCGAGGCGGCCGGTCGCGTCGTTGCCGCCGGCGATGGCGTCACCGGCCTCGCGGAAGGCCAGGTCGTGGCGCTCTACGGCGCGGAGACCTGCGGCGTGTGCGAGGCTTGCCGCGACGGCCGCGACAACTTTTGCGTCAACGTCGCCGGCGTGCGCGGTTTCCACGTCGACGGCTTCATGCGCGAGCGGGTGAACGTCGCCGCTCGACTGGCTGTGCCCGCGCCGGAGGGCGTGGACGTCATCGCGGCGGCCTGCGCGCCGGTGACCTACGGCACAGTCGAGCACATGCTGTTCGACAACGCCCGCTTGTCGCAGGGCCAGTCGATCCTGATCCAGGCCGGCGGCAGCGGGATCGGAACGGCGGCGATCCAGCTCGCCAAAGCCGCCGGCGCAACCGTGATCACCACGGTCGGCAGCGACGCCAAGGCGCAGAAGGCGAAGGCCCTCGGCGCCGACCACGTCATCAACTACCGCGCGGAACGCTTCGAAAGCGTCGTGCGCAGGCTCACCGGCAAGGAAGGCGTCGACGTCGTCTTCGAGCACGTCGGTCCCGATACGTTCGCACAGAGCATGTTCTCCCTGAAACGCGGCGGCGTCCTGGTCACATGCGGCTCGACCACCGGGGTGGCCTGCGAGATCAACCTTTACCAGCTCTATCAGCGCCAGCTTCGGTTGATCGGCAGCTTCGGCTGCAATCTGCGCAATCTCGCCGGCGTCCTCGACAAGATGGCAGCGGGTGTTGCCCGGCCGGTGATTGACACCACAATCGGCGTTGCCGACATTGACCGGGCGCTCGCCCGGCTGGAGTCGCGCGACGTTTTCGGCAAGATCGTCGTGACGCTTTGACGGCTGATTCCATGACCAAGCCGCCGAGACGACGACGCCGGCGCCGTCGGGCGCTCGGCCGGCGGTTTCAACGCTCGCGGTTCTTCCAGCGCACGAGCGCGGGGACCGTGCGTGCTTTGATCCGCCTGGCAGTGCGACTCGGGCCAGAGCGATCCGAAAACCTGTTCGTCGCGTTCGGCCGTTTCATCGGACCGCTGACGCCGGAGCACCGCACCGCCGCCCGCAACATCGCGGCGGCGTTCCCCGACAAAAGCGCTGCGGAGCGGCGCCGGATCCTCAGCGGCTGTTGGCGAAACTTCGCCAGGGTGATCGTCGAGTTCGTTTTCCTCGATCGGCTTGCCGCCGAATACGATCCAGAGCACCCCACCGAGGGCAAGGTTACGATCACGCCGGAGACGATTGACCGGTTCGGGAAACTGCGCGACGACGGCAAGCCGGCGGTCATCTTCGCAGCTCACCTAGCCAACTACGAGATTCTCGCGGTCGTGGCCGCGAAGTACGGGCTGGAGATGATCCTGCCGTTCCGAGCGCTGGCCAACGTCGCGCTCTCCGGAGACGTGCTGGAACGCCGCAGGGCGCTGATGGGCCGCCTGGTCGAGAACGATCGTGGCGCCGCGTTCGAGATCGCTGCCGGGATGGAACGCGGCGAGCACCTCGGCACGCTGGTCGACCAGCGCCTCAGACGGGGCTTGTCTGTCCCCTTCTTTGGCCGGCCGGCAAAGACCAATCCGATGGCCGCGAAGTTTGCCCGGCAATTTGACTGTCCGGTACACGGGGCGCGGACGGTCCGCTACCCCGACGGCAGGCTGCATCTCGAACTGACGCCCGCGATCGACATGCCGCGCGACGGCGACGGGCTGATCGACGTCGCCGCGGCTATGGCTCGCATCAACCAGATCGTGGAGGGTTGGGTGCGCGAGCACCCGGAGCAGTGGTTCTGGCTGCACAATCGTTGGAAGCGGTGACAAGCGCCTTTTCCCCGTCCCGCGGGCGTGGCAGGTTGCCACCGATGATCGACGAATCTCTCGACATCGCGGTACCGGTTGACGGCCGGCAATCACCCCACGCGGCAGCCGTTCAGCGCGGCGTCGGCCGGCTGCTCCGCGCCTGGGGTTTTGCCATGGTGAGCGAGCTCGCGCTCGATACTGGCCGGCGTGCAGACGTGGTCGGGCTCGGGCCTGGCGGCGAAATCTGGATCGTCGAAATCAAGTCGTCGGTGGAGGACTTTCGCGTCGACCAAAAATGGCCGGACTACCGCGTCTCGTGTGATCGGCTGTTCTTCGCCACGCACGCTGAAGTACCGCTCGACATTTTTCCGGACGATGCCGGGCTCATCCTCGCCGACTCCTACGGCGGCGAACTGATCCGGCTGGCGCCGGAACACCGCCTTGCCGGCGCGACCCGCAAGGCGATGCTGGTGCGCTTCGCCCACGCCGCGGCCGGGCGGCTGCACGGGCTCGTCGATCCGGAGCTGTTTACGTAGGCCGGCATCGGCTGAACGCAAATTCAGCCTGCCGCTAGCGCGGGGCGCGCTTGGCCAATATCCGCTGGAGGGTGCGCCGGTGCATGTTGAGCCGGCGTGCGGTCTCCGAGACGTTGCGATCGCAAAGCTCATAGACCCGCTGGATATGCTCCCAGCGGACGCGGTCGGCCGACATCGGGTTCTCCGGCGGCTGGGCCTTCTCACCCGGCCCGCGGGTGAGGGCGGCGTGGATGTCGTCGGCGTCGGCGGGCTTGGCCAGGTAATCGATGGCGCCAAGCTTCACCGCAGTGACGGCGGTGGCGATGTTGCCGTAGCCGGTGAGGACGACGACGCGCGAATCGGGGCGCCGGCGGCGGACGAGCTCGATCACGTCGAGGCCGTTGCCGTCGTCGAGGCGGAGGTCGACGACCGCGCAGGCGGGCGGCGCGGCCTCGGCCTTGGCGATGCCTTCGGCGACCGTATCGGCGGTGTCGACGGCGTAGCCACGCGCTTCCATGGCGCGCGCCAGACGCTGCAGGAAGGGCTTGTCGTCATCGACGATGAGCAGCGACATGTCGGACGCGGTCGCGTCGCCGCCGTTGCCTTTGGTCATCAGAATCTCAGTCTCCGGGCCTCCCCCCTCGGGACGGGAATTTGCAGGGGTTATAGGGACTCGGGCGCCTTCCGCCAACCCGCGCGATCGCTGGCGGCTTCCTGTCCGGCGGTGACCTCAAGGGTGGTGTCCATGAAGACGCGTGGCCAGGTGGCCCGCACGAGCGCGCCCTTGTCCGGTGGCCTGCGGTTGGCGAGTTCAAGCCTGGCGCCGGAGCGCTCCAAAAGGGTCTTGGCGATGAAAACGCCGAGGCCCAAACCGCCGGCTTCGTTGTCGGCGGCGTCGGTGGGCTCATCGCGGGTGGTGACGTACGGTTCGCCGATGCGGTCGATTATGCCCGGGGCGAAACCCGGCCCGTCGTCAGCAATGATGACGGCGACCTCGGCGTCGTTCCACTCGGTGGAGACAGTGACCCGTGCGGTGGCGAAGTCGACGGCGTTCTCGACTAGGTTGACCAGGCCCTGGACGATTGCCGGGTTGCGCCAGCCGATCGGTTCGGGACCGGCCCCGCGGGGCGGCTCGACGACGATGCCGACGGCGAAGGGGCGATAGGCCTCAACCACCTCCTCGATCAGGTGCGACAACGGCAAGCGGGCGAGGTGCTGATCGGCCTGGCCGGAGAGCGAGGTGAGCCGCGCAAGGATATCGCGGCATCGCTGTGACTGGCTGGTGAGGAGCGCGACGTCGTCGGCGTATGGACTGCCCGGCGGCATTTCGCGCTGAAGCTCTTTAGCGACCAGGGCGATAGTGGCGAGCGGTGTGCCCAGTTCGTGCGCGGCGGCGGCAGCGAGTCCATCCAAAGCCGTCAGGTGGTGCTCACGGGCGAGCACCATCTCGGTCGCATTGAGGGCGCGCGCCAACTGCCGTGCCTCCTCGGCAACACGAAATGCGTAGATGCCGGTGAAGGCGCAGGCCAGCACGAGCGCAACCCAGACACCGGCAACGTAGGCCAGCGGCAGCAGCAGCTCCTCGCCCGGCCGCCACGGCAGAGGCCAATGGAACAGCGCCAGGAAGCTCGCTACCGCGATGACGATCATGCCGAGTCCAACGGTCGGGCGCGGCGCCAGCGTCGTGGCCGAGACGATAACGGGAACCAGGAGCAACATGGCGAACGGGTTCTCCAGACCGCCAGTAAGAAAGAGCAGCGCGCCAAGCTGAAGTACGTCGTAGGATAGCAGCATGAACGCCGGCCACTGGCCGAGCCTGAGGCCGGCCGGGTAGCCCACCCGCAATAGAACATTGACCAACGCCGAAAGCCCGATCAGGGCGAAGCAGATTTCCACCGGCAATGGGAAGCCGAGACCTTGCTCGACGAAGATGACGGCCGCGGCCTGACCGGCGACCGCCAGCCAGCGCAGTCGGACGAGCGTCGCCAAGCGTATGCTGCGACTTGCGAACTCCGATGCGATGGCGGTTGTGTCGGGCACGACGGCCCCCAAGTCTGGCCAATCTACGATGACGCTCGTATAACATGACGGCTCCGCCGACGGCTAAGCTCGGCGGCTATCCGCCAGCGCTCTCAAGCCGCCATGGACGCCGACAGCGAAACCCCCGCGCGCGAGTACGACGCCGCCATCGAGGTCGAGCACTTGATAAAGGTGTACGGCCAAGTGACGGCGGTCGACGGCATCTCGTTTGCCGTCGCCCGCGGCTCAATCACCGCCATTCTCGGCGGCAACGGCGCCGGCAAGACGACGACGATCGGTATGATCCTCGGGTTGATCTTGCCGACCGGGGGCACCATCCGCGTGCTTGGGCACGACATCGCCGGCGAGCGCCACGCGGTGCTCCACCGCATCAATTTCGAGAGCCCCTATGTGTCCCTGCCGCACCGGCTGACGGTGCGGCAGAACCTCAAGGTGTTCGGTCGGCTCTATGGCGTTCCGGACATCGCCGGCCGCGTCGCCGAGCTCGCCGAGCAACTCGAGCTCACCGACTTCCTCGACCGCGAGGCCGGCAAGATCTCGGCCGGCCAGCAAACGCGGGTGGCGCTGGCCAAGGCCTTGGTCAACGCACCGGAGCTTCTGCTGCTCGACGAGCCGACGGCCTCGCTCGATCCAGACACGGGCGACTGGGTGCGAACGCGGCTGGAGGACTACCGACGCCTGCGCGGCGCGACGATCCTGCTCGCGTCGCACAACATGCCCGAGGTCGAGCGGCTGTGCGACGACGTGATCATGATGAAGGCCGGCACCATCGCCGACCGCGGCCCGCCGCGTGAGCTGATCGCCCGCTACGGCCGTCAGACGCTGGAGGACGTGTTCCTCGACGTGGCGCGCTCGCGTGGACGCGCCGGAGAGGCGGCCAATGCTTGAGGCCGCGCCCGCGTCCCGGCGCCACGCGCCGCGCTACCACGCCGTCTCCCTCGCCCGCATCGGGGCGATGATCCAGCGCTACATCTACCTGATGCGCTCATCGTGGCCGCGGCTGTTGGAGATCGTCTATTGGCCGACGGTGCAGATGCTGATGTGGGGGTTCCTCCAATCCTATCTGGTCAATGCGGCTGGGTTCGCGGCGCGCGCGGGCGGCGTGTTCATCGGCGCGATCCTGCTGTGGGACGTTCTGTTCCGGGGGCAGCTCGGCTTCTCCATGTCGTTCCTCGAGGAGATGTGGTCGCGCAACATCGGCAACCTGATGATCACGCCCTTGCGGCCGGGCGAGTTCGTGGTGGCCCTGATGACCATGAGCGTCATCCGCATGGCGATCGGGCTCACGCCGGTCAGCGTGTTCGCCATGTTCTATTTCGGCTTCAACTTATGGGGGCTCGGCATCGCTCTCGTCGCATTCTTCGCCAATCTGTTCTTGACGGCCTGGGCGATCGCGGTGCCGGTCAGCGGCATGATCCTGAGAAACGGACTGGGTGCAGAGGGCTTCGCGTGGTCGCTGGCCTTCCTGCTGCTGCCGCTGACGGCGGTGTTCTACCCCGTCGAAACCTTGCCGCCGGTGCTGGAGGCGGTCGCCTGGGCGTTGCCGCCAACGTACGTGTTCGAAGGCTTGAGGGCGCTGGTGTTCGAGCAGCGGTTCGAGGCGGGGCTGATGGTGCGGGCGTTCCTCATCAACGTGGTCTACCTGAGCGCCGGTTTCGCCGCCTTCTACGCGTTCGTGCGTTCGGCGCGGCGGGTCGGGTCGATCCTGCAAATTGGCGAATGAGGCGAGCGGCGGCGGCCTGCGTCGGCAACCGCGGGGAAAAGGGTGTGGGCTTTCAACCGCAAATGGTTACCAAATCGTCAATCAGGCCTTGCGCTTAGACCATAAGCCGCCATATCCTTTGTGCGGTGCAAAAAGGCCGAATCAGAAGCCAAGCAGCGCCGAGGAAAGGGGTTGGGCTTGTATTACGAGCTCTACGAACTGAACCATGCGGTTCTGAGCCCGCTCAGGGCGGCCGCAGATGCGACCCGCATCTACTTCCAGAACCCGCTCAATCCGCTGACGCACACGCCCTTCGGGCGGAGCATGGCGGCAGCGGCTGAGGTGTTCGAACGCACCACGCGACGCTACGGCAAGCCGGACTGGGACATCGCGGAGACGACGGTCCGCGGCGAACGCGTGCCGGTCACGCCACGGGTAGTGTGGGAGCGGCCGTTCTGCCAGCTCCTACACTTCGAGAAGCTATCGCGGGGCAACGGCTACGAGGAGCCCAAGCTGCTCATCGTCGCGCCGATGTCGGGTCACTACGCTTCGCTCCTGCGCGGCACCGTCATGACCATGCTTCCCGATCACGACGTCTACGTCACCGATTGGGTCGACGCGCGCATGGTGCCGCTCGCGGAGGGTAACTTCGACCTCGACGACTTCATCGACTACTTGATTTCGATCTTCCATTTCATCGGACCGGACGTGAATGTCATGGCGGTCTGCCAACCGTCCGTGCCCGTGCTCGCCGCCGCGGCGCTGATGGAGGGTGCGGGCGACCGGCATCTGCCGGCGACGATGGTCCTGATGGGCGGGCCGATAGACACGCGCATCAATCCGACGGCGGTAAATGCGCTGACCGAGAAGCGGGACCTTGATTGGTTCCGCCACAATGTCATCATGAAGGTGCCGTTCCCGCATCCAGGATTCATGCGCGACGTCTACCCGGGCTTCCTGCAGCTCTCTGGGTTCATGAACATGAACCTCGACCGGCACGTCGACGCGCATCGCGATTTCTTCCGGCACTTGGTCGAAGGCGACGGCGATTCCGCAGACAAGCACCGTGACTTCTACGACGAATACCTGGCGGTGATGGACCTGACCGCGGAGTTCTACCTGCAGACGGTCGAGACGGTGTTCATGCGCCACGCGTTGCCGAAGGGGGAGATGACCCATCGCGGCAAGCCCATCGACCCGGGGGCGATTCATTCGGTGGCGATGCTGACCGTCGAGGGCGAGCACGACGATATCTCGGGCGTTGGGCAAACCAAGGCCGCCCACGACATCTGCACCGGCATCCCCGCCGACATGAAAGCGCACTACCTGCAGCCCAAGGTCGGCCATTACGGCGTGTTCAACGGCTCGCGCTTCCGCGCCGAGATCGCGCCGAGGATAAGGGACTTCGTCAAGACCCACGGGCGCAGCCGTGTACGGCCTGCGCGCAAGTCCAACGGCAACGGGTCGACCAAGCGCTGATTGTCAACGGCGTTGCACCTCACCACACCTGATTGAAAAATCGGATGGTCGATGTCCGATTTTGCTTGAAACGCCGATCTCCGATCACCAACTCGAAAAAGTCGCATCGAGAAAGGTGAGGAAAATGGTCACTTCGTATGCCCTGCGTCCGGCTTGGACGCCGCTGACGATCGTGCTGATGGTGATCGGCTTCATCGTCTTCTGGCCGCTCGGCCTGGCGATGCTCGCCTACATCCTGTGGGGCGATCGGATACCGGAGATCAGGCGACACTTCGCCGACGCCAGATCGCACGAGTTCGGGTGCGGCCGGCGAGGCCACTACCGGAACGGCTTCTCGCGAAGTGGCAATGTCGCCTTCGACGAGTATCGCGAAAAGGAACTCAAGCGGCTCGAGGAGGAGCGCCGCAAGCTCGACGAGGAGCTCCGCGAGTTCGAGAGCTTCATGCGGGATCTGCGCCGGGCCCGCGACCAAGAGGAGTTCGACCGCTTCATGCGCCGGCGGTCCGAGCGCAAGAACGGCAACGGCGACACCATCGACCTGTGAAGCGCACAGTTAAGTGATCGCATCTGGCGGGGCCTTCGGGCCCCGCCTTTTATTCCCATGCATTGAGGAGAATGCCCGATGCCCGCCCCACCGGCGTGGGGTCAACATCGGCCTCACTCCACGATCTTCCAATAAGAGTCTTTGCGGATCACCTTGCCATTTCGAAACGTGTAAAAGTCACAACCCCGGACCTCCAATTTTGTCCCCTCGCGGCTGGTGCCGGTGAGGGTCCATTTCAAGATGCCGGTATCGGCGGCCGAATCCACGAAGTACTCATCGTTTCCGTAGTGGACATCAGGCAAGCCCTCGAAACGTGTTGCCAGCGCGTCTCGCACGTTCCGTTTGCCCTCGAAACGAGAACCCCAAGGTTTGCTTCCCCGCGGCATCTCCAAGACGCAATCGTCGGAGAAAAACGCCATGATACGATTAAGATCGTGCGCGTTGAACGCCTCACATAGCTCCTTCAGTGCAAGTCGAATGTCCATTCGCACCTCCACTCCGTCGGATAATTGATACACGCAGTTCATGCGCGCTTCGACGTCCGCGTTGGAGTCCACCGGTTCGGGTCTGGCAGCCGGCATGTGCGGCGACGGGGCCCGCGGGTCGGAGCGCAAGGGAATCCCTTCCCGGCCCCGTTGTGCCATCATCGGCGAATCAACTGATTCGCTCCGTTGCCGATGCCGCGCTTCATCAGGAAGTCCGTCGACCCCACGCCCGACCGCTTTGAGATCGCGACCGATTCGGGGATCGTTGCGGTCGACGTCTGCCGCCACCCGCGCGCGCGCAACTATACGCTGCGCGTCGCCGGCCCCGCTCGGCCGCCGGTGCTGACCATGCCGCGGCGCGGATCGCTGGGTGAGGCGCGCCGATTTCTCGATCGCCACTCCGCTTGGCTGACGCGTCAGCTCGAGCGGCTGCCCTGCCCAAGTCCAATCGCCGACGGGGCGCGCGTGCCGCTTCGCGGCATCTCTCACTTGGTCCGCCACGCGCCGGGCAGGCGCGGCACCGTTACCGTGGCGGACGACGCGGACCAGCCGGCGCTGCTGGTTGCCGGCGACGCCGCTCATCTCCGTCGTCGCGTCGTCGATTTCCTCAAGCGCGAGGCCAAGCGCGACCTGGAGACGGCGGTGCTTGGCTATGCCGGCCGGCTCGGGGTCAAGGTCACCGCCATCCGCCTGCGCGACCAGACCAGTCGCTGGGGCTCGTGCTCGACCAACGGCCATCTGTCGTTCTCGTGGCGGCTAATCATGGCGCCGCCGACAGTGCTCAACTACCTTGCCGCCCACGAAGTCGCGCATCTCCGCGAGCTCAACCATTCGCCGCGTTTCTGGCGGCTGGTCGAGCTTCTGTGCCCGGAAACCGAAACGGCGCGTGCCTGGCTCAACACGGAAGGCGCTGCCCTACACGCGGTCGGCGCCGAATAGACCGGCGCGGCGCCAACGGACCCCCTCCCCATTCGTCCAACTGACGTGGTACTCGTAGATCGTCGCACCCGCGCGCGGCCGGTCGCCGCGGACAGCAAGGGAGGTCGCACGAGATGAACCCCGTCATTCACTTCGAGATGCCCGCCGAAGACAGGAAGCGCATGGCCGATTTTTATTCGCGCGTGTTCGGCTGGCAAACGCAAATGCTGGGCGAGGACATGGGGAACTACGTCGTGGTCTCGACCACCGAGACCGGCGAAGATGGTCGCCCCAAGAACGCCGGTGCCATCAACGGCGGCTTCTTTCCGAAGTCGAGCGACAATTCGGCCCCGTCCGTCGTTATCGGCGTCGACGACGTGAAGGCGCACGCCAAGAAGGTGACGGATGCGGGCGGCAGGGTGCTCGGCGAGCCCGTGGAGATCCCGGGCATCGGTTGGTACGTGTCATTCATCGACACCGAAGGCAACCGCATCAGCATCCTACAGCCGTCGGGCTAGAAGGCTCAGCGCGCGCTTGTAACCGCGACGGTCTCAAAGCCGCGGCAACTGCGTCATGTAGACGTTCACCTGGTCTTGCGCGGTCGGCGCGTATGAGACGACGTAGTAGCTGTTCTCGGCGTCGAAGTAGATGAGCTGGCCGCCCCCGGGCGCGCGCGCCGCGACGATTTCCGACCAGACCGCTTCGCCCAAGATCGACTGCGCCGTATCGACGTTGTACTTGCGGAAGAACTCCGACGTCGCCGCCCCGATCTCGACCAGGCGCCCGTCACGCGCGGCGCGGAAAACGGGGTCCGGTTTGCGTTCCGGGAAATCGGCCACGGATTCGATGCGGCGATTCTTGTAGCGGGTAATCACCGACGACGTAACGCCCACCGCTAGCGGGAAGGCATAGGCGAGAATGACGGAGAACGTCGTCAGAGCCGGCCTAACTTGGCACTCCGCCGCCCACGCAGCAAACGGATCGCCGGCGCCGCGGAACCACGGGACCAGCAATTGACCGTAGCCGTTGATCAAAGTGCCGACGACCGCCGCGATCCAGTACGTTTCGGCATCGCGCAGCTTGTCGCCGAGGAGGCGGCGGATCAGAGCGCCGTCCATTGTCAGCGCTGCGGTCCGTCGGTGACGTTCATCACCGCCGTCTGGCGACTGCATCACGCCGTTCCTGTCTCCGGCGGCGTGGCTACGCCGGTTGCCGACCGGCGGTGCTGCCAACCAGCGCTCCGTACACGCCTCCGAGAACGGCGCCGAAGATGATGTGCAGAACAAGAGTTACGACCGGCGCCATGATGCCGAGGGATAGGCCGAAAAAGCCCGCGCCCGCCATCGGCATGACCAGCACCATCATCAGGATCCACGCCCCTACTCCGAGAACGATGCCCTTCACCCAATAGCTCCCGCCGGGCAGGCTTTCTGCCGCTAGAGCGAACAGGCCACCCCACAGAACCGTGCCGATCACGAAGTGTGCCACCCATCCCATCACGGCCGCGCTGCCCATCATGACGCTCAGCATGGCAATGACGTCGAGTTGAGGCATCAGGTTCATCATCGACTTAACGACCATGATCAACGACAAGACGACCGTCGCTATGAAGCCGGCGATAAGACCCTTGCCGATGTTCGTTACGTTCATCTCAAGCCTCCTAGGGCTGTCGACTCAAAAACACGCCGGGATTGCTTCGTCCTGGCAATACGTTGCCACGCAGGTCCGGTCCTAGACCCAACCCGCGGCAACCCAAAATCACGAGTGCGTTAACCAGGCCGCCCGAGCGCATAGGAACCGGGCCTCACTCCTCCTATGCCAGCGGTTGGTCGAGCCAGGCGAATCCCGTGGGCGTGCCTCGATTCTGTCGACGGCGGGATGCAGAAAGCCATGGCCGCCGCCGGCGTGGTTAATTCACTATATTTGAAGAGAAGAATAATTTGTTGCTCTGTTAAGATTAATACTTCTAAAATTCTAAGATCGATTTAATAAAACTTTAGCGACTAGCTTCGCAAATCAGGCACCGGACGCACTGGGGACGAGGCGCACGCAGGAGCGAGGCGTCTTATGTCGCGTCACAAGACAAATGCCTTCAGGGCCGCAGCAAAACGATTCGCAATTTCACGCAAAGGTAACGTTGCCATGGTCTTTGCCCTGGCGGCGGTGCCAATCGTCCTGGCGGGGGGCGGGCTGGTCGACTTCGCCCGCATGTACGTGGTCGAAGCGAGCATGCAGGACGCGCTCGACGGGGCGGCGCTTATGCTGTCCAAGACCGCGCCGTCGATGACCGGACCGCAGATACAGGCGTCGGCGAGCGACCTCTTCTATGCCAACTTCGACGGCGTCGGCGTCGACCTCGAGAGCGTTACCCTCACGCCCTCCTATCAACCGAACGACCCCTCGATAACGGTGAAGGGCACGGCGACCGTCAAGACGAACTTCCTTGGTCTTGTCGGGATTCGAGAAGTCCCGATCACGGCGTCATCGACAGTCGTGTGGGGCGAGACCAAGCTCAGGGTCGGGCTGGTTCTCGACAACACAGGTTCGATGGCGAGCGCAGGCAAGATGGACGCGCTGAAGGTCGCCACCAAGAAACTGCTGGCGCAGCTGCAAACTGCCGAGCAAGACGCCGGCGACGTCTACGTCTCGCTCATCCCGTTTGCCAAGGACATCAACGCCGGTGCCGCCAACGTCGACGAGGCTTGGGTCCGCTGGGATCTGTGGGAAGAAGTGAACGGCAGCTGCAGCAATCGGCGCTACTCGGATCAGACGAGTTGCGTGCGTCGCGGCGGCACGTGGACGCCCGACGATCACACGACTTGGAACGGATGCATCACCGATCGAGATCAGAACTACGACACCCGCAACACCGAGCCGTCGCAGGCCAACCAAGCGACGCTCTTCCCGGCCGATCAGTACGCGAACTGTCCGGCCCCATACATGGGTCTGACCAACGACTGGCGGGCGCTGACCGGGGCGGTGGACGCCATGCGACCGGACGGCCTCACCAACCAGGCCATCGGCCTGCAATGGGGCTGGCAGTCGCTAACCGCGGCGCCGTTCACGGTGCCGCCGTACGACGAAGAGTACGAGTATCGTGAGGTGATCATCCTGCTTAGCGACGGACTAAACACCCGGGACCGCTGGTACTCCAACGCTGCGGAGATCGACCGGCGTCAGCGGCTGACCTGCGCCAACGTCAAGGCCGCGGGGATTGGCGTCTACACCGTGCAGGTCAATACCGGCAACGATCCGGTTTCGACGCTCCTCCAGGAGTGCGCGAGCAATCCCGACCAGTTCTTCCTGCTGAATTCGGCGGATCAGATCGTCACGACATTCGAGTCGATCGGCACGCAGCTCGCGCAGCTCAGGGTCTCCGAGTAACGACTGCCGACGCGCCGCGTCGCCGGCAACGGCGGCGCGGCTCGACCCTGCGCATCAGCCCCCGAACAGCCGTCTCAGAAGGCCGCCGCGCTGGCGCGGCGGCGGCGGCCATTGCTGGGCGCCATCGCCACCCGGACCAGGCTCAATCACCATCGGCTGATCCTCGCCGATCGCGACGAGGGGACGGCGGGGCAGTGCGAACGCGCCGGAATCGCCCACCCGGTAGTTGCCGGGGAGGTCGGCGACGGCGAGACCCGAGAGCGCCTCGCTCATGAAGCGCTGCCAGGTGATCGCCGGCAGGTTGCCGCCCGAGGCCCGCTTGGTCGGTTTGTTGTCGTCGTTGCCGAACCAGACGCCGGCGGTCAGCGCCGCGGTGTAGCCGATGAACCAGGCATCGCGAAAATCCTGGGACGTGCCGGTCTTGCCGGCGGCGGGCCAGCCAGGAATCTGCGCGCTGCGTCCGGTGCCGATGAGGAGGGTCTGTTCAAGCATGGCGTTCATCATGCCGACGTGCATCGGCGCGATCACCTGGCCGGGGCCCGAGCCCTGGCGCTCGTAGAGCACCTCGCCCCTGGCGGTGGTGATGCGATGGATGACGTGGGGGATGACGCCACGCCCGCCGTTGGAAAACGGAACGAAGGCGGCGGTCATCTCCAGCGGCGTCACCTCAGAGGTGCCGAGCGCAATCGACGGGGTCGCCATCAGCGGCGAGGCGATGCCGAGGCGCCGGGCGGTCGCGGCGACCGCGCGCGGGCCGACCTCGGCGGTGAGTTGCACCGAGACGGTGTTCAGCGACAGCGCCAGCGCGGTGGTGAGCGTCACCGGCCCGCGATAGTCGCGCGAGTAGTTCTCCGGCCGCCAGCCGCCGACCGACACGGGTCCGTCGACGCGCACCGACTCCGGAGTCAGGCCGTACTCCAACGCGGTCAGGTAGACGAACGGCTTGAACGCCGAGCCCGGCTGGCGGTGTCCGTCAACGGCGCGGTTGAACGGGCTGGTACGGTAGTTGCGGCCGCCGACCAATGCCTTGACCGCACCGGTCGGGTCAATGGCAACCAGCGCGCCCTGGCCGACCCGGTACTTTTCGCCCGATTCGGCGATGACCCCGGACACGGCGCGCGCGGCGGCCGCCTGCAGGCGCAAGTCGACGGTGGTGTCGACGACGATGTCTTCGTCGATGGCGCCGACGTATCCGGGCAGCATGTCCATGACCCAGTCGGCGACGTAGCGGCCGCTGCCGCTGGCGACGTCGGTGACCACCTTGACCTCGCTCGACATGGCGAAGCTCGCCTGGCGGGCGGTGACAAAGCCGGCGTCCTGCATGGCGGCAAGCACGGTCTGGGCGCGGCCCTCGGCGGCGTTGGGGTCGGTGATCGGCGAGTAGTGCGCTGGCGCTTTTAGAAGCCCGGCCAACGTGGCGGCTTCAGCCAGGGTGACATGGCGTGCCGACTTGCCGAAATACCGATGCGCCGCAGCGTCGACGCCGTAGGCGCCGGCGCCGAGGTAAACCCGGTTGAGGTAGAGCTCCAGGATCTCCCGCTTGCTCAGCCGCAGCTCCAGCCACTCGGCCAGGATCACCTCCTGGATCTTGCGCTCCAGCGTGCGCTCCGGGGTCAGGAACAGGTTCTTGGCGAGTTGCTGGGTGATGGTGGAGCCGCCCTGGACGACGCCGCCGGCCTTGAGGTTGGCGACGAAGGCGCGAGCAAGGCCGGCCGGATCGAAACCGAGGTGCCAGTAGAAGCGCCGGTCCTCGATGGCGATCACTGCCTCAGGCAGATACGGCGGCATCTCGTCGAGGGTCAGGCTTTCGCCGATGGAGTCGGCGCGGTTCGAAATCAGTTCGCCACTGGCGGCGAGGATGCGAACGTTGGCAGCGCGCTCGGGTACCTTCCACGTGCTCGGCGACGGCAACTTGGAGCCGTAGTAGCCGACGAGCGCGGCAGCCGAGCCGGCAGCGATGACGCCGAGGACCACTGTCCAATGGGCGATCCGCCGCACGCCGCGGCGAATGCCGCTCAGGATTCCGCCGCCATTGTCGCGGCGCGCTCTACGGTGCCGGCGCTTCGGCTTTTCGCGTCCGCGCGTGCGGTTGGGGTTGCGGCGTTTGCGCGCGGACACTGGTCGGTCGGAGTCCTTCAGCCCGAGCGCGAGGCGGCCCGCGCGGCCGTCGTCGTCGGCGTCCATGACCGGCTCGACATGTCACCTTCCGCGGCGGCGTCGCGCCATCTATCTCTCTCGCACATGTCTTGTGGCCGTCGCCCGAACCCGTTCGTGGTCAAGCCCGCACGCTAAATGCGGCGATTTAAGGGGGCGTTAAGGCTGACGAAGTGCGCGGGCGCCTCAGGGCAGGGCAAAGGCCGATGCGAGCGGCGAGAACAAGGTCAAGTCAGCAATTCGCCACACGAGCCCGCCGAGGCCGAGGACCTCCACGCCGGCATAGAACGTGGCGGTGGCCGCCACCGTTCCCACGGCGACCTTCATGGCCGCCGCGTGTCGGCGTTCTTGGGTGCCCTCGCGCAGCCCGTGCCTGATCTTCCTGACTGCGGGGTCTTCGAAGATCCAGCGCATGACGACGGGTGTGGACGACGCAGCCATTTGTGCCGGTGTATTTGCACAGTCATGCACAGTTTGCGAGTGCGACACGATGCCTTTGTGCTTCGAGGTTTACTAAAAACGCGCCGGCCCGCGTCCAGCTTTATTAAAATCGTATGTTTGCGCTTTTGCGGTTGCTGAAATGCCGCGGCGAGGTGGCCGCAGTGCGCGCGGTCGACCGGCGCGCGGCCTTTCGCCCTTCCCACGCATTGCTTCGGCGGGGCATAGTTGCCGGCGATGGCCACAGAGAAACCGAAATCCGCATTCGCCGCCCGGCCGGTGAGGAAGGGCGACCATGTGTTTCTGGTCGACGGGTCGTCGTACATCTTCCGCGCCTACCACGCGCTGCCGCCGCTGACGCGGAAGTCCGACGGACTGCCGCTCGGGGCCGTCTACGGCTTCTGCAACATGCTGTGGAAGCTCCTCCAGGACGCATCGGCCGGGGTCAAGCCGACCCATCTCGCCGTCGTCTTCGACAAGTCCGAGGTCACCTTCCGCAACGAAATGTACGCCGAGTACAAGGCCCACCGGCCGGAGCCGCCGGACGACTTGCGGCCCCAGTTCGGCCTGATCCGCAAGGCGACGGCGGCCTTCAACGTGCCGTCCGTCGAGCAGTCGGGCTTCGAGGCCGACGACCTCATCGCCACCTACGCGCGGCTCGCCGCCGAGGCGGGTGCGGACGTCACCATCGTCGCCTCCGATAAGGACCTGATGCAGCTCGTCTCGCCGACGGTGACCATGTTCGACACGATGAAGGACAAGCGGATCGGCGAGGCGGAGGTCGCCGAACGCTTCGGCGTTCCGCCGGCCAAGGTGATCGATGTGCAAGCCCTTTCAGGTGACTCGGTTGACAACGTTCCCGGCGTTCCCGGCATCGGCGTCAAGACGGCGGCGCAGCTCATCCTGGAATATGGCGACCTCGAATCGCTGCTCGCGCACGCGGACGAGATCAAGCAGCCGAAGCGGCGCGAGTCGCTCGTCGCGCATGCAGACGCCGCGCGGCTGTCGCGAAAGCTCGTCACCCTCGACGACCATGTGCCCCTGGGGACGCCGATTGAGGACCTCGCCGTGCGCGAGCGCGACGGGCCGCTGCTCATTGGCTTCTGCAAGGCGATGGAGTTCACCGGGCTTACCCGCCGCGTCGCCGAGGCGACCGGAACCAACGCCGACGCGGTCGAGCCGTCCGTTCCCGGCGAGGCGCCGCCTGCGGAGGCGAAGAAGCCCCGCAAGCCCGCGTTGAAGGAGGGCGAGCGTCCGGTCTATCGCCCCTACTTCAACGCCGGCGATAAGCGCGTCAGCGCGCCCGCGGCCGGCGGCACGGGTCCGGTGGCGCGGGCGGCGGAGGCGGCTGTCGCAGCGGTCGCCGAGCCCTTCGACCGCGACAAGTACGAGACCGTCACCGGCCTCGACCGGCTCGACGCGTGGATCGCCGCGGCGATGGAGATCGGCCACGTCGCCGTCGACACCGAGACCACCTCGCTCGACCCGATGGCCGGCGAGCTGGTCGGCGTGAGCCTGGCGACCGCGCCCGGCAAGGCCGCCTACGTGCCGATCGGCCACAGGAACGGAACGGGCGACCTTCTCGGCGGCGGTCTTGTCGCTGGTCAGATCGCGGCAAAGGACGCGCTCGCCCGCCTGAAGCCGATGCTGGAGGACGCGGCGGTCCTCAAGATCGCGCAAAACCTCAAGTACGACGCGCTGGTGCTCGCCCGCCACGGCATCACGGTCGCGCCCTACGACGACACCATGCTCATCTCCTACGCCCTCGACGGCGGCAAGGGCGGCAGCGGCATGAACGAGCTTGCCGACGCCGTCCTCGGCTACCAGTCGATGGCCTACAAGGAGGTCGCCGGCACCGGCCGCGCCCGGGTCACCTTCGACCAGGTGGCGATCGACAAGGCGACTGAGTATTCGGCCGAGGACGCCGACGTCGCCATCCGCCTGTGGATGGCGCTGAAACCGCGGCTCGTCGCCGAGCACATGGTCAACGTCTACGAGACCTTGGAGCGGCCGATGATCCCGGTGCTGGCACGCATGGAAGCCCGCGGCATCAAGGTCGACCGCCAGATCCTGTCGCGGATGTCGGGCGCCTTCTCGCAAAAGCTCGCCGGCCTCGAGGACGAGATCTACAGACAAGCCGGCGAGCGGTTCAACATCGGCTCGCCCAAGCAGATCGGCGACATTCTGTTCGGCAAGTTCGGCATCGAAGGCGGCAAGAAGACCAAGACAGGGGCGTGGTCGACCGGCGCCGACGTTCTGGAAGAGCTCGCCGCCGGCGGCAACGAACTCGCGACCAACATCCTCGAGTGGCGGATGCTGTCGAAGCTGAAGTCGACCTACACGGACCTGCTTCCCGCCTACATCAACCCGGCGACCGGCCGCGTCCACACCTCGTATGCGCTCGCCTCGACCACCACCGGGCGCCTCTCGTCGTCAGAGCCCAACCTCCAGAACATCCCGGTGCGCACCGAGGAGGGCCGGCGCATCCGCACCGCCTTCGTC
>CAYTXI010000021.1:0-29119 GCA_964441935.1 uncultured Bauldia sp.
GCTCCGAGATCGGCGTGTCGCGCACGCGCTTGGGACCGAACCGGTCGAGCAGCCCGACGGTCGCCTTGAAGACACCGCCAGCGGCGGCCACGTCCTCACCGAAGAACACGACGTCGGGATCGCGCTCCATCTCCTGGGCAATGCCGCGCGCGACCGCATCGCGATAGGTCAGTTCCGCCATGCCCACCCCCCGTCGGCGTAAACGTCGGTGGTCAGGATCTCGGCCGGCGGCATCGGAGCCGCCTTGCATGCCTCGGTCGCCTCGTCGACCAGGCGGCGCACGTCATCCTCGATGCCGACGATAGCGTTCTCAGTAACGCCGAACTGGAGCAACCGTTCGCGATAAAGCGGAATCGGGTCGCGCTTCAGCCACTCCTCCAGCTCGCCCTTCGGCCGGTAGTGGCCGGGATCGGCGCGCGAATGACCGCTGTGACGATAGGTCATGCATTCGATCAGCGACGGCCCGTGGCCGGCGCGCGCCTGCGCCAACGCCAGGTGCGCGGTGCGGTACACTTCATCAGCGTCGTTGCCGTCGATGACGATCTTGTCAAGGCCGTAGGCGACCGCCCGGTCGGCGGCGGGATGTTCCACCGCGGTGACTTCAGCGATCGGCGTGTACTCCATGTAGAGGTTGTTCTCGCACACGAACACGACCGGCAGCTTCCAGACGGCGGCGAGGTTCAGCGCCTCGTGGAAGGCGCCGATGTTGGCGGTGCCGTCGCCGAAGAAACAGACCGCGACGTCGTCCCGGCCCTTGTATTGGGCGCGCCAGGCGGCGCCGCAGGCGATCGGCATATGCGCGCCGACGATCGCGTAGGAGCCCATCACGCCGTGCTCGGCCGAGGTCAGGTGCATCGAGCCGCCCTTGCCGCGCATCAATCCGTTGTCGCGTTGCATGAGCTCACCGAGCACCTTCTCGACGGGGACGCCGCGGGCGAGCGTGTGAGCATGGCCGCGATAGGTGCAGAAGCTGAGATCGCCCGGCCGCATGGCGGTGGCGAAGCCGACGGCGACGGCTTCCTGCCCGAGTGAGAGATGGCTGGTGCCTTTGACCAGGTTCTCAAGGAAGAGGTCGTAGGCCCGCTGCTCGGAATGCCGGATCTCCAGCATCGACCGGAACATGCGCAGGCGTAGCCCCTCGCCGATATCGTCGTTGGGCTTGGCCCTCCGTCGGCCTGGCCGCCGGCGTGCAGCATCGCTGTTGGTGCTCGTCTCATTCATTCCCTTGCTCCACCTGCGGCAAACCTGACCCGGCAGTATAGCTGCCCAAGCGCCCTCAAGGCACTTCCGCCGCGCCGTCGCTGCGCGCTGATTTCGCGATCGCCTCGAAGAGTCTCGAAGAAGCGACAGCGGAACCGCCACAGCTTCGTCCGTGCGGTTGAACGAACAAGTTCAGGCCCACCATCTGACAGCTTGCGCGGCTTGTCCTTCGCGGTAGCTTTGACGATGGCGAAGTGTGTGAGCGACATCTGCGGGTACGGGTCTCGGCACGAAAGAAACGTGCCCGCAAACGTACCCTCAAATGCAGGTATAGTCACCGTTCGCCGTTATAACCTATGTTCGGCGGATTCAAGAGTAACGCCCTGATATTGCCAAGTAAAATGAGTCGCGATGCGTGCGCCTAAGAAGGGCGCTGGTGCGGTGCAGGGCGGCTACAGACCTCAGGTCGACCTGACTTTATCAAAGAAGTCCGTAGGCCGCCACGACATCCGCCTCGGAGAGACCGCTGGCTGGCGGGCATGCCGTTGAAGGTATCGACATGCGCGGCCGTCCAGACCAGTGGCTTTGGTGCCCAGGGGCGGAATCGAACCACCGACACGCGGATTTTCAGTCCGCTGCTCTACCAACTGAGCTACCTGGGCTGAGCCGGCGAGGTGCGGCGGATGCCACGCCGCGGGAAGCGTCGGGGTTATATTGAAACGGTCGCTAGGTGTCCAGTTTCGCGCTGCTGCTGCTCATGTGGCCTTCACCGCCGCGATCCACTCCACCGTCGTCCGCACGAGCTCAGCGAGCACGTCAGCGCCCTTGCGCCCGGTCTTCGCCGGCACCCGGAACGAGTGGTTGCCGTCCTCGACGATGTGGAGCGTCGCACGCTCGCCGAGCCGAGTAATGAGTGGCTTCAAGAGCGCGGGGTCGGCGAACTCGTCGCGGCTTCCTTGCAAGAAAAGCATTGGCACGGTCACGCCTGCAAGGTGATCGCCGCGCTCATCGCCGGGCTTGCCCGGCGGATGCAACGGGAAGCCGAGGAAGACGATGCCGGCGATGCCGGCGAGCGGCTCGGCGGCCGCCGCCTGCGAGGTCATGCGCCCCCCGAACGACTTGCCGCCTGCGAAAAGCGGCACTCCGGCGCGCCTCTTCGCCTCGCCGACTGCCGCGCGCACCGTCGCCTGCGCGAGTTTGGGCGGGTCGGGACGGCGACTGCCCCGATCCATGTACGGGAACTGGTAGCGCAGCGTCCCGATACGATTTTCCGTAAGTCCGTGCGCTATCCCCTCCAGAAACGGGTGACTCATTCCCGCTCCTGCCCCGTGCGCTAGGACACAGACGGCCTCCCCGTTCTTGGGCACGAGCCACAGCCCCGACACACGCCGCTCTTCGTCGACGTCGAACGAGATCCGCTCGGCCTCAGCTTTCGCCGTTGTCATGGTCACCATCGCCGGCGTCCTCGTCATCCTCTCTCCCGGGAATCACGTACGCGCCGGAAAGCCACCGGTTGAGGTCGATGTCGGCACAGCGCTTCGAACAGAACGGGTAGTAGGCGCTCACCGTGTCCTCGCCGCAAATTGGGCATTGACGCACCCGGCGCAACCGCACCACCGCGCCGCCCGCCGACTTCTCACCGTTCTTGCTGCCAGTCATGCGCCCGGGCTCAGCCAGTTGAAGTGGATCGGGTAGCCCTCGCCCATCAGCAGCGTTGTGATCTCATAGAGCGGCAGACCGACGACGTTGGTATACGACCCGGTCAGCTTGACGACGAAACAGCCGGCGATGCCCTGGACTGCGTAGCCGCCGGCCTTGCCGCGCCATTCCCCGGACGCGAGATAAGCCTCGATGTCCTCACGCGACAACCGCTTGAAGCGCACGCGTGTCTCGACCAGCCGGCGGCGGATCGTGCCTTTGGCTGTGACCAGGCTAACGCCCGTGTAGACCCGGTGGGAACGACCGGAGAGCTGGTGCAGGCAGGCCGCCGCATCTTCGATCTTGTCGGCCTGGGGAAGGACGCGGCGACCAACCGCGACGACGGTATCGGCGGCAAGGATTAGCGAGCCCTTGAACTCCGGCTCCTCCTTGAGCGCGGCGACGGCGGTCTCGGCTTTGTCGCGGGCGAGGCGACGCGCTAGAGCGCGCGGCGTCTCCTTCCTTCTGGGGCTCTCGTCGACGGTCACCGGCATTAGCCGGTCCGGTTCGACACCAATCTGGGCAAGCAGCGCTAGCCGGCGCGGCGACCCTGACGCAAGAACCAGCTTGAGACGTCCGGCCATGGTGTTCGTGAGGGCGGCGCCGCGCGCCGGGCCTATCTGAATCGGTAGGTGACGCGACCCTTCGTCAGGTCGTACGGCGTCATTTCAACTAGCACCTTGTCGCCAGCGAGCACCCGGATGCGATTTTTTCGCATGCGGCCGGCGGTATGGGCGATGATCTCATGATCGTTCTCTAGCTTCACGCGGAACGTCGCGTTCGGCAGCAGCTCGGTGACGACTCCGGCCAACTCGATGATCTCTTCCTTGGCCATGCGGTCCCTGCAGCCGACCAACGACAAAACGCGCGGACTTGTAGCGGATTATGCCCGCGAAGTGAAACGATTCTCGCCCTTGCAGTGCAGCGCCGAGACCAGTGTGAACAGGCGCCGGGCGGTGGCCCGGTCCACCACGATCTTGCCCGCCAGACGCTCCTGCAGGATGCTGGCGCCCTCGTCGTGAAGGCCGCGGCGGCCGACGTCGATCGCCTCGATTTGGCGGCGCGTCGCGTTGCGCACGGCGGCGTAGTAGGCGTCGCAAATGAGAAAGTAGTCCTTGACGACCTTGCTCAGCGGCTTGAGCGACAGGATGTGGCGGACGACCGGCCGCCCTTCAGGATCGCCGACGTCGAGCACCAGCCTGCCATCGCTGACCGACAGGCGCAGCCGGAAGCGGTCTCCCTGCCGGCCGATCGGCGCAAACAGGTTGTCGGAGATGAGGTCGCGGATTGCCTGCGCCCGTTCCCGATCGATGAACGACGGTCCCGGGGCGATCGATGCGGCGTCGATATCGACCTCGACCAGCCGCCCCAGTGGTCGCTTGTCCGCCATGGCCGCCGCTATTGTCCTGGCCGGTTGAGCCGGATTGACACGGAGCGGGCGTGGCCGGCGAGCCCTTCGCTCTCGGCGAGCGTGATCGCCGTGCCGCCGAGCGCACCGAGCTGTTCGGGCCCGAGCCGCAACAGCGACGTCCGCTTGAGGAAATCGAACACCGACAGGCCGGACGAAAAACGTGCCGCACACGCCGTCGGCAGCACATGACTGGGACCGGCGACGTAGTCGCCGATCGCTTCAGGCGTGTGCCGGCCGAGAAACACCGCGCCGGCGTTGCGCACGCGCATGAGCAGCGTTTCAGGCTCGGCAACCGCCAGCTCGATGTGCTCCGGCGCGATACGATTGGCGAGTTCCATCGCCGCGGCCAGGGACTTGACCGTGATGATGGCGCCGTTGTTGTGCCAGCTAGCCGCGGCGACATCGCGGCGCGGCAGCAGCTTGAGCTGGCGCTCGACCGCATCCGCCACCCGGTCCGCCAACCCGGCGGAATCGGTGACCAGGATGGATTGCGCGGCGCCGTCATGCTCGGCCTGGGCAATAAGATCGGCGGCGATCCAGTCCGGATCGTTGTCGCCATCGGCGACGATCAGCACCTCGGATGGGCCTGCGATCATGTCGATCCCGACCGTTCCGAATACCATGCGCTTGGCGGCAGTGACGTAAGCGTTGCCCGGTCCGGCGATCTTCGCCACTTGCTTGATCGTCTCGGTGCCGTAGGCGAGGGCGGCAATCGCCTGTGCGCCGCCGACCCGATAGACTTCGTCCACGCCCGCGAGCTTGGCCGCCACCAGCACCAAGGGGTTAGTGACGCCCGGTGGCATTGGCAGGGTCATCGCAATGCGCTCGACCCCGGCGACCCTGGCGGGGACTGCATTCATCAGCACCGACGACGGGTAGGCCGCCGTACCCCCGGGCACGTAGAGGCCGACCGCCTCGATCGCCGTCCACCGAATTCCGAGCTCGACCCCCAGGGCGTCGGTGTAGCGGTCGTCGGCCGGCATCTGCCGCCTGTGGTGTTCGGCGATACGGTCGCGGGCCAGCATCAGCGCAGCGCGCTGGTTCTCCGCGGTAGCCTTTTCCGCCTCGGCCACTTCCGCTGGCGTGATCGCCAAGCCCTTCGGTGTCAATGTTACGCGATCGAATTTCTCGGTGTACTCGATGAGCGCCGCATCGCCGCGCGCGCGCACGTCCGCGATGATGGCGCGAACGGTTTCGTCGACGTCCTGGTCGGTTTCGCGCTTCCGCAACAACAGTGTCTCGAAGCGCGCCTCGAAATCGGCGTCGGATTGGGAAAGCCTGACCGCCACGCCGCCTCCCGCGGGTTTATAAGGCGCCGTCGTGATCAGGCGCCGGACTTCATTTCGCCGTCGGCGAGATCATGGGTGGGCTTGACCGCGGTCGGCCAAGCCGCACCCAGATCAGCGAGGCGGACCTCGATAACCTCGACGCCAAGCCGCACGGCGCCGCCGCCGGCGAAAACGAGCGTCACCAGTCCCGCCGGTGCGTCGGTCGCCTCGAAGTGAATGGCGAGCAGCTCCAGCGCTCTGTCGGGACGACCGCGATCGATATCTCGAGTCTTGGCCCAATTGACCCGGTCGAAGGTGATGGCGGCGCGCCGGCGCTGGTAGTTCGGCCTGCGGCCGTCCGCCTTCTCCCAGATAAAGCGGTTCATGGCGATTGCGAACCGCCGTTCCTTCGGCAGGTACATCATGTCGCCGACGTGGAAAACAGCATCCTGAGCGTGAGCCGAAATCACGGCAAGGTCTTCCTCGTCGATGGCCGCAAGTCTAAGGAGGTCGCGGTCGTCGATCATGGTGCCACAGGTAGTGCCGCCGCGTTGTCCACGCAAGGCTATGGCTGGAGCGGGGCGACATCCCTTGCCTAGGTGGTGAGCCGCTCGATGGCCGCACCGCAGCCGCGGAGCTTCTCTTCGATGCGCTCGAAGCCGCGATCGAGGTGATAAACCCGGTTGACCACGGTCTCGCCTTCGGCCGCGAGGCCGGCGATGACCAGCGACACCGACGCGCGCAGGTCCGTTGCCATCACCTCTGCCCCCTTGAGGCGGTCGACTCCGGTAACCGTCGCGACCTGACCGTCGAGGTGGATGTCGGCGCCGAGCCGGGCCAGCTCCTGGACGTGCATGAATCGGTTCTCGAAGATGGTCTCGCGGATGTGCGAGGTGCCATTCGCGCGGCTGACCAGCGCCATCAATTGCGCCTGCAGGTCGGTCGGGAAGCCCGGGAATGGCTCGGTGGTCACGTCGACGGCGGCGAGGCCGTTGCCATTGCGCCGGACGCGGATGCCCGAGTTGGTGGCGGTGATCTCCGCCCCGACCTTGTTGAGGACGGACAAGGGCGTCCCGAGGGTCGCCGGGCTCGCCCCCTCGAGGAAGACCTCGCCGCCGGCCATGGTCGCGGCTATGGCGTACGTGCCCGTTTCGATGCGGTCGGCCATGACCCGATGGCGCGCCCCGCCGAGGCTCTCGACCCCGTCGATATGAATTGTCGCCGTGCCGGCCCCGGCGATGCGCGCGCCCATCCCGGTCAGGCATAGGGCCAGGTCCGCGATCTCCGGCTCCCGCGCCGCGTTCTCAATGACGGTCTCCCCCCTGGCAAGCGCCGCTGCCATCACGGCCACGTGGGTGGCGCCGACCGAGATCTTGGGGAAGGCGATGCGCGCCCCCGTCAGGCCTTTCGGCGCGCGGGCCACGACGTATCCCGAGTCGATATCGATGTCGGCGCCGAGCGCCTTCAGCGCGTCTATGAGCAGGTCGACCGGCCGCGTGCCGATCGCGCAGCCTCCGGGCAACGACACCCGTGCTTGATGCATGCGGGCGATCAGCGGAGCGATAACCCAGAAGCTCGCCCGCATCTTGGAGACCATCTCGTACGGCGCAGTCGTATCGACGATCGCGCCAGCGGTGAGGTCAATGGTCTCGCCATGCATGCCGTTCTGTCCGGCGCGCTTGCCGTGGACCATGCAGTCGACGCCGTGGTTGCCGAGGATGCGCTTCAGCATTGCCACATCGGCGAGGCGCGGCAGGTTATCGAGCGTCAGCGTTTCCTCGGTGAGGAGACTGGCGATCATCAGTGGTAGCGCCGCGTTCTTGGCGCCGGAAATCGCAATGGTACCGTTGAGGCAATTACCGCCGCGGATGCGGATCCGGTCCATCGGGTCGCCCTTTTGCTTAGATAACGCCGAAAGCCCAAGCACCCCGGCACGGTCGGGCCGGTCTAGCCCACGATTGGGGCTCAGACAAGGATGCCAGGGGGCGAAATCAGGACTGCTTCGGGGCGTCGTCGCGGGCCCCGGCTCCGCCGCGATCGGCTGCCTTCCCGGCTGCCTTGCGGCGTTTCAGGTTGGCGCGGAGCGCGGCCGCCAGCCGTTTGTTCCGCTCCGAGCGCCGAGCCGGGGCCTTGTCCGCAGCCGTCTTCCGGCTCACATCGATCCTCCGCGCCTCACCGGTTGAACGGCCTGAGACCATGTGGCATTGAGGCCGATATACACCGCTGCCGTAGCTCAGTGGTAGAGCACTCCCTTGGTAAGGGAGAGGTCGACAGTTCAATCCTGTCCGGCAGCACCAGATTCTCCATCGCCTGCGGCACCGCCCCATGTCCGCACACGAGGGGTAGCGCTACCGGCCAGTATTCAACCTTTCCGCGCCGGATCGACGCAGCGGCACATTCGCTGACCGCCTGACCCCCGGGGGTTGATGGAGGGCAAGGCCGCCGCCCGGACTCCGCGGCAAAGTGGCGGTGGACTTAAGGCCGGCTGGTCACTAGTTTCATTCCAAACAGCAAGGCTGCTTGATGGACTATCAATCGATTTTTGCTGAGGCGATTGCCGCCCTCCATGCGGAGAATCGCTATCGCGTGTTCGCCGATCTGGAGCGGATCGCCGGACGCTTTCCGTGCGCAATTTGGCATTCTGACGCGGGCAAGCGCGAGATTGTCGTTTGGTGCTCAAACGACTATCTCGGCATGGGTCAGAACCCTGCCGTCATCGCGGCCATGAGCGAGACGGCCCACGCCATGGGCGCCGGCGCCGGCGGCACGCGAAATATCTCCGGCACCAACCATCCCCTGGTCGAACTCGAACGCGAACTGGCCGACCTCCATGGCAAGGAGGCAGCCCTTGTGTTCACCTCAGGGTTCATTTCCAACGAGGCCGCGATTTCGACCGTCGCCAAGCTCCTGCCCGACTGCATCATTTTCTCGGACGAACTCAATCATGCCTCGATGATCGAGGGCGTGCGCCGCTCCGGCGCACAAAAGATGATCTTCCGCCACAATGACCTCGATCATCTCGAGGAGCTCTTGCGGTCGGCCTCGCTGAGCCGGGCCAAGCTGATCGCGTTCGAGTCGGTCTATTCCATGGACGGCGACGTTGCCCCGATCGCCCGCATCGCTGATCTCGCCGATAAGTACGGTGCCATGACCTATCTCGACGAGGTCCACGCCGTCGGCATGTACGGCCCGCGCGGCGGCGGCATCGCCGAGCGCGATGGCGTCATGGACCGTATCGACGTCATCGAGGGCACGCTCGCCAAGGCGTTTGGTGCGCTCGGCGGCTACATCGCGGCCAGCCGCGCGGTCGTCGACACGGTGCGCTCCTACGCGCCGGGATTCATTTTCACCACGGCGCTGCCCCCGGCCGTTGCCGCGGCCGCGCTTGCGTCCGTCAGGCACCTTAAGACGTCGTCCGTCGAGCGCGCCCGCCAGCAGGCGAACACCGAAGCCACCAAAGCGGCGCTGATCGCGGCGGGGCTGCCGGTGATGGCGACCGAGACCCACATCGTCCCGCTGTTGGTCGGCAACGCCGACCTCTGCAAGCAGGCGAGCGACCTGCTGCTGTCCCAGCACGGCATCTACATTCAGCCGATCAACTACCCGACCGTGCCGCGCGGCGAGGAGCGCTTGCGTATCACGCCGACGCCGTTTCACGACGAACCGCTGATCGCCGACCTGGTCGGAGCGTTGTCCGACGTTTGGGAGAAGCTCGGCCTGCCGCGCTCGACCGAAGGGCCGGCCCGCCGTACCGCCGTTGCCGCCGGCAACGCGCGCCTCGGCGTTTTTCCGCCCGCCGGCGGTTGACGCTGTGGCGCCACCTCTGGGCCCAACTCAATTGCGGGAAGTCCTTCCATGACGACGCTTCAAGGCGCGGGCGGTCTGCCACCACGTGCGCTGTCGGCGCGGTTGGTTTTGCGCGGCGAGCGCGCGAACACCGGCGCATAGACGGCAATCACGAAGAACCGCGCCAGCTGGTGGGCCGCCACGAAGGTTGAATCGAGATGGAGGGCGAACGCCATCGTCGTCATCACGTCGATGCCGCCCGGTGCAAAGGCCAGCGCCACCTCACCGAATGATTGGCCTGTGAAAGCCACCGTCAGCCAGGCGCTGAGACCGGCGACGGTGATGGCCACTGCGAACGAGCCAAGAGAAGCCGCTAGCGTGCCGCGCAGCGTGGCGAAGGTCGTGCCGGCGAAGCGGCTGCCGATCAGCGCGCCCAAGGCGACGAACAGCCCGATTTGCAGAGGTTGCGGGAAGTAGCCAGAAGCCAGACCGGCACCGTGGACGATGCCGCTCGCCACCATCGCGCCGATCATCGGTGCGGCCGGCACGCCGACGAAGCGAAAGATAAGGCCCCCCACGGTGCCGGCGATCAACGTCAGCGCGAAGTCGTCGACACCGCCGATCGGCCGAGATGTGCTGATCGCGCCCTCGAGTGCCGCGAGCACACTCGGCGCTAATCCGACGAGCAGGAAGAGACGAACAGTCTGCGAGAGGGCGATGCGCGGGATGTTGGCGCCCGTCGGCAGGGCTAGCGCGAGGACATAGCTGGTTACTCCGGGGACCGCGGCGAAGAACGCCGTCTGGCGATCCCACCCTGCGACACGGCTGAGGAAGAATTGGCAGGCGAGCTGAACCGCGGCGACGTTGACCAGTACGATTGCCATGGTCAGTGGCCAATCGCCGACGTGGCCGATGAGCTCCGGCGATACGCCGGCACCGAGCGACGAGCCAAGGAGGACAAAGATCACGTTTCTGAGCCGCGTGGGGTAGACGACCCGGACACCCGCCGTGGCCGCCGCGGCGACCGCCACCATCGCTCCGGTGAGCCAGCCGGCCGGCAGCGTCAGAAGAGTGAACGCGCTGCCGCCGATCGCCGCGATAACGAGGGTCAGGACAGTCAGGCCCAGGCGCCGGATAACCGTCGCCCGATCGATTGCCTTGTCAGGGGGAACGGCAGGATCGTTCACCGCTTTAGCCACCCCGCCAGCCGCGTCGTCGCTTCCTCGAGCTGCCGTGCATTGCGGGCGAAACAGAGCCGCATAAAGCCGCGCCCGGCCTCGCCAAAAGCCGTACCCGGCGCCACCCCGACGTTGGCCTCGTCCACCAGGGTGAGGCCCAGCTTGGCGGTGTCCGGCTCGCCGTCGACGGCGAAGAACAGATAGAACGCCCCGTCCGGCTCGGCGAAGCGCACCCGTCCCGTCGCCGCTAGTCCCTCGCACACGATCTCGCGGCCTTGGCGCGCCCGCTCGACCATCGACTTGACGAAATCCTCGCCGGTCTCGACCGCCACCTGTGCCGCCCGTTGCATGAAGGCGGCGACGCCGGAGGTCGAGTACTGGATCAGGTTCTCGATCACATTGCCGAGCGCCACTGGGGCGGACAGCCAGCCGATGCGCCAGCCGGTCATGGCCCAGTTCTTCGAAAAGGTGTTGACGAAGAGCACCTGTTCGTCCGGGTCGCTCACGTCATAGAACGACGGCGCGCGATCGCCAGCGTAGAAGTAGCGGTGATAGACCTCGTCGGCGACGATCCACAGACCGCGGCTGCGGGCGAAGTCGACGATCGCGTGGATTTCGTCGATGCTGGCCGTCCATCCAGTCGGGTTGGACGGCGAGTTGATGAAGATCGCCCGCGTCTTTGGACCGGCCGCGGCGATCACTCGATTGATGTCGAGTGTCCAGCCGGCGTTGCCGAAGGTGAGTGGGACCGGCGCCGGCCGCGCGCCAGTGATGCCGATCGCCGCCGTGATATTGGGCCACGCCGGCGTCGGCACCAGCACCTCGTCGCCCGTGCCGGCGATCATCCGGCATGCGATCTGGATCGCCTGCATCCCCCCGCCGGTGACGAAGAAGCGCTCTGCCGTGAACGGCCGGCCGTAGATCCGCTGGTGGTAGCGGGCGAGCGCCTCCCTGAGATCCGGCAACCCGCGTTGGTAGGTGTAGAAGGTCTCGCCGGCCCTGAGTGAGGTGGCCGCCGCGTTCCAGATGAATTCCGGCGTCGGCAGATCGCCTTCGCCCACCCAGAGCGGGATCAGGCCTTTGCGGCCGCGGCCATAGTTGAAGACCTCGACGATCCCGCTCTCCGGGGCGTCGCGGGCCTCCGCGCGAAGCGCGGCGAGAAGTTGCTCCGGCTGCACGGGCTGTCCGTAGCACATGGGTAGGTTCCGGCCGCCGCAGCGGGTTGCCGCGGCGACCGTACGAGCGAGAGCTTATCCGATTGCGGCTGCAATCGAACCGCCGCGTGGCTCAGGCGTTCTGCCCCTTTGCCAGGAGGTCGCGGATTTCACCGAGCAGTTTCTCCTCGGCCGAAGGCTTCGGCGGCGCTTCCGGCACCGGGGGCGGATTGCGCTTCAGCCGGTTCATCGCCTTGATCACGAAGAACAGGACCCAGGCGACGATCAGGAAGTTGATGAGCAGCGTAATGAAGTTGCCGTAGGCCAGCGTCGCGCCGGCCTCGCGCGCCTGCTCGAGCGTTGGCTGCACCTCGCCGCTGAGCTGGACGTACATCTGCGAGAAATCGATGCCGCCAGTGATCAGTCCGATGATCGGCATCAAGAGGTCGTTTACGACCGACTGGACGAGACCACCGAACGCCGCGCCGATGATGACGCCGACGGCCAGGTCGACCATGTTTCCTTTCAGCGCAAATTCCTGGAATTCCTTGAGCATTTGACCTCCCTCGGTTCCCAGCGGCGCAGGCTGCCGCAGGTTGCGGCGGCACAGGCGTCTTCCTAGCCCCGGGTGCGTTGCCGCACAATCCAGTACGATGCCGGACAAAAGTCGCGCGACCAGGTCGTGCCAAGCGCGCCCCGCCGTGCGAATCTCTGCCAGGGTGCGGTCGATTCGGGCCTGACGACGAAAGGAGAAGCCGGTGGCCGACGAGAATCAGGTGGTCTGGTGGCGCGCGACCGTCAGACTCGCCGCAACCGTACTCTCCGTGTTGGCGGCTGTCGCATGCCTTCCGTTTCTGTTTGCCGATTCGCTCGATCGCGGCAGTCTGCTCGCGTTGCCGATCGGCTCGTTCTTGATCGCACTCGTTTCGCCGATCGTGCTGGCAGTGGCGGTATTCTGGTTCGCTGATCGCCAGCGCGCCCTCGATCACCGTTACGACGTGATCGAGGACTAGCGGGGGGCAGAGGCGATGGCAGGCAGCTATGCCGCCGCTGTCTTCGGCAGGGTCGCGATCCTGTTCACCGCCGCTTTCGTGGTTCTGATCGTTGTTTTGGCGCTGCTCGGCAATTTCGGACTCCCCGGCGCGGCCATCGGCGTCATCCTAACGGGCGCAACGCTCCTCACCTTCCTCGTCGCCGGAGTCGCGACCCGCACCATGCAGATGTCGACCTTCTACCTTGCCGGGCGGGCGGTGCCGCCGGTCGCCAACGGCATGGCGAGCGCTGCCGCCTTCATGTCCGGGGCCGTCTACCTCGGCCTCGCGGGCCTGTTTTTCGCCGACCTGCACGCGGCCGTGGCGTTCACGCTCGGCTGGTCGTTCGGTTTCTTGATGCTGGCGGTTTTGTTTGCGCCGTATTTCCGCAAGTCTGGCGCACAGGGCATTGCTGGTTTTCTTGCTGCACGCTTTGGCGGTCCCCTCGTGCGTCCGCTTGCCGCCGTCATCGTGGCGGTGTCGCTGATCGCCGCGCTCGCCGCTGCGATGGCCATCGCGGCTTTGGTCGGCACCTTGCTGTTCGACGTCTCGGCGACGGCTGCCGTGACGACCGTGGCGGTTCTGGTGCTTTCCGCCACGCTCCTCGGAGGGATGCAGGCCGTCACCGTAACCGGCATTGTCCAGTACATCGTACTGGCACTGGCGTTCGTGCTGCCGTCGGTGTTCGTCTCGGCGGGAGCTTTCTCGGTGCCGATCCCACCGCTCACCTTCGGCTACGCGTTGGAGCTGGCAGGAACGGCGGCGAACGCCGGCGCTGGGGGCCCGACGGGCATCTTGCCCGAGCTCTTCCTGCCGGACGCACCAACCACGGCCTTCGGCTTCTTTGCGACTATTATCTCGCTTGCCGCCGGCGTCGCGGTCCTGCCGCATCTCCTTATGCGCAGCGCCACGGTGACAGACGTCGATTCTGCCCGCTGGTCGGTCGGCTGGTCGCTGGTCTTCGTCCTGGTCATCGCGCTCACCGCTCCTGCCTATGCGGCGTTTGCGCGAATATCGATTCTCGCCGACCTCGTCGGCAGCGCCGTTGACGCGCTTCCGGCGTGGGTGTTCACTTTCGGCGAACTGGGCCTCGTCAGGATATGTGGAGCCGATGCCAAGTCGGTCCTCACAGTCAGCATCACGTGCCTGGAAACGCTCGGCTCGGTTGACAGCCTCGCCGCCCGCGACATTGCCGTCAGCGGCGATGCGATCGTGCTCGCTTGGGCGGGAATTGTCGGCTTGCCCGATGTGCTTGGCGTCCTGATTGTCGTCGGCGCACTCGCCGCAGCCCTCGCCGCCGCCAGCGCCATCGCCTTTGCCGTCGCAAGCGCCCTCGGCCACGACCTCTATGGCCGCCTGATCGCTGTTGGAGCCTCGGCCGGACGCAAGCTCGCCGTAACCCGGCTCCTGATCGTCGCCGTGGTTGTCGCGGCCGCCTGGATTGCCGCCGAGCGTTTCGACGACGCCTTTGCCCTCGCATCGGCGGCAATCGCGCTTTCGGCCGGTGGTCTGTTCCCGGCGTTACTTGCCGCGGTCTGGTGGCGGCGGGCCAACGCCTGGGGGGCCGTTGCCGGCATGGGTGCTGGCTTCGTCGCGACCGCGGCGCTTGTGCTCGCTCACCGCTACCCTGATCTCGTTCCGCTCGGCGCGCTCGATCCGCATCGACTTGGCCTATCTGAAATATCGTCGGCCATCGTTGGCCTGCCGGTTGGCCTTGCTGCGCTTGTCGCGGTCAGTCTGGCGACCGCGCCGCCGACCCACCGCCACCACAACATCCTCGATGCGATCAGGCGTCCGGGCGGTGCGCCGATTGTCCAGGAGGGCGAAAGTTGACCATGAGCGAACAGCGCCGCAGGTTGTTTCCTGAGATCGCTCCCCTCGCCACCCACCGTCTCAAGGTGTCGCCGCTGCACGAGATCCATGTGGCCGAGTATGGCAATCGCCAGGGCAAGCCCGTTGTTGTCCTCCACGGCGGTCCGGGAGCCGGCATCAGCCCGACCATGCCACGCTTCCACGACCCGGCCCATTACCGCATGGTGCTATTCGATCAGCGCGGCTGCGGCCGCTCCACCCCTTACGCCGAACTCGAAGAGAACACGACGTGGGACCTCGTTTCCGACATTGAGGCAATCCGCAATCATCTCGGCATTGAGCGCTGGCAGGTCTTCGGTGGCTCCTGGGGCTCCTGCCTGGCGCTCGCCTACGCGGAGACCCACCCGGAGCGGGTCAGCGAACTGATCCTGCGTGGCATCTTCACGCTCCGCCGCTGGGAGCTCGAATGGTTCTATCAAGAGGGCGCCTCCCGGCTCCTGCCCGAGGCCTTCGCCGAGTACGTCAAGCCGATCGCGGAGGCCGAACGCAGCGATCTGATCGCCGCCTACCACCGCCGCCTCACCGGCCCCGACGAAGCGGAGCGACTAGCTTGCGCCCGCGCATGGTCGATGTGGGAGGGCGCATCGCTGTCGCTGCTGCCGGATCCCGCGCGCGTCGCCGCCTTCGGCGAGCCGCGCTACGCCGTCGCCTTTGCCCGCATCGAGTGCCACTACTTCCAGAACCGCGGCTTCTTCGAATTCGACGGTCAGTTGATCGCCAATGCGGGCCGCATCGCCGATATTCCCGGCGTCGTCGTCCACGGTCGTTATGATTTGTGCACGCCGGTAGCAAACGCGTGGGACCTGCACCAGGCGTGGCCACAGGCGGATCTCCGCATCGTCGCCGACTGCGGCCACGCCATGACCGAGCCCGGCATCATCGACGAATTGGTCAGGGCGACGGAATCGTTCAAAACACGCGTGCCATAGGACGGCGGCCAGTCAGATGCGGTCGCCTTCCTCGGCGCGTTTCATCTCACGCACGAGATCGAAGAACCGGCGCATGACCTTCTCGGCGAAGTTCAGCGCCTCGTCGGCACGCCGCGCCTGCTCCTCGGGTGTGGAGCGAACGTTCGCGGCCGTTCGATTGGCAAGGGCATCGAGCCGGGCGGCGAGGGCCTCGACCCGCGCGCCAAGCACGTCCAAGTCGTCTGAGAGGCGCTCCACCGCGCCGCTCAGCTCGTCGAGCTTCACTCGGAGCGCGTCGTCCGTTGTGTCAAGCGGCTCGCATTGCCACACCCCCGCGCGCTTGCCGCAGTGTGAGATCGACCCCGTCGCGGTATCGAGGCGTGTGAAGCCGTCTTCGGCGGGCGCGATTTGGTAGCGCCCGGCGCCTAGCGCCGCCTCATTGGCGATGGCCGGCGCGACCGCCACGAGAATGCCGGCAATAACGATCAACGGGCGGCGCATAGACCCGACCTCCGTGCGATCAGCGGGCGGCCTCCCGAGAGAGAGCCTAGCACGACCCGCCGCCCCCGTCGCGCCGCTTGCCCGGACACGGCAACCGCCGATAGGGTCACGGGCCGAGTCCGGCCGTGCATGCCCGGAAGCGGGACGGCCGCTGCGCCTCCCTGAGATTCCACGGTGATCTACAGCCTCCTTCGCCCGCTCATCTTCCTTCTCGATGCCGAGGCAGCGCACCGGCTCACCGTGCGCGTCCTCGCGAGGGGGCCGGCGCCACGTCCCCGCCCGAGCGACGCGCGTCTCGCCCGCCACCTTCTCGGCCTCGACTTTCCCAATCCCCTCGGCCTTGCCGCCGGTTTCGACAAGAACGGCGAAGTTACCGATGCCGCTCTCGGTCTCGGCTTCGGCTTCGTCGAGGTTGGCACCGTCACGCCGCGGCCCCAGGCGGGCAATCCGCGCCCGCGTGTCTTCCGGCTGCCGCGCAATCGGGCAGTGATCAACCGGCTCGGCTTCAACAACGACGGCTTCGACGTCGTCGCCCGGCGGCTCGCGGCGCGCCGCGGTCGCGGAATTGTCGGCGTCAACGTTGGCCCCAATCGCGACAGCGCGGATCGCGCCGCCGACTACGTTGCGGGAGTCTCCCGCTTCGCCGCCGTCGCCGACTATCTCGCCGTCAACGTTTCCTCCCCCAACACGCCCGGCCTCCGCGACCTCCAGGCGAGCGCCGCCCTGTCTGATCTGCTTGCCCGCCTGGCCCGGGCACGCGACGCCGCGGCCAGGCGGATTCCCATTCTCGTCAAGATCGCGCCCGACCTCGACGCTGCCGCGCTCGCCGCGACTGTCGAGACGTCGCTGTCGGTGGGGATCGACGGCATGATCGTCGCCAACACCACCGTGACGCGCGACGGTCTCACGGACCGAGACCGCGCCGGCGAATCCGGCGGCTTATCGGGCCGACCGCTATTCCACCGCTCCACGGTTGCGCTGGCCAAGGTCCGCCGCTTGGCGGGCAACGATCTTGTCCTCGTCGGCGTCGGCGGCATCGATTCCGCCGCCACCGCCTGGGACAAGATCACCGCCGGGGCCGATCTGGTGCAGGTCTACACCGGCATGATCTATGAAGGCCCGGGCCTCGCCCGACGCATCGTGACCGGCCTTGCCGAACGGCTCGACCGTGAGGGTGTGGTTTCGATCGCCGATGTTGTCGGCCGCGAAGCGGATCGCTGGGCGGGTCTCGACGCCTAAATGCCAGAGCTGCCGCGGCGGCCGAACTTGACCACTCGCATGATGAGCCACACCGGGAAGACGATCACTGCCCCTATCAGGAAATAGCGCCAAATCCACACAAGCGCGTCGAAGCCCATGTTGTAGAGGCGCCAAGCAAGCCGCTGGAAGCTGTTAACGATGTCGAAGGGTGAGACACCGAGCGCTGTCAGTATGACGCCAAGAACGAAGGACAGCACGACCAGCCTGATGATGACGCTGGCCGGGGAGCCGCCCAGGAACCGGACCACCAAATCCTTGTTCATGCGCCTCTCCAATTGGGGCCGGTGACCCTCGCGCCGCCCTTATATGGCGAGAGCCGCGGTGTCGTCCAACCCCGTGTCTACCTCGCCGATGCTCTTGACAGAGGCTGCGCGCCGCCTTTCAAGTTGTCGCCTTAGCGGGTGTAGTTCAATGGCAGAACGGCAGCTTCCCAAGCTGCATACGAGGGTTCGATTCCCTTCACCCGCTCCAGCCCCGACCATCGTAGTCGTCAGGAACCGGGTCGGATGCACAAGGACGACGTGACCGTATCCGCCCGTCGCCGCACCGCCGGTGGGCCGACGGCGCAACCGTCCATGCGCACCGCCGGCGCGCGGCTTGGCCGACTCGACGAGTTCATCGGTTTTCATTTGCGTCTTGCTCAGGATGCATCGTTTCGCGCGTTCGCCCGCAGCGTCGGGGTTCGCAGCCTAAAGCCGGGACGCTTCGCCGCCATGACGGTCATCCACAACAACCCCGGCATCACCCAGAGCGAGCTCAGCCGCGCCATCGCGCGCGACAAGTCGTCCGTCACGCCGCTCATCCAGGATCTCGAGAGGGACCGGCTGGTCAGGCGCCGGCCGTCGAAAACCGACCGCCGCAGCGTGTCGCTGACGCTGACCCGTCACGGCGAAATGATACTGCGCCGGCTGATGGTCCACGCCGCCGAGCACGATCGCAAGCTCGACGAGATCGTTGGCGAGGGCAAGCCCGAGTTCCTTCATCTTCTGCGGAGAATCACAGACGGCCTCGCATGACTTGGCGACGGGCGATTGCGGCGGAGCGCGGGGCGGCCGGCCGAACGCGACCCTGTGGCGGTCTCAGTCAGCGTGGGCTATGAATGAAACAACGCCACCGGCAGGTGCAAGCCGGTGTTCGAAAAGCGAACAACACGGCCGGAAGCGGCGCACCAAATCCGCCAACCAGGCCGGTGATATCTGTCCTTGCGGGCAGCGAATGGAGGAACAACCGATGCTTAATCGCAGACACCTGCTTGGTGCAGCCGTCGGCGCGCTGGCGATTCCCGTCTTCAGCGGCGGCGCGTTCGCCCAGGAGCCGGAGTTCACGTTCACCTTCGAGCACGTCCTGCCGGCGGGTTCACCGGCGCAGAAGAACATGATCGAACCGTGGGTCAAGGCGGTCGAGGAAGATTCGGGCGGCCGCATCAAGATCGACATCATTCCGTCCGTGGGGCTTGAGGCTGGCGCTCACCCCCGCGTGCTTGCCGGCCATGTACGCGATGGTATCGCCGATATCGTGTGGACCGTGAACGGCTACACTCCGGGCGTCTATCCGCGTACCGAGGTGTTCGAGCTGCCTGGTGTCTACAACGGCGATCTGGTCGCGACCAACCTCGCCATGCGCGACCTGTTCGATGAGTACCTCGCCACCGAGTATCCGGGCGTGAAGGTCATCGTTCTCCATGTGCACGCCGGCCAGGGCATGGTGATGAAGAGCAAAGAGGTGCGCACGCCGGACGACGTTGCCGGGCTCCGCATGCGCATTCCGTCGCGAAGCGGCGCCTGGCTTATTCAGGCATTGGGTGCCGATCCGGTTCAAACCGGTGTCGCCGAAATCGCACAGCGGTTCGAGACCAACGAGATCGACGGTGCGTTCATTCCATGGGAGATCGTTCCGGCGTTTGGCATCCAGCAGCAATCCAAATACCTGATCGAGGGACCCGCCAACGAGCGCTTTGGCACGACCACCTTCCAGATCTCGATGAACCTCGACAGCTACAACAGCCTGCCCGACGATTTGAGGGAAGTGATCGACCGGAACTCCGGCGAGGAATTCGCGCGTTTCGTCGGCGAGGCCTGGCGCGGCGCTGAAGACGGTGGTCTTCAGGCTGCTCTCAACGACCCCAAGGACACCAATCCGAACGAGCACATCGTCCTCACTGAGGAGGAGATGGCGGCGTTTAGGGAGGCGCTGGAGCCGGTCAACCAGCGCTGGATCGACGAAGCCACCGCCGAGGGCTTGCCCGGGCAGGAGCTCTACGATGCCGCCGTGGCGGCTGTCGCCGCACATAGCGGGCAAATGTAGGCCGCCGGCATGAGCGACGGCCGCTCAAGCGGTCTTGAAACGACGGGGTGGGCAAGGCCGATCGGCCTTGCCCGCTCTGTCATCAAGTACTGGGCCTTGCTTGGCGGGTTCATCCTGGTCGCGCTCGTTTTGCTCACGGCGCTAAGCGCCACGTCGCGCATCTTCCTCGATAGAACGATCCCCGGAGACTATGACCTCGCCAGGCATGGCGTTGCGATCGCCATATTCACTTTCCTTCCATATGCACAGCTCACCTTCGCCAACGTCACCGTCGATGTCTTTACCGAACGTGCCGGCGCGCGTGCCAAGGCGGCAATGGCGGTGTTCGCCTCGATCCTCGCGGCCGTGTTGGCCGTGCTGCTATTCTGGCGGATGTGGTACGGAATGCAGGATTCCATCCAGTACCGCGAAGCCATGATATCCATCCAACTTCCGGTCTGGACCGCGTATCCACCGGCTCTGTTTTCGTTGGCCCTCCTCTTCGTAGCCGCCCTGATCACGATGAGAGAAGCCGTGATCGGGGTGCGGACGGGCGTGTGGGTGCATTGACCAGGCCGTCCCGGTAGCGGCGGGGGGCGCGAGCAGCATGTCAAACTTCGAAATTGGAGCGATCGGCCTTGCCGCGATGGTCGCCCTGCTCGTCGTCAGGGTGCCGATCGCTTATGCAATGATCGTCGTCGGTGCCGCCGGCATGACCTGGATGAACGGTCCCAAGGTCTTGCTGGCCCAACTCAAAAACCTCGCCTACACGCAATTCTCCAACTACGACCTGACGGTTCTACCGCTGTTTCTCGTGATGGGGGCGTTGGCGTCGCGCTCCGGGCTCAGCCGTGACATTTTCCGCGGCGCCAACGCCTGGTTGGGCCGGCTACGGGGTGGCGTTGCCATGGCCACCGTTGCCGCTTGCGGGGGATTCGGGGCCGTCTGCGGATCGTCACTTGCGACGGCTTCGACCATGGGTCAGGTCGCCCTGCCGCAGCTTCGCCGGTTGAACTACGCGCCATCGCTCGCCACCGGCTCCATCGCCGCCGGCGGTACGCTCGGCATATTGATCCCGCCGTCGGTGGTCCTGATCGTCTACGCGGTCATCATCGAGGCCAACATCATCACTCTGTTCAAGGCGGCGTTGGTTCCGGGCATTCTCGCCATCCTCATGTTCATCGCCACCATCGCCATCTATGTGCGCATCCGTCCCGATGCCGGCCCGCGCGGCGAACCGGTTTCGCGCCGCGAGCTCATCGACGGGACCCTTGCCCTGCTGCCGGCGACGGTGATTTTTGGCATTGTCATCGGCGGCATCTATGTCGGTCTCTACAGCCCGACTCCCGCCGCCGCCATTGGTGCCTTCCTCGTAGCCTTGCATGGCTACGCGCTACGCCGGCTCACGTTCCGCGACCTCATCGACGCCCTCCTCGAGACCGCCCGCACGGCCGGCTTCATCTACCTGATCCTGTTCGGCGCCACGCTCCTGTCGATCTTCATGACCCGCGCCGGCGTGCCCCAGGCGGTCGCCGACCTTCTGCACGGCAGCGGGCTGCCGCCTATGGCCATCCTCGTTCTGGTAATCGTCCTCTTCATCATCCTCGGCATGCTCATGGACAGCTTGTCGATGATCATCCTCGCTATCCCCTTCTTCTGGCCGGTGATTACCGGCCTGGATTTTGGGTTGCCGCCGGATGATCTTGAGATCTGGTTCGGTGTCCTCGCGCTCGTCGTGGTCGAGCTCGGTCTCATAACGCCGCCGGTCGGCCTCAACGTCTTCATCATCCACTCGTTGGCCAAGGACGTGCCCATGCGCGAGACGTTCAAGGGCGTCATGCCGTTCTTCGCTTCGGAGATCGTACGCGTAGCGCTATTGGTCGCGTTTCCCGCGATCACCCTTGCCTTGCCGCACTGGCTGCTGTGATTAGCAGGCTTTTGAGTGACGCGGTTCGCTGGTTAGCGCCCGCCCGCACCTAGCGCATCACCGCTTCGAGCAATGCTCCGTAATCGGCCGCCGTCGCTTCGCGCGGGTTGGTCGCGTGGCTGTGGTCGGCGAGCGCTCGCTCGATGACCCAGTCGAATACGCTCGCATCTACGCCGAGCGTTTTCAGGCCAGCCGGAATGCCGAGGCGTTCGTTCAGCCGGTCTAGCTCGTCGGCAAGGTCCGCCGAGGCGGCAAGCCCCATCGCCGCCTTGAGCCGGTCGATCTTGTCGCCGACGTGAGCGACGTTGAAGCGCACGACTGGCGGCATCAGGATCGCATTCAGCGTCCCGTGATGGAGTTGCGGTTTTGGCAGGCCGCCAAGCGCGTGGCTGAGGGCGTGGACCGCACCAAGCCCCTTCTGAAACGACAGCCCGCCCTCGACCGCACCCATCATCATCTCGGCGCGCACGCTGACGTCGGTACCGTCGCTCACTGCGACCCCGATATTGCGCCAGATGCGTCCGGCTCCGTCGAGGGCGATCGCTTCCGCCGGCGGATTGAAGCGCGGCGAGAACAGCGTCTCGATGCAGTGCGACAGGGCGTCGAGGCCGGTCGCGGCTGTCAGCCATGGCGGCAGCCCGACCGTCAACTCTGGATCGCAAATCGCCTGCTTCGGGATCATGTGTTGGCTGATCAGCCCGAGCTTGCGGCCGTCGCTGAGCGTGATCAGCGCCGCTCGGCCGACCTCGGCCCCGGTGCCGGCGGTCGTCGGGATGGCGATAACGGGTACCACCGGCCCGATCCGCTCGACGCCACCGTAGATCGCGGCGTATTGCTCGAGCGTTCCCGGATGTGTCGCCATCAATGCCACGGCCTTCGCAAGATCGATCGGCGACCCCCCACCGATAGCGACGAGGCCGTCGCAGCCGTTGGCGCGATAGACGACCAGCCCCGCCTTGACCGCCGCCTCGGTCGGATTCGTGGGCACGTCGAGGAACGCCGGCGCACCCTTCGGCAGCAGCGCCGCTGCCCGGTCGACGATCCCCGCCGCGGCCACTCCGTGGTCGCTGACCACAAGCGGGCGCGTAACACCGAGATTCGCAACCGCGTCGGCGAGGGAGGCCAGCACCCCCGCGCCGAATTCGATGGTCGTCAGGTAGTTGATCGCGCTCATGCCGCTCGCAGACCTACGGGTGGTGGCATCGGTCGTGCGTTCGCTCCATATAGCGGTTCGACCTCCTCGCCCAACGCTTTTCCGTGAGTGCGCGATGACGCTCGATATCCAGAACCGGTCCGGCTGGCCCACCGAGCTGCGTTTCTTGCTGGAGCAATATCCGCGAGAGGTGTGGCCGACCCACGTCAATCTTGGGGCGCTTACCCGGTTCTGGTTGGACATCCATGCCGATTTCCGCCGCTTCGGCGGCACGCTTGGCGCGGCCACGGTCGACCTCAGGGAAGGCCGGGTCACCCACGAGCGCTTTGGCTCCTGGTTCGCGCCGCGTCTTCAGATGTTCCTGTCCCACCTTAACGGTCACCACCAGATCGAGGACTTCCAGTTTTTCCCGTTGTTCGGCGACGCCGAGCCGCGCCTGGTCAGGGGCTTCGAGGTTCTGGAGCGGGATCACGAGGTCATCCACGGCACCATGGACGGGTTGGCCGAGGCTGCCAAAGCTTTCTTGCTCACGCCTGCCGCCGACACCGACCGGTTGCGGGCGATCTGCGACGAATACGCCGACGCCACTGAACGGCTGCTCAAGTTGCTCGACCGTCACCTCGCCGACGAGGAAGACCTGATCGTCCCCCTGATCCTCGATCGCGGCGAGCACGAACTGGGAGTGTAGAGCCTACCGTTGGCGGCCGTTGGTTTGACGGCAATAGGCGCGTGGGTTATGGCCCGCCAACCATCGCGCGTTTCGGCGCCAAGTGCCCAGGGGATATCGTCTGAAATGGCCATGGCGGACATCGGCCTCGTCGGCCTCGGCGTGATGGGCGCCAACCTCACGCTGAACATGGCGGAGAAGGGTCACACGGTCGCCGTCTACAACCGCACGACGGCCAAGACCGATGCCTTCGCCGCAGGCGCCGGCAACCTTGCGGCGAAGCTAAGGCCTTGCCACACAATGAAAGAGCTCGCCGCCGCCATCGCGCCCCCGCGCCCGGTCGTTGTCATGGTGCAAGCCGGCGCGGCGGTCGATGAGACCGCCGATGCCCTTGCTGCTGCGCTCAGCGCCGGCGATCTACTGATCGACGCCGGCAACGCCAATTTCCGCGACACCCGCCGCCGGGTCGAAGCCTTCGCTGCGCGCGGGCTCGGGTTCCTCGGCGTCGGCGTCTCCGGCGGCGAGGAGGGCGCCCGCCACGGTCCCTCAATCATGGCCGGCGGTGATGAAGCCGCCTGGTACCGGGTCGAGCCCGTTTTTCGGGCGATCGCCGCTAGGTTCGGCGGCGAGCCGTGCGCAGCTCGTGTCGGCCCGGACGGCGCCGGTCACTTCGTTAAGACGATCCACAACGGCATCGAATACGCCGACATGCAGATGATCGCCGAGGTCTACGGCATCATGCGCGACGGACTCGGCCTGTCGCCGTCTGAGATGGCGGAGGTCTTCTCCGCGTGGAACGACGGTCGCCTGCAGTCCTACCTGGTCGAAATCACCGCCACCGTCCTCGCCACGTCCGACGACAAGACCGGCAAACCGCTCGTCGACGTGATCCTCGACACCGCCGGCCAGAAGGGCACCGGGCGCTGGTCGGCGATGGAGGCACAGGACCTCGGGATCCCGGCAACGGTCATAGAGGCAGCGGTCGCCGCCCGCGGCCTGTCGGCCCGCCGCAAGGAACGCCTCGCCGCCGCCGAGCGGTTCGGCCCTCCGGCGTCGAAGCTCGAGGGCGCCCTCGGCGACCGTGCCGATGCTCTCGGCCTGCTCGAGCGGGCGCTGCTCGCCGGCAAGATCGCCGCCTACGCCCAGGGCTTCGCCGTTATGGCCGTCGCTTCCGAAACCTGGGACTGGAATCTGCCGCTCGGCACCGTGGCACGCATCTGGCGGGCCGGCTGCATCATCCGCTCGGCATTCCTCGACGATATCGCCAAGGCGTATTCCGGCGACGGCGCCATCGCCAACCTGATGATGGCTGAGCCCTTTGCCAGCTTGCTCGAGGAAATGGAAGCCGCCCTACGGCGAGTCGTCGCCGAAGCTTCGCTTCATGGCATCGCGGTTCCGGCGCTCGCTTCGGCGCTTGCGTACTTCGACTTGTCGCGGACCGTGCGCACCACCGCCAATCTTATCCAGGCGCAACGCGACTTTTTCGGCGCCCACGGCTTCGAACGCATCGACAGCGACGCCAAGGGTCTGCACGGTCCGTGGTCGTCGGGCACCTGACGGTCCCGACCGCGGGGAACATCGTCATTCCTTCCGACATGGACCAGCAACGCGCGCCCGGGAGGCGCGCCGGCGCCGCGCCCGCTCGTTTCTTAGTCAAACCCGATGTTGCACTGCCAACTAAAGCGGCATGTCCGTACGCTGATTGCCCGAAACACAAGCGCTCTTCCTTTCGGCCCGCTGGCACGCGAATTGCGGGACGGTTAACGGCGTCCTCCCGAGACGTCCGATCAACAGGGGGAGTTCCATGACGACAATACGCAAGGCCGCATGCGCGACCGCGGTCGCGGCGGCCCTTACGGTGCCGCTCGCCAATCCCGTCCTCGCCGAGGAGGACACCATCAAGGTCGGCATCCTGCATTCGCTGTCCGGCACGATGGCGATCTCCGAGACCACCCTCAAGGACGTGATGCTCATGCTGATCGAGCAGCAGAACGAGAAAGGCGGTCTGCTCGGCAAGAAGCTCGAGCCGGTGGTTGTCGATCCCGCCTCCGATTGGCCGCTGTTCGCCGAGAAGGCGCGCGAGCTGATCGAGGTCGACAAGGTCGCTGCCGTCTTCGGCTGCTGGACCTCGGTTAGCCGCAAGTCGGTTCTGCCGGTGTTCGAGGAGCTGAACGGTCTTCTCTTCTATCCCGTCCAGTACGAGGGCGAGGAGAGCCAGCGCAACGTCTTCTACACCGGCGCCGCGCCCAACCAGCAGGCGATCCCGGCTGTCGACTACCTGATGAACGAGGAAGCCGTTGAGCGCTGGGTGCTCGCCGGCACGGACTACGTCTATCCGCGCACCACCAACAAGATCCTCGAGGCCTACCTCAAGGCCAAGGGTGTCGCCGACGAAGACATCATGATAAACTACACGCCGTTCGGTCACTCCGACTGGCAGACGATCGTCTCCGACATCAGCGCGTTCGGCTCCGCCGGCAAGAAGACCGCGGTGGTCTCGACCATCAACGGCGACGCCAACGTTCCCTTCTACAAGGAGCTCGGCAACCAGGGCGTCGCCGCCGAGGACATCCCGGTGATCGCCTTCTCCGTGGGCGAGGAGGAACTTGCCGGTCTCGACACCGCGCCGCTGGTCGGCCACCTCGCCGCCTGGAACTATTTCCAGTCCGTCGACACCAACATCAATTACGACTTCATCGACGCCTGGCACGCGTTCATCGGCGACGACAAGCGCGTCACCAACGACCCGATGGAGGCCCACTTCATCGGCTTCAACATGTGGGTGGAGGCGGTGGAGAAGGCCGGCACCACCGATCCCGACGCCGTCATCGACTCCATCGTCGGCGTGTCGGTGCCCAACCTGTCCGGCGGCTTCTCCACCATGATGCCCAACCACCACATCACCAAGCCGGTGCTGATCGGCGAGATCCAGGACGACGGCCAGTTCGACATCGTCTGGGAGACCTCCGGTCTCGTCGTCGGTGACGAGTGGTCGGACTACCTCCCCGACTCGAAGGACCTCATCGCCGATTGGCGGCCGCCGCTGTCCTGCGGCAACTTCAACACCGCCACCGGCAAGTGTGGCGGCAAAGGCTCCTAAGGCACGCGATGCCTGACCTGGGGAGGCCGGTGGCTCCGGCCTCCCCTCCGCTTTGCATCGACTGGACAGCCGAAACTTCAACATACTAAGAGGGCCTTCCATGCCTCTTCTTGTCAGCCGGGGTCGAAGATGGTCCGCGTTCTCGCTGCTGTTCTCCTCGCCGCTGCCGCGTCCGGCGCCGTTGCCGACGAACCTCCAAGCCCACTCGAAGTTGAGCGCCGCGTTGACGACGCGTATCGAGCGGAAATCCTTGGCCATTGTGTGAACGGAGCGGACCTTGAGCGCGCCCTCTGTTTCTCAGGCCGACTCAACTCGCTCGACGAGAGACTCGACATGCTTATCCAGCGCGCGCTGGCCGAGACCGAGAACAGGTGGGGCGTCGAGGCCACAGAAGAGCAGCGGCGGAACATCGGCAGGGCCCAGGCGGCTTGGAAAATCTACCGTCATGAGCACTGCTGGTTCGGCTACGTCGAGCACCAGGGAATCAACGCTTCATCGCGCCAATTGGACAATATCGCCTGCGAGATCAGACGAACGCTCCGACGCACGGAGGAGGTCAAGATCGACTATATGGGGGAGTGGCAGTAAGCGCGCTTCGCTTGGCTGGTTGACGCTCCTTCTCCTTCTCTTCACGTTCGTGGCCCCTGCTCAGGCGGCCGACCTCCGCCCCCTGGTCAACGCCCTCGGCGAGGGCAGCTACGACGACACCGCCGCCCAGATCAACGTGCTCGCCGCCACCGGCGACCCGGCCGCCGCGCCGGTGCTCGAAGCGCTGGGGGAGGGCGATCTCTACGTCCGCGATTCGGACGGCGCGGTGTTCATCGCCGAGCAGGTCGGCCGCGACTACCGGCTCACCGACCCGCTGACCGGCGAGGCCGCCGGCGAGGCCGGCCGCCGCGAGGTCTCCAAGATCAAGGTCAACAACAAGCTCCGTCGCGTCATTCGCTCGGCCCTCGGCGCGCTCACCCTGATGAGCGCCAACGCCGGCACGCGCCGCGCAGCCGCCGAGGCGATCTTCAAGAGCGGCGACCCCGACGCCATCGAGCTGCTCGACGAGGCGATCGCGGCCGAGAGCGATCCCGCCATCGCCGCCGTCATGGCCCAGGCCCGTGCGGTCTCGGTCCTCGAATCGTCGCTGCCCGACTCTGACAAGCTCGCGGCGATCGACATCCTCGCCTCTCGCGGCGGCCAGGATTCCCTGTCGATCCTGACCGCCGCGGCCGCCGCGTCCGGGGGCGAGGTGAGGCAAGCGGCGCTGGGCGCCATCGCCACCGTCGAGGGCGAGCTTGCCATCTGGGGCCTTGCCCAAGACGTCTGGTACGGCCTGTCTCTGGGCTCCGTCCTCCTGCTTGCTGCCATCGGCCTTGCCATCACCTTCGGCGTCATGGGCGTGATCAACATGGCCCACGGCGAGATGGTCATGCTCGGTGCGTACACGACCTTTGTCGTCCAGGAAGTAATCCGCACCAACGCGCCGTGGCTGTTCGACTGGTCGTTGACGATAGCGCTGCCGCTCGCCTTCCTGGTCGCCGGCGCTGTCGGCATCGTCATCGAGCGCGGCATCATCTGCTTTCTCTACGGTCGCCCCCTCGAAACCCTGCTCGCCACCTGGGGCCTGTCGCTGATCCTCCAGCAAGGTGTGCGCACCATCTTCGGGCCCACCAACCGCGAGGTCGGCACGCCGTCGTGGATGTCGGGCGCCACCGAGATCGGCCACCTCACCATCACCTACAACCGTCTTGCGATCATCGTGTTCTCGCTGGCGGTCTTCGGTGCCTTGATGATCATCCTCAGGCGCACGCCGCTTGGCTTGCAGATGCGCGCCGTCACCCAGAACCGGGCGATGGCGAGCGCCATGGGCATCCGCACGCCGTGGATCGACGCGCTGACCTTCGGCCTCGGCTCCGGTATCGCCGGCATTGGCGGCGTCGCCCTGTCCCAGATCGACAACGTCAGCCCCAACCTCGGCCAGAGCTACATCATCGACTCCTTCATGGTCGTCGTCTTCGGCGGCGTCGGCAATCTGTGGGGGACTTTGGTCGGCGCCATGTCGCTCGGCGTTGTCAACAAGCTGCTGGAGCCCTACGCGGGCGCCGTCTTCGCCAAGATTCTAGTCTTGGTGTTCATCATCCTGTTCATCCAGAAGCGCCCGCGCGGGCTTTTCGCGCTGCGCGGCCGGGCGGTGGAGGCATGATCCTCGCCCGCTTCTTCGCCGACGGTCTCGATTGGCGCGCCGGTTTCGTCATCGCCGTTCTGGTCGCGCTGGCGGTCGCCGTGCCGCTGCTCAACCTCTACGCCCCGCCGGACAGTCCCTTTCACGTGCCGACCTACGCAGTGTCGCTGACCGGCAAATACCTGACCTACGCGCTGCTCGCACTTTCGGTCGATCTCATCTGGGGGTTCTGCGGCATTCTCTCCCTCGGCCACGGCGCCTTCTTCGCCCTCGGTGGCTATGCCATGGGCATGTACCTGATGCGCCAGATCGGCTCGCGCGGCGTCTATGGCAATCCCGAGCTTCCCGATTTCATGGTCTTCCTCAACTGGAAGGAGCTGCCGTTCACTTGGTACGGCTTCGACATGTTCTGGTTTGCCGCCCTGATGGTGGTTCTGGTGCCGGGCGCGCTTGCCTTCGCTTTCGGCTGGTTCGCTTTCAGGAGCCGCGTCACTGGCGTCTATTTGTCGATCATCACCCAGGCGATGACCTATGCGCTGTTGCTCGCCT
>CAYTXI010000022.1:0-28890 GCA_964441935.1 uncultured Bauldia sp.
GCCGAGCTGTTCGGTCACGAGAAGGGCGCCTTCACCGGCGCCACCGTCCGCAGTGCCGGCCGCTTCGAGCAGGCCGACGGCGGCACGCTGTTCCTCGACGAGATCGGCGACATGCCGATGGAGGCACAGACCCGCCTCTTACGCGTTCTCCAGCAGGGCGAATACACCACTGTCGGCGGCCGCGCCCCGATCAAAACCGACGTGCGCATCATCGCGGCGACCAACAAGGACCTGCGCATCCTGATCAACCAGGGTCTGTTCCGCGAGGACCTCTTCTTCCGGCTGAACGTGGTCCCCATACGGCTGCCGCCGCTGCGCGAGCGGAGTGAGGACATTCCGAGTCTGGTGCGGCACTTCTTCGCCATGGCCGAGAAGGAAGGGCTGCCGGCAAAGCGCATCGAGCCGGCGGCGATGGAATGGCTCAAGCGCTACCGGTGGCCCGGAAACGTGCGCGAGCTCGAAAACCTGGTGCGCCGACTGACCGCGCTCTATCCCCAGGAAACCATTGGCGAGAACATCATCGAGGCGGAGCTCGACCAGCCGGCGATGGCCGTGTCATCGGCCGACGACGGTGGCAAGGAGACGCTCTCCGGTTCGGTCGAGCGGCACCTAAACGCCTACTTCCAGGGATTCGGCGAATCGCTGCCGCCGCCGGGGCTCTACCATCGCATTCTGCGCGAGGTCGAAGCGCCCCTGATCGGCGCGGCGCTGGCCTCGACACGGGGCAACCAGATCAGGGCGGCGGAGCTTCTCGGCCTCAATCGCAATACGCTGCGCAAGAAGATCAAGGAGCTGGATATCCAGGTGATCCGTACCGGCCGGTGATTGTCCCCTCGGCGGCATTTCTTGTTGTTTTTTGATCACAATGTTGTTGCAATTCGGTCCCAGGCTCGCTCTGTTGGAACGCGCAGCCCATTGCGAAACCCCGCAGGGAAGCTCGCATTTTTGCAATGACCGCCGAATCGGCACGCCTGCCACAATCCGCCGCGGAGCGAGGCCGCCAGCCGGGGCACTTCGAGTTCTCGCGACTGATGCGGGCGTTGGGCTATGTCCTGGTCATCCTCGCGCTCGCGTCAGCGGCAACGACATTCTTCGTGTTGATGGGACTGACTCCGGTCCCGCCAACGCCCGACATCGTGCAGATCGCGGCGACGGTCAACGGCGCACTGGTCTTCTTCCTCATGCTGGTCGTTGCCTGGGAGCTGATCAGCCTCCTGCTCGCGCGTGTGCGTGGGCGGGCCGCGGCGCGTCTGCATGTCCGCATCGTCCTCCTGTTCAGCTTCGTTGCGGCGGCACCGGCCGTGCTTCTGGCGATAACAGCGAGCGTCAGCCTCAACCGCGGCCTCGACAACTGGTTCTCGACCCGTACGCGGGCCATCGTCGATAACTCCCTGTCGATTGCCCAAGCCTACGCCGGACAGCAAGCGACCCAGTTGCGCATCGATCTCGGCGCCGTGAAGCGGGAGTTGCAGCGCGCGCCGGGGCTGATCTCCGAGGATCCCCAACGGTTCGCGGTCCTGCTGAATTCCCTCGCCAAGGAGCGCAACCTGTACGCGCTCTTCCTGATGGACGGCGGCGCAAGCCTCGTCGCCCAACCGGAAGGAGTCGACCCGCGCAACGTTCCGACGCCCCCGCCCGACGTCCTTGCGCAGGCGAAGGGCCGGCCGAACGAGGTGATGATTCTCCCGCCCGGCGCGACAAATTCAATCGCGGCCGTAACCATACTTTCCGGGTACGGCGATCTGTTCCTGGCTGCCGTTCGTCCGCTGGACCCGCAGATCAATCGCTATCTGACCATGACGAGCGAAAGCGTCGCCGAGTATCGAACGCTGGAGGCGACCCGGTTCGGCATCCAGGTCGCGTTCGGCATCCTGTTCCTCGGCATCACGGTCGTGGTTCTGCTGTCGGCGATCTGGCTCGGCATCGCGTTCGCCAACCGACTGGTTGCGCCGATACGACGGCTGATCGACGCTGCCAAGGAGGTGTCGCGCGGCAATCTCGCGGTCACCGTCGCGCCGCGCCACTCCGACGGTGACGTCGGTGCGCTCGGAGTCACCTTCAACAACATGACCGCCCAATTGCGCAGCCAACGCGAGGAGCTGCTTGCCGCGAGCGAGCAGATCGACAGCCGCCGACGCTTCACCGAAGCGGTGCTGTCCGGCGCCACCGCGGGCATCGTCGGCATTGACGCTGACGGTCGGGTGACCATCGTCAACCGCGCCGCGCTGCAGCTCCTGGGCGCGTCGGAGAGCGAGGCAATCGGGACGCCGATCGGGGAGATTCTGCCAAAGCTCGGCCCATTGGTCGAGGCGGCGATCCGTGAGGACCGGATCGAGTATCGCGACCAGATCATTGTGCCGCGCGGCGGCCGCGAGCGGACCATCAACGTCCGCGTGACGACCGAACGCGCCGCCGGGCAGTCTCACGGTTACGTCATCACCCTCGACGACATCACCGATCTGGTGTCAGCCCAGCGCAGCTCCGCCTGGGCAGACATCGCCAGACGCATCGCCCACGAGATGAAGAACCCGTTGACGCCAATCCAGCTTTCGGCCGAGCGGCTCAAACGCAGGTTCGGCAAGACGATCGACGAGGGCAGCGACGTCTTCGAACAGTGCACCGACACCATCATCCGCCAGGTCGGCGACATCGGTCGCATGGTCGACGAATTCTCCTCCTTCGCACGGATGCCGAAGCCGACCATGGCCGCCGGCAACCTGTCGGAGACAATCCGCGAGGCGGTCTTCGTGATCAGTGTCGCGAACCCGGAGATCGCGTTCGACGTCGCACTTCCCGACGAGCCGGTGACGGTCCGCTTCGACTCACGCCTGATGGGCCAGGCCCTGACCAACGTGGTCAAGAACGCCGCCGAGGCGATCGTGGCGGTGCCGGCGGACGAGCGCGGCAAAGGCCAAGTCGCGGTGTCGGCGCAACCGGACAACGGGTCGGTGGTGATCAACGTCACCGACAACGGCATTGGCTTCCCCAACGAGAACCGACACCGGCTCCTGGAGCCGTACATGACGACCCGCGACAAGGGCACCGGCCTTGGCTTGGCGATCGTCACCAAGATCATCGAGGAGCACGGTGGGCGCTTAGAGCTTCTGGATGCACCGGCGGTGGCGACCGGCGGCCGCGGGGCCCGTATTCGGATCACGTTGCCGCGGCTTGAGGCAAGCGCGGAGGCCGCAGAGGCAAGTGCGACGCGGGAACCGATTCCCGCTGAATGAACGAGAAACCGGAACGACCATGGCATCGGACATTCTGATCGTTGACGACGAGAACGACATTCGGGAACTGGTGTCCGGCATCCTGGGCGACGAGGGACACGGCACGCGGACTGCCGGCGACTCCGACCAGGCGCTCGCCGAAATCGCCAGCCGCCGGCCGTCGCTGGTGTTCCTCGACATCTGGCTGCAGGGCAGCCGCCTGGACGGGCTGGCGGTGCTCGACGCGATCAAGCGCGAGCACGCCGAGCTGCCGGTGGTCATGATCTCGGGGCACGGCAACATCGAAACCGCGGTGTCGGCGATCAAACGCGGGGCCTACGACTACATCGAAAAACCGTTCAAGTCCGAGCGGCTGGTGCTGGTCGCGGAGCGGGCCCTGGAAGCCTCCAAGATGCGCCGGGAAATCAAGGTGCTCAAGGAGCGCAGCGGCGACGCAAGCAGATTGCTCGGCTCCTCGCCCGCAATGAACGGCCTGCGCACGCTGATCGAGAAAGTGGCGCCGACCAACAGCCGGGTGATGATTTCCGGCGCGTCGGGTGCCGGCAAGGAGCTGGTGGCGCGCACCATCCACGAAATGTCGACGCGGGCCAGCGGGCCGTTCGTGGTGCTCAACGCCGCGACCATCACGCCGGAGCGCATGGAGCACGAGATGTTCGGCACCGAGCCGGCCAACGGTGCCAGTCGCAAGGTCGGCGCTCTCGAGGAGGCCCACGGCGGCACGCTTTACCTAGACGAGGTCGGCGACATGCCACGTGAGACCCAGAACAAGATTCTGCGGGTCCTCGTCGACCAGACCTTCCAGCGGGTCGGGGGCGCGAATCGGGTGAGCGTCGAGGTGCGCGTCATTTCGTCGACGGCACGCGACCTGGAGCGCGAGATCGCCGCTGGTACGTTCCGCGAGGACCTGTTCCACCGCCTGGCGGTGGTGCCACTGAGGGTGCCGCCGCTGGCCGAGCGTCGCGAGGATATCCCGCTCCTGGTCCGCCATTTCGTCGATCAGATCTCGCGGGCCACCGGGCTGCCGCCGCGGCCGATCGCCGACGACGCCATGGCGGTGCTGCAGGCGCACGACTGGCCGGGGAACATCCGTCAACTGCGCAACAACGTCGAGCGGCTGATGATTCTAGCGCGCGGCGACGTCACCGAAACCATCACCGCCGACCTGTTGCCGGCCGAGATCGGCGAGATGTTGCCGACCACGCCGGGCAGGGCAGGGGGGGAGCACCTGATGTCGCTGCCGCTCCGCGACGCCCGCGAGATCTTCGAGCGCGAATATCTTGCCGCCCAGGTCAACCGCTTCGGCGGCAACATCTCGCGCACAGCCGAATTCGTCGGCATGGAGCGCTCGGCGCTGCACCGCAAGTTGAAGTCCCTCGGCGTCGGCTAGGCGGAACAAGGAACCAATCCCACCATGCGGGTCCTGATTTGCGGCGCCGGCCAGGTCGGCTACGGCATCGCCGAGCAACTGGCCGCCGAGGATAATGACGTGTCGGTCATCGACACGGCGCCGCAACTGGTGCAGGCGATCCGCGACACGCTCGACGTGCGTGGGTTCGTCGGCCACGGCGCTCACCCGGACGCGCTTGCTCAGGCCGGCATTGAGCAGGCCGACATGATCATCGCCGTCACTCTCTACGACGAAGTGAACATGGTCGCCTGCCAGGTGGCGCATTCGCTGTTCAACGTGCCGACCAAGATCGCCCGCATCCGCGCGCAGAGCTACCTGCAGCCGCACTGGGGCGACCTGTTCTCGTCAAACCACCTGCCGATCGACGTCATCATTTCGCCGGAGCTCGAGGTTGGCGAGATGGTCCTCAGGCGCCTGGCGCTGCCGGGCGCGTTCGACACGGTGCGCTTCGCCAACGGCGACGTGGTCGTGGTCGGTATCGTCTGCACCGAGAATTGCCCGGTGGTCGACACACCGCTGTCGCAGCTCACCGAGCTCTTCCCCGACCTGCAGGCGGTGGTCGTCGGGGTCGTGCGCGACGGCGCGCTGTTCGTGCCGCATTCCTCAGACGCCATGGTTGTCGGCGATCGCGTCTACGTCGTCGCGGAGAGTACTCAGGTGAAGCGCGTGCTCAGCATCTTCGGCCACGAGGAGCAGGTCGCCAACCGCGTGGTCATCGCCGGCGGCGGCAATATCGGCCTCTACGTCGCCAGTACGCTTGAGGCAAGAGCCGCCGCCGCCAAGGTCAAGATCGTGGAGTCGTCGCGCGCACGGGCGATCGCCATCGCCGACCAACTCAAACGCACGGTCGTGCTGCACGGCAGCGCGCTCGATCAGGACATCCTCGCCGAGGCCGACATCGCCGACAGCGACGCCATGGTGTCGCTGACTAACGACGACGAGGTCAACATCATCTCCTGCGTCATGGCCAAACGCCTCGGCTGCCGCAGCAACATGGCCCTCATCAACAACCGCAGCTACACGACGTTCACCGACATGCTGGGCATCGACGCCACGGTCAATCCGCGGTCGATCACGGTGTCGAAGATCCTCCAGCACGTGCGTCGCGGGCGCATCCGCGGCGTCCACTCGATCGAAAACGGGCTGGCAGAGGTGGTCGAGGCCGAGGCGTTGGAAACCTCGCCGCTGGTCGGCAAGCCGCTGCGCGAGCTCGACCTGCCCGCCGGCATCCGTATCGGCGCTGTCTATCGCGACGGCCGCGTCATGGTGCCCGACGGCGGCATGCAGATCGCGGCAAAGGACCGCGTCATCATCCTGGCGACGGCCGAGCGCGTGCGTCAGGTCGAGCAAATGTTCCGCGTCAGCCTCGAGTTCTTCTGATCACGCGGATGATCGGGGTTCTCCAGATTCTCGCGCAGGTGCTCGGCGGATTGGCGTTCGCGCTGCTGGCGCCCGCGGCGATCGCGCTCAGCAGCGAGGAGGGCATCGCCGAGGGCTTCCTGGTGGTCGCCGGCCTTGTCGGGTTCCTCGCCGGGGCCTTGTTTTTCGCGTTGCACGGACGGCGGGGCAACCTACGCCGCGGCCACCGGCTGGTAATCGCACTCTCGATGTGGATCGCCGTGCCGGTAATCGCGGCAGTGCCCATCATGCTGTCAACCGGCCTCGACTACGTTGAGTCGTTGTTCGAGGCAGCATCGGGCTTCACCACCACCGGCGCCACTGTGTTCGCCTCGCTTGCAGGCGTCGATCCGGCGGTCATCTTCTGGCGGGCCGAGTTGCAATGGCTGGGCGGGCTGGTGACGTTGTGCACATGCGTTCTGGTCTTGGCGCCGGCGGCGCTGGGCGGCCTGTCCAGCCGCGGGCTGGCTCTGATCGGCGGCTTCACCGAGGCGGGGTCGAGCCGCGCCGGCCTGGTGATACGCGAAGTCGCTGTCCTCTACACGACGATGACCGGTCTCTGCATCGTGCTGCTGTTCGTCGGGGGCGTGCCCACGTTCGATGCGATCTGCCTGGCCTTCTCGACCATATCGACCGGCGGCTTCATGCCGATCGACGGCGCGCTCACCGACTACGGAAGCCGGTTCGCAGAGTTCGTGGTGCCGGTGTTCATGCTGGTCGGGGCAAGCAGCATCGTCTGGCAACGGATGGTGCTTGAGGGGCGCAGGGCCATGCTTGCCGAGCACCGCGAGACGTACTGGGTGGTCGGAGTCGCCCTTGCCGTCGGCGTCGTCTACGCGATCCAGTTCGCCGGCCTGGAAGCCCTCCCCGAGGCGCTGGGGGAGGGACTGTTCACCGGGATCTCATTGGTCAGCACGACCGGATTCGAGACCCGACCCGCCGGGCTCGCTGCGCTTCCCGATTCGCTGGTCCTTATCCTGGCGCTCGCCGGCGCGGCCTCGTTGTCGACCGCGGGCGGGGTCAAGTTCTATCGCGTCGGCGGCATGCTGGTGCAGTCAGCGCACGAACTGAAGCGCCTGATCTTCCCGCACAGCGTGCGCAGCCATCGTTTCGGGAGCCAGCCGTACGACCTCGGACTGATGAAGGCGATCTGGGCAAATCTCGGACTGTCGCTGGTCGTGATCGCGGCCGCGGCATTGATCCTTTCACTCAGCCTGCCGACGTTCGACGCCGCCTTCATTGCCACGGTCGCGGCGTTCTCGAGCGTGGGGCCCCTATACACGGCGGATTGGCCCATGAGCGTCGGCTGGCCGGCGTACGGCGCCCTCGACGGACTGTCGAAGGTCACGCTGGTCGCGATCATGATCCTCGGGCGCCTCGAGGTCATCGCCTTTTTCGCCGCGATCAACGTCGCCTATTGGCGCTCGTGAGGAGCAACGCATGTCGCGCATCGTCTACGTCAACGGCCGCTACCTGCCGCACGCCGAGGCCAGGGTGCACGTCGAGGACCGTGGATACCAGTTCGCGGACGGCGTCTACGAGGTCTGCGAGGTCCGCCGAGGCCGGCTGATCGACGAGCGGCGCCATCTCGAGCGGCTCGACCGCTCCCTTGGCGAACTCCGTATCCGCCGGCCAATGACGGCGGCGGCGCTTGGCGCGGTCATGCGCGAGGTAGTCCGGCGGAACCGGGTCGTCGATGGCATCGTGTACCTCCAGGTCAACCGCGGCGTCGCCCGGCGCGACCACGCTTTCCCGCCGGACGGCGTGGCGCCGAGCGTTGTGGTCACGGCACGCGCGACCGCGCCGGCAACTCACGCCAGACGGGCGGAGGAGGGCGTGGCGGTCATCACCGTGCCGGACAACCGCTGGGGCCGGGTCGACATCAAGTCGGTGTCGCTGCTGCCCAACGTGCTTGCCAAGCAGGAGGCGAGGGAGGCGGGCGCCTTCGAGGCCTGGTTCGTCGACGCCGAGGGCTTCGTTACGGAAGGTTCCTCAACCAATGCCTGGATCGTCACGACCGACGGGGTAGTGGTCACCCGGCACGCGGACACCGGCATCCTGCGCGGGATCACCCGGGGCGTGCTAATGGAGGCCAGCAACCGCAAGCGCAACCGCGTCGAGGAGCGGGCTTTCACGGTTACTGAGGCCCTTGCGGCGGACGAAGCCTTCATTACATCGGCTACACTGACCGTAACGCCGGTTGTCAGAATCGACGGCAAGCCGGTTGGCGACGGCAAACCGGGTACCGTTGCCAACCATCTTAGGCGCGAATTCTACCGCTACGCGGAGATTGCGCCGCTGATGTCGTCTCCGTCCGGTCGGCGAAAAAGCCGGCGCCGATCCGCAATTGGCAGGTGACGCGGGCGGCAACTCCCGGCAAACTGGCGACGGCCACGTCGTCTCAGGACCAAGAACGCGAACCGACAGGCCCCGGAACCGGAAAAGCACCAAGAGCGAAAAACATGGCGGACCGCGCACAGAACCTGCAGGACACCTTCCTCAACCATGTTCGCAAGAACAAGACGCCGCTGACGATCTTCCTGGTCAACGGCGTGAAGCTCCAGGGCATCGTCACCTGGTTCGACAACTTCTGCGTCTTGCTTCGGCGCGACGGCCACTCCCAGTTGGTCTACAAACACGCCATATCTACGGTGATGCCCGGAACCCCGGTGCAGCTGTTCGAGCCCGGCGAAGACACCGTGGCCGACCGGGAGATAGAGTGAACGACATCATCGAGCCCGTGAGACCGACCGCGGCGGTGCCCCGCGGAGAGCACGCGCCGGAGCGGACGTTGGTGCTCGTCCCCGCGATCAAGCGGCGTGGCGAGTACGGCGGGCGGGTGCGCATGGCGCGGCGCGACGAGGCGGTGGGGCTCGCCCGGGCGATCGACCTTGACGTCGTGGACGCGATCAGCGTGCCGCTGGCGGAGCGCCGGCCCGCAACGCTGTTCGGCTCCGGTAAGGTCGACGCGGTAGCGAGAGAGGTCGCTGCCCAGAATATCGGCCTGGTCGTCGTCGACGGGGTTCTGTCGCCGGTGCAGCAGCGCAATCTCGAGCGGGCCTGGAAGGCCAAGGTCATCGACCGCACCGGGCTTATCTTGGAGATCTTCGGGGAGCGGGCGCGCACCCGCGAGGGCCGCTTACAGGTGGAGCTCGCTCACCTCAACTACCAGAAGAGCCGGCTGGTAAGGAGCTGGACGCACCTGGAGCGCCAGCGTGGCGGCTTCGGCTTCCTCGGCGGCCCCGGCGAGACGCAGATCGAGGCCGACCGCCGCATGATCGAGGCGCGCGTAGCCCGCATCGAGAACGACCTGAAGACGGTCGCGACGCGTCGGCGGCTGCAGCGCGCGACACGCAAGAAAGGGGCGGAGGCGCTGATCGCGCTCGTCGGCTACACCAACGCCGGCAAGTCGACGCTGTTCAACGCGCTCACCCGCTCGCGGGTGTTCGTTGACGACCGTCTGTTTGCAACGCTCGACCCGACGCTCCGCCGGATCACGCTACCGCACGGCGCGGTGGCGGTGCTCTCCGACACGGTCGGCTTCGTCGCCGATCTGCCAACGACGCTCGTCGCGGCGTTCCGTGCGACGCTGGAGGAGGTGGCGGAAGCCGACATCGTTCTCAACGTGCGCGACATCACACACACGGATACCCAGGCACAGGCCGATGACGTCACCGCCGTCCTATCCGAACTCGGCGTCGACGGCCGCGATCCGGGGCGGGTGATCGAAGTGTGGAACAAGATCGACCTCGTGCCCGAGGCGCGACGGCCGCCGAGGAGCATTCCGGCGCGGTTGAACGGCGAGGGAAGCGCGCCGGCGGCGGTGGCGGTGTCGGCGCTGACCGGCGAGGGATTGACCCAGCTCATGGAGGCGATCGAGGAACGCGTTGCCGGCGGCCGGCGCACCTACGCGGTCGAATTGACAGGGGAGGGGCTCGCCAACCTCCACCTCCTCTACGAGATCGGCGAGGTCCTGGCGCGACAGGACAGACCGGACGGCGCGACCGCGGTCACCGTCCGCGTTCCCACCGATCGCGAAACGCTCCTCCGCCGCTCGTTCCCCGGGGCAAGCCTGGTGGCATAGACCACGCAGGCGCATCCCCGCGTTGCCGACCGCTGGCGGCGCTCTGCCGGGCCGGCGCGCTTATAATTGGAACCAGAGGCGGAACGCCACGAATCCAACCCCGGCAAGGGCGACCAGCGAGGTCATGCGCGGAACGACCGAGGTCGGGGGCCTGTGCCGGGCGTGGTCGGCAGCCGCTACAGATCGGAACATTTCTCTCCGATCCACTTTGGATTCGTACAGCCTCAGCAGATTGTTGGCGAAATTCGCGGGGTACATCTCCGGTCTCCTCACAGGTGCCGTGGTCGGTCAGCAACTGCCGGGGAGGATGCCGAAAAGGGGCGGCGGCGTACTGAAGCGGCCCCGAAAAGATGCCGAAAAGACCCCGAAGCATCTATATTTGCCGAATGGCGGCACAGACCGTTTGCTTTGGTCCGTTTGCATTCAACCCTGACAACGGAACGCTTTTCCGTGGCGACGAATTGCTGTCCGTCGGTCAACGGGGCGCCTCGATTCTTGCGGCCTTGCTGGACAAGCCCGGCGAAGTGGTGACCAAGGCCGAGCTCATGGATGCCGCCTGGCCAGGGGTGGCCGTCGAGGAAAGCAACCTCTCCGTCCAGCTCGCCTCGCTGCGCAAGCTTCTCGGTTCAGCGCCCGCCGGCCAGGACGAATGGATCGCGACGGTGCCCCGGGTCGGGTATCGATTTGTCGGCAAGGTGAAACCGAAGGAGCCGGTCGACGCACCGACTGCTGGCCAGAAACCGGCCGTGCCGTTGCTCGCCGTGCTGCCGTTCCAGAATCTGAGCGGCGATCCGGAGCAGGATTATTTCGCGGACGGCGTCGTCGACGACATCATCACTGCGCTGACCCGGTTCAAGTCGTTCGCGGTGATCGCCCGCAATTCCTCCTTTGTCTACAAGGGCCGCGCCGTCGACGTCCGACAGGTGGCTGACGAACTTGGCGCCCGCTACATCCTTGAGGGCAGTGTGAGGCGAGCTAAGGAACGGCTTCGGATCACTGCGCAGCTCGTCGACGGGACGACAGGGGCGCACCTCTGGGCGCGCAACTTCGATGGCAGCGTCGAAGACGTCTTCGACATGCAGGACCACATCACCGAGAGCGTCGTGGTCGTCATCGAGCCGCATATCCGGAAGGCCGAACTCGATCGTTCGCGCCAGAAGCGACCCGAGAGCCTCGATGCCTACGACCTCTACCTGCAGGCGCTTCAGAAGTTCAACACGATGCACCCCGAGGAAAATGCTGAAGCCTTCGAACTTCTCGAGCGGGCGATCGCCTTGGAACCGGAATACGCGACGGCGTTGGCCGCGGCCGCGTTTTGTCTCGAGCACCGAATAACGATGGGATGGCCGCCGCTCGGCGACGACGACGAGGAAAAGAGCCTGCAACTGGCGCGTGCCGCCCTCGCCATCGGTGGAGACGACGCCGTGGTTCTCGCCCGCTGCGCAATAGTGCTGATGCAAGTGGGCCGCGAATACGATCAGGCCCTGTTGATCTTCGAACACGCGATCGAGCTAAACCCCAACGATGCCGTTGTGCTGGTCCTTGCCGGAATTGGCTACATGTTGGGCGGCAGCACGGACGAGGCGCTCGCCATATTCAATCGGACCCTGGCTCTGAACCCAGGCGAGAAGTATGGGGCAATGCAGGGAATCGGGGCCATTCACCTCTACCGCGGGCAATATGAGGAAGCGTTGATCTGGGCGCGCCGTGCGCTTGCGGAAAACCCGAATTTCAATCCGACCCATTGGATGCTGATTGCGGCCTATGCTCATCTCGGGCGAATGGACGAGGCCAGGCGAGCGCTGTCGGCGCTGCAGGCTCTCGCTCCGACCGTCAGCCTCGCCACCATTGCCCGCAGCTCCAGGGATCCCCACCAGGCCGCAGCCAGTGCTATGATCGCTGGGCTGCGCAAGGCGGGAATGCTAGAGGATTAGATACGTCCGACGGCTCGCTTGACTTGGCCAAGGCCGCGGTCTCTGTTTCGCCCATGACTGAACGAACCGGGGAGGCGGATATCACGAACAGGCAGTCGTGGCGCGAGCGCGTTCGCGCCGGTGAACCGCTCGAGATGCCCGACTGGGACTTCATTGCCGCGGTCCACGCGGCACGCGATCAGGCGGCCGAGTTCAACCGGACGAAATACGCGGAGCACGAGCGGCGGATCGAGCTGCTGCACAAGCTGCTGGGAAAGTTTGGCGAAGACAGCTTCGTCTTTCCGGTGCTCACCATCGATCTCGGTTTCAACGTCGAGATCGGCGCGCGCAGCTTCCTCAATGCCAATTGCACGCTTCTTGACACCTACCCCATCAGGATCGGAGACGACGTGCGGATTGGGCCGGGCACGATGCTGCTTGCCGCAACCCATCCGACGCGGGCGGACGAGCGCCACCTCCGCGATCCCGACACCGGGGGGGTTGTGGGCGCCGTCACTACGGGCGCGCCGATCATCATCGAGGCCCGCGTTTGGCTCGGCGCCGGGGTGATCGTCATGCCAGGGGTCACGATCGGGGCGCGATCGACGATCGGCGCGGGCAGCGTTGTCACAAAGTCGGTGCCGCCGGACGTGGTGGCCGCTGGCAACCCCTGCCGCGTGATACGGGCCCTCTAGCCAGCGATCGCGCGGGTCGTCTCTATTTTCATTTTCCCTTCGTCGCTTGCCACAACACCTCCATCTCGTCGAGGCTGGCCTCGGCCGGCGTGCGGGCCTCAGCGGCGAACGCCTATGCGATCGCCGCGAAGCGGTCGGCGACATGACACTTTCGGACATCCAGCCCGCCGCCTGTGGTAGTCTACATCGTGGACTTTTTCGACCGCCATTCGCTCACATTCCTGTCGTTCGAAAGACGATCAGATGCAGCGGTGGCACGGTCCAGAGGACGCGGCGATGCCTAGCGGCAGCTGCGCCGCCGGCTTGACATGGCACTTGGTTCGGCCTGAAACGAACGGACAAACGGACGCGGACCGTGACCGACAAAATCACTATTACGAACGAAATCAATGTGCTCGTTGGCGGGAACTTCGAGGCGTGGCGCATCGGGCTGACGAACGATCCGATCGTGCGGAAGCGTCAACTGAAGGAAGCACAAGGGGAGGACGTTTCCCGGTGGCAGCAGTGGCAAGCCGATTCGTTGGGCGACGCCCGGCTGATCGAGGCCAAGTTCCGCGAAAGCGGCATGGGAGCCAGTTCGCAGGGCGGTGATATGGTGACGGACGACTTCCCGACCTTCGTCTACATTTGCTGACGACGAGCGACGGTAGACGCCACGGCCAGCTGGCCCTGTTTTAGGATCCTCGAAGTCCACCCGAGCCTACGTCCGCTTCGCCGCTTGCCACAGCGCCTCCATCTCGTCGAGGCTGGCGTCAACCGGTGTACGCCCGTCGGCGGCGAGCGCCTTTTCGATCGCCGCGAAGCGGCGGGCGAACTTGCGGTTGGCGCGGCGGAGCGCCTGGTCAGCATCGACTTTGAGATGGCGGGCGAGGTTCACCGCCGCGAACAAGAGATCGCCAACCTCGTCCTCGAGGCGCTCGGCCGGGCCGTCACTGTCAAGCTCGGCGGCGATTTCGCCGATTTCCTCGCGAAGCTTGGCGAGCACCGCCTGCGGATCGTTCCAGTCGAAGCCGACCGTCGACGCCTTCTCCTGCAGCTTGCGGGCGCGGATGAGCGCGGGAAGGGCGGTGGGCACGGGATCGAGCAGGCCGGTCGCCCCGGCCTCGCCGCCGCGCTCCGCGGCCTTCGCCTTCTCCCAAAAGCCCTTGGCGGCGCCGGCGGCGCGCGCGTCAGCATCGCCGAAGACGTGCGGGTGGCGGCGGATGAGCTTCGTCGTCACCGCTTCGACGACATCGGCAAACGAAAACGCGCCGGCTTCCTCGGCCATGCGGGCGTGGTAGACAACCTGGAGCAACAGGTCGCCGAGCTCGTCGCGAAGCTCCGCCATGTTACCGCCCGCGATCGCGTCGGCGACCTCGTAAGCTTCTTCGATCGTATACGGCGCGATGGTCGCGAACGTCTGCTCGATGTCCCACGGGCAGCCGGTGTCGCGATCGCGCAGCGCCGCCATGATCTCGATCAGACGCCGGACGTCGCGCCCCGGGGTCATCGCAGCCGCTCCCCGGGGGGCGTGCCGGGGCGTTGGCCCCGGGAACCCCCCTGGGCCGGCCGGGACAGCGCGCACGGCGCTCGGTGCCGCACGCGGGATCGGTCGGTCCGTTGCGCGGGATTCGTCGGCTCATATGAAAGTCGCATAAGATATATTATGGAACCAGCGGATTTAGCCATGGCGGCGAAACTCACTGAAGTCATTGAAATCTATGGTCATTCCGTCATACGCCGGCTCGACCGGTGGCGGCAGTTCGCGCTTCAACGTGGCGTAGTCGAGGTCGCCGTGCATGTGGGTCAGAATGGCTCTTTTCGGCCGCAAACGGCTGATCCAGGCGAGCGCTTCGGCCACCGAGAAATGGCTCGGGTGGGCGCGGTGGCGCAGCGCGTCGACGATCCACACGTCGAGGTCGGTGAGGTGCGATAGCGAGTCGGTCGGAAGATCGCTCACATCGCAGGAATACGCGAGCCTGCCCGCGCGCAAGCCAAGGCTTTCGGTGTCGCCGTGAACCTGTACGAATGGCAGGACGGTGATCGGCCCGCCGTCGCCGGTGACTGTGAATGGCGTGCCGGCGACGGCCGGATGGCGCTTCAGGAACGGTGCATAGAGGCTGCCGTGCGGTCGCGTGAAGCAGTAGCCGAAGGCCCGCGCGAGATAGTCCATGGTGCGGTCGTCGGCGTAGACGTCGACTAGCCGGTTGGAGGCCTGCCACACGACGCGCAGCTCGTCGATGCCGCTTACGTGGTCGGCATGCGCGTGGGTGTAGACCACGGCGTCGATTGACTCGACGTTGGCGGCGAGAAGCTGAGCCCTCAGATCCGGGCCGGTGTCGACGAGGATGCGGGTCGGCCGCTCGCCCTTCTTCCCGAAACGCTCGAGCAGGACCGAACAGCGCAAGCGGCGGTTCTTGGGCTCGTTGGGATCGCAAGCGCCCCAGCCGTTGCCGATACGCGGAACGCCGGACGACGGGCCGCAGCCGAGGATGGTGGCACGCAATCGGGCGCTCACTTTCGAGGTACCTTATTGAAAACTCTAAAGAAATTGTCCGTCGTGGCGGCCGCAAGTTGGTCTGCGGTCATGCCCCGAACATCGGCCAGCACTTTTGCAGTTTCAACAACATAGGCCGGTTCGTTGCGACGCCCGCGATGAGGTACCGGCGCCAGGTAGGGGGCGTCGGTCTCGACCAGGAGGCGATCGACCGGCACGGCGCCGGCGATCGCCCGCAGCGCGTCGGCGCGCTTGAAGGTGAGGATGCCCGAAAACGACACCATGCCGCCGAGCGCGACGCCGCGCCGGGCGAGGTCGGGACCCGACGAGAAGCAGTGCAAGACGAAGGGGAACGCCCCCTTCCCGCTCTCCTCCTCGAGAATTGCGGCGATGTCGTCGTCGGCGTCGCGGGCGTGGATGATCAAAGGCAGGCCGGTGTCGCGCGCGGCCGCGATGTGACGCAGGAAGCCCCGCCGTTGGGCGGCGCGCGGGGAATTGTCGTAGTGGTAGTCGAGACCCGCTTCGCCGATGGCGACAACCAGCGGGTCGGCGGCGATGCCAATAAGGTCGTCGCTGGTGACGTCGGGCTCGTCGGCGGCGTTATGCGGATGGGTGCCGATGGAGCAATAGACCCTGTCGTAGCCGCCGGCGAGCGCCCTGATGGTGGCAAAGTGGCTGACGCGGGTCGAGATCGTCACGAACGTGTCGACGCCGGCAGCGCGAGCGCGATCGATCACGGCGTCACGGTCCGCGTCGAAGTCGGGGAAATCGAGATGGCAATGGCTGTCGACGAGCACTGGCGTCAGCCGGGCGCCGGCGCCGGCGCGGCCTCTTCTTCGACGTAGCGCGGAAACACCGGCTGCGGCGGCGGCAACCGGGCTCCGGACTTGAGACAGCCGGCAGGCCCCAGGGCCGCAAAATTCCGCGCCGCTTCGTCGACGGCCAACAGATCGAGCAGCTTGGCCGCCGCCTCCGGCATCGCCGGCAACGCCAGGATCGCTACTTGGCGGAGAACCTCGGCGGTGACGTAGAGCACGGTGCCCATGCGTTTGGGATCGCTTTTGCGCAGCTCCCACGGCGCTGCCGCCGCGAAGTAGCGGTTGGCCTCGGCGACCACGGCCCAGACCGCGTTCAGGGCCTGGTGGATCTGCTGCTCCCTCATGGCGGAACGGCATTTCTCGAGGAGCCCGTCGGCCGCGTGCATCATGCGGCGGTCCTCGTCGGTCGGGGTCCCCTCCTCCGGCAGAACGCCGTCGCAGTTGCGCGCGATCATCGTCAGTGAACGCTGCGCCAGGTTGCCGAGATCGTTGGCGAGGTCGGCGTTGATGCGGGCGACAATCGCCTCGTGGCTGTAGTTGCCGTCCTGGCCAAACGGCACTTCGCGCAGGAAGAAGTAGCGCACTTGGTCGCGACCGTAGGCGCGGATCAAATTGAACGGATCGACGACGTTGCCGATCGATTTCGACATCTTCTCGCCGCGGTTGAACACGAAACCATGGGCGAAGACGCGCTTGGGCAAAGGGATACCGGCTGACATCAGGAACGCTGGCCAGTAGACCGCGTGAAAGCGGACGATGTCTTTGCCGATGACGTGGAGATCGGCCGGCCAGTAGCGCCAAAGCGGCGCCTCGGCGTCGGGGAAGCCGACGCCGGTCAGGTAATTGGTGAGCGCGTCCACCCACACATACATCAGGTGTTGCTGGTCGTCGGGCACGCGGATGCCCCAGTCGAAGGTCGTGCGTGAGATCGACAAGTCCCTGAGGCCACCCTTGACGAAGCTCAGCACCTCGTTGCGCCGTTCCTCGGGACCGATGAATTCCGGATGCGCCTTGTAGTGGGCGAGGAGCCGATCCTGATATGCGGAGAGGCGGAAGAAGTAGCTCTCCTCCTCGACCCAATCGACCGGCGTGCCCTGCGGGCCATAGCGGACGCCGTCCGCCCTTACCTCGGTTTCCGCCTCGCCATAGTAGGCTTCGTCACGCACCGAATACCAGCCGGCGTAGATATCCTTGTAGATGTCACCGGACGCCGCCATCCGCCGCCAGATCTCCTGCGAGGCAACGTGGTGGCGCCCTTCGGTGGTGCGGATGAAATCATCGTTGGAGCAGCCAAGCGCGGCAGCCATCTTCTGGAACAGCGGCGTGTTGCGGTCGGCGAGCGCACGCGGCTCGAGCCCTTCCTTGGTCGCCGTCTGCTTCATCTTGATGCCGTGCTCGTCGGTACCCGTCAGGAAGTAGACGTCGTAGCCGTCGAGCCGCATGAAGCGGGCGATCGCGTCGGTTGCCAGGTCCTCGTAGGCGTGGCCGATATGCGGTGGTCCGTTCGGGTATGAAATCGCGGTGGTGATGTAGAACTTCGGCGCTGTCATCGCCGTCTCGCCTTGGTTGGTCGCGCGTCGGACGTGAAAGGTCGCCCGGCAGCCGGATCGGCCGGGCCGCTCGCCGAGAGCGTCACATTCGGGTCGCGTGGGCGAGGGACATCAGAATCGACAGGACGGCGCGCTTGCGATCAAGGTTGAGGGCGTCGGCGAGGGCCGACGAGCGGCGCAGGTTTTCCCACACCTCGGCCCACCTTTCAAGCGGTGCGCCGACCACCGCCGGCGCCAACCCGGCGCCGGGCGTCGGCTCGCCGTGCCTGCGCACGCGCCGGTTGAGCCAGGTCGCCAGCATGTCGTTGAAGCCTTCCCAGGCGTCGTCGTCACCGCGCCGCGACACGCCGTCGGCGAAAGCGTGGGCCTCAGCGACGTCGATGTCCGGCAGTCGAGCGAGGAGCCGGGCAAGATCGCGGTAGGTCTCGATGCCGCCGCCCTCGATGAGGAGGATCGCCCGGCGGAGGCTCCCGTCGGCAAGAGCCGCGGCGAGGTCGAGATCCCCATCGTCGACATCCGTCGCTTCGCGGATCGCGTCGGCGATCTCGGTAGCGGCGAGCGGCGCCACGTTCAGCCGCCGGCAGCGAGAGCGGATAGTCGCCAGCACGCGTCCCGGCGCGTGGCTGACGAGCAGGAACAACGAGCGCCTCGGCGGCTCCTCCAGGATCTTGAGGAGCGCGTTGGCGGCGCTTGGGTTCATGTCGTCTGCCGGATCGACGACGGCGATGCGCCAGCCGGCCTCGCCCGCGGTCGAGCCGAAGAAGGCGACCGTGCGGCGGATCTCGGACACGGTCAGCTCGGTGCGAAATCGCTTGGCGCGCTCGTCATAGGGGCGCTCCAGAGCCAGCAGATTGGGATGCGAGCGCGCCGCGACCCTGCGGAAGGCGGGACGATCGTCGGGCAGCGACAAATCGGTTGCCGCGGCGACGTCGGGGGCGGCGGGATCGGGATGCGCCAGGACGAAACGGGCGAAACGATAGGCGAGCGTCGCCTTGCCGATGCCCTTCGGTCCGCAGATCATCCAGGCGTGGTGCATGCGGCCGCTGCGATAGGCGTCGAGCAGGGTGCGCTCGGCGACCTGGTCGCCAAACCAGTCGGCCCGCTCCTCCGGCGCCGGCCAGCCCTCGATAGCGTCGAAACGCAAGACCTCCTGTGTGTCGGTACCCGCCATGGTCACGCGGCCTCGGGCAGTAGGCGCGCCCTCACGGCCTGCCACACCGCCTCGCCGACGGCCTCAGCGGGCGCCCCGCCGTCAACGACGACGCAGCGTTGCGGCTCGCGCTTGGCGATGTCGAGAAAGGCCTGGCGGCGTTTTTCGTGGGCGGCGCGGTCCTCGCGCTCGAAACGGTCGGGCGCCTCCCCGGTGGCCGCTTGCCGATCGCGCGCGCGGTCGAGACCAAGATCGACCGGGACGTCGAGAATGACCGTGAGGTCGGGTGTCGTCTTGTCCACGGCGACGCGGTCGAGCGCTCTCAGCAGCGCCTCGTCGACGCCGCCGACGGTGCCCTGGTAGACACGGGTGGAATCGGTAAAGCGATCACAGAGCACCCAGTTGCCGGCGGTCAGTGCCGGCCGGATCACGTTGTCGACATGATCGGCGCGGGCGGCGGCGAACAGGATCGCCTCTCCGTCAACGCCCAGTTCCTTGGCGAGACCGGAGAGCAGCAGCCGACGGATCGACTCGCCAGTCGGCGTGCCGCCGGGTTCGCGGGTCGTGGTCACCACCACGCCCGACGCCCCCAAGCGCTCCGCCAAGCGCTCGATCTGGGTGGACTTGCCGGCCCCCTCCCCGCCTTCGAAGGTTATGAACTTACCGGCCATCGCCGTCTCGACGTGGGAAGACGCCGCCCCATCACCACCACCCCAGCAACAGCTCCTGGAGCCCGTCCCAGGCGCGCTGCGTCAGCGTGCCGACGCCGATTTCGTCGGCCGCATAGACCGGCGCTTCTCGAAGCATCTCGTCGCCGAGCTGGATTTCCAGGGTGCCGATTTCCTGTCCTTCGACGACCGGGGCGACAACCGGTCCCTGGTAGCGCACACGCCCCCTGAGCAAGTCGCGCGACCCGCGCGGCATGAGCACGTCGACCGGCCCGTCGCCGACGAGACCCACGGTCCCATGGTCGCCGCCGAAGACGTTGGCCTCGGCAATCACCTCGCGAGCCCGGAAAAGGGTGACGCGCTCGAAGGCGTGGAAGCCCCAATCCATGAGTTTGCGCGCTTCTTCGGCGCGCTCCTTCTCGCTGGACGTGCCGTTGATAACCAGGATCAGTCGCTGCCCGTCGCGCACGGCCGAGGCGACCAGCCCGTAGCCCGATTCATCGGTGTAGCCCGTCTTCATCCCATCGGCGCCGATGTTCATGCGCAGCAGCGGATTGCGGTTGCGCTGGCGAATGTTGTTCCAGGTGAATTCCGGTTCGCTGTAGAGCGGATAGTGCTGCGGGAAGTCGTCGATGATGTGTTGCGCGATCTTCGCGAGGTCGCGGGCGGTAACGTACTGGTCGGGGTCGGGCAGGCCGGTGGAATTGGTGAAGTGCGACCCGGTCAGTCCGAGCTTTCGGGCCTCGGCGTTCATAAGCTGAGCAAACGTCTCCTCGGTACCGGCGATTCCCTCGGCCAGGACGATGCAGGCGTCATTGCCCGACTGGATGATGACGCCGCGCACAAGATCCTCGACCTTGATGACGGAGCCGAGCTTCGCGAACATGGTCGAGCCGCCGGAGGCGGCACCGCCACTGCGCCAGGCGTTTTCACTCACCTGGAATTCGTCGTTCAGGGTGAGCTCCCCTGAAGCGAGGGCCTCGAACACGACGACCATGGTCATCAGCTTGGCCATGCTCGCCGGCGGCATCGGCGTGTCCGCGTCCTTCTGGAAGAGGACCGTTCCGGTCCCAGCATCGATCAGGAGGGCGTGTGCCGCGCGGGTCTCGAACCGCTGGGCGGCGGCCGGCCAGCCGGCCGCCAACAGAACGCCGCCCGCAATCGCAACGAACTCAAGAAGCCGGATCGCGCGGCGCCTGAGCGAGTGCGAATGTTGCGGTCGGGCGTGCGATTTCTGCATGGGTCGCCAAATGGTTGTCCTGCCCCCGCCCGTCAATAGCAAGGGAGCGGCGCGCCGATCAATTGCGCCGGCGATGAATCGAGCGAGAGGGTTCAGTTCGTCGCGACGAAGGCGCCGGAAAGGCCCATTGCGTTCGCCGTGGCGATCACGTTGCCGGGCCGCGTGGGCACGGGGACTGCAACGGTGACGACGTAGACCATGCCGTGGTCGCTGTCCCGGGCGACGGTCGTGACCTCGCCGTAACCGGCGAACGCGCGAGCCGCGCGCTCGGCGTTCGTCCGGTCGGCAAAAGAACCAACCTGGACGATCGCCGGCGGTCCGCCAATCTCGGCTGCCCTGCGCGCAGCGGCCCGATCCAGCGCGATCGTAAGGTCGGCGCGGGCGAGTTCGGCGGCGGCACGATGTGCCGCCGATATGACCTCGACCTCGGCGTACGACGAGACGAAACCGGAATTCATGATGAGTGCGGCCAGGGGGTCCGCGGCCCCCACGGTCGGCGCGTATGCCGGCACCAGAACCATCGGATCGGCGCCGGTGGCTGGCGGCGGCGCGAAGGCGTCGTCGGGAAGGCGGCGCAACACCGGCCGCGGTGTCGCGGAGGCGACGACGAAGCCCCCTCCCCACCGTTCGGACCGGCCCGAGGCGAGCGGCCCACCGCTCGAACGAACGCCGGGTCCGCTGTAGGAAGCGAGCAGCGTATTGGTGTCGCGACCGTCCATGCGCGCCGGTGCCACGTACTCGACCCTGACCTCGGCCGTCCCGGCGCGCTTGAAGTCGAGTATGTCGGCGACTCGCGACGAAACGTCGATGATGCGGTCGTCGGCGAACGGACCCCGGTCGTTGACCCGCACGACCAGCGAGCGCCCGTTGTCGAGATTGGTCACGCGCGCATAGCTCGGCAGCGGCAGCGTCGGATGTGCGGCCGTCAGGCCGTTGACATCATAGACCTCGCCGTTGGCGGTCATGCGGCCGTGGAAGGCCGAGCCGTACCACGAGGCAAGCCCGGTCTCGGTGTAGCGCGGGTCGTCGCTGGGGATGTAGGTTTTACCGGCGACACGGTAGGGCTTGCCGATCATGTAGCGGCCGCCGCCCTTCGGCACCGGGAAGTTGGCGGCGACGACGCGCGGGCTCGCCGAGCCGTACTTCGCCTGGCTGAAGTATTCCTTGGTGTTCCCGTCAAACGGCGTCGGCCCAACCGAGCACGCCGCCAAAACCGAGGCCGCAGCGGCGGCGACGATGGCTTTGGCCGATCCGCGGCCGGTCACGTCGTCACGCCCGCGTTCGCACGAAGGGCCGGCTTCGTCACCGACCCATCAGCCACGGCTGAATCGCCCGGGAAAACCACCCCGTCTCACTCCCCCGCCTGTCCCAGCCGAACCCTATTGATCGACCGAGGACACCTAACGAACCGTTAATTTTGATGACGCAAATGAATCAAAAACATGGCGATTCAGCAAAATCCAAGGGTAGAATTTTTCGTTCACCGCCACGGCTTGCGAAGCGGCCGCAACACGCGCATTGATGGCAGGTCGGATGGGTGCCCGAGGGGTCGAAGGCACCGGTCTTTGAAATCCGAGTTGTGCTGTCCCTCCTGCCCCATCCTCATTGATGAGCTTGTTCGGGATGCAGTCCATCTCCTGGCCGCGGTCGGGATGACCGGGTAGCAAAGCCCTGCGCGAACAACCTCCCCATACCGCCTGACCTGGCGAGGCGAGCGACGTGGATTGCCTGAGGGCTCGACTGCGCGAGCGGTCTGGGGCGAGCGGATCACCCCGGGGCGGACCGCGGACCACAGAGTCCCCAATGCTTGAGCGACCGGGACCGAAGGATCGATCGCAACGTTGGACCGCCGTTCGTCTGCGCCGACTACCCGTTGCTCGGCGAGGCATTGGCGATCGGCATTGCCCACACCGATGACGCGCCAAAGCAGTCGCTGGACCTTGCCATTTGCCGTCTGACGGAGGACGGCACGATTCGGTTGCCTGTCACGCAAATGGTTCGGTACCGACTTGTCGGTCCCGTGCAACCAGCCGTAACACCGAGGCGACAAACCGAAACTCGGATTCCGAATCGAACCCGGCTTGCGCCAGTCTCAAGTCAACCCAGCGTCGGGAAGCTGCGTTGGTCAGGGGCCGCGAAAAACGGGCGCCCGAAGGCGCCCGTCCCTTCGTTCATGCCGGATCCGATCACATGGCGTCGCCGAGGCCGGCGGCATCGGTGATGTCGTGGGTCCACGCCCCGGACGGCGCGTTCATGATGATCTTCTGATCGAGAACCGCCTGCGCGGTGCGGTCGTAGGCCGCTTCGTCGAGCACGCCGTTACCGCCGGCGGTGAGTTTGGCAACCTCGCCCATCATGTAGATCTGGTGCTGGAGGTCCTGACCACCGTTGTCGACGACGATCTGGGCGGCCTCCTCGGGGTTGGCGAGGGCATATTCCCAGCCCTTCATCGAGGCCTTCACGAAGCGCACCATCTTGTCGAAGAATGCGGGATCCGCGAGATCATCCTCGAGGACGTAAAGGCCGTCCTCGAGCAGGTCGTTGCCCATGTCGGTGTAGTTGAAAATGGTCAGGTCCCCCGGCTTGTAACCGGCATCGAGCGCCTGGCCGTACTCATTGTAGGTCATGACGGAAATGCAATCGGCCTGGCCCTGAATCAGGGGCTGGATGTCGAAGCTCTGCTTCAGCACCGTAACGTCGGCTTCGTCGCCCTCCGTCTTGAGGCCGATCTTGTTCATCCAAGCGTAGAACGGATATTCGTTGCCGAAGAACCAGACGCCGAGGGTCTTGCCCTTGAGGTCGGCTTCGCTAGCAATGCCGGTTTCCTTCGGGCAGATCATCATCAGGCCCGAGCGCTTGAATGGCTGGGCGATGTTGACGAGCGTCGTGCCCTTCTCGCGCGCGGCGAGCGCCGCACCCATCCAGTCAACGATGACATCGGCGCCGCCGCCGGCGATCACCGTCTCCGGGGCGATGTCGGGACCGCCCGGGTTGATGGTGACATCGAGATTCTCGTCGGCATAGAAGCCTTTTTCCTTGGCTACATAGTAGCCGCCGAACTGAGCCTGCGTGACCCACTTCAGCTGCAGCGTCACTTCATCTGCGGCGGAGGCCTGTCCCGCAGTCAGCATCGCCGCTGCGGCAATCGCGCCCAGCATTGTTTTCTTCATTGGTTCACCCCTCCACTGAAGGTTGACGAAACGATGGATGCCAAAACGTCGCGGCGCGCTCGATCAGCGCAACCACGCCGTAGAACACGGAGCCGGCAAGGGCCGCCACCGCGATTTCCGCCCACACCATGTCGGTATTCATGCGACCCACTTCGGTGGAGATGCGGAAACCCATGCCCTTGATCGGCGTGCCGAAGAATTCCGCTACGATGGCCCCGATCATAGCCAAAGTCGAGTTGATCTTTAGGGCATTAAAGATGAAAGGAAGCGCGGCCGGCAACCTGAGCCTGAAGAGCGACTGCCAGTAGCCGGCGCCGTAGGTGCGCATCAAATCGCGCTCCATGGGCTCAGCGGCGGCAAGCCCGGTGACGGTGTTGATCAGCATCGGGAAGAACGTCATCGCGACCACGACGGCTGCCTTCGACGGCCAGTCGAAGCCGAACCACATCACCATGATCGGCGCGGTAGCGACGATCGGCAGCGCCGATACCAGGTTGCCGACCGGGAGCAGGCCGCGTTTCAGGAACGGAATCCGGTCCACCGCAAGGGCAACGACGAGCCCCGACAGGCAGCCGATGGCATAACCGGCAAGGACCGACTTCAGGAACGTCTGCTGGAAATCGACCCACAGAGTCGGCACCGAGGCGAGGATGCGCGCCCAGATGGCACTCGGCGGCGGCAGGATGACGAAGGGCACGGCGAAGCCGCGCACCAGCACCTCCCACAGGCAAATCACCGTCGCGCCGAAGATCAGCGGCACGACGATCCTCAGGAGCATCGCGCCACCGGTCCGCTCAGCGCGCACGCCCGCAAGCCGCCTGACCAGAAGCCAGGCGAGCGCCCAGGCGGCGATCACCAGCGCCCAGAAGCCGACCGTGGCCGCCAACCCGCCGTCGCCCGAGGCGCGCTCGGCGACCGGCGGCAGTAAAACGAACACGCTGGCGGCGCATACGATCAACCCGGCGAAGATGACCGTGTCGCCGACGCCGGACGGTCGCGCGGTGAGGCCGGCGAGCGCCGCGGCCACCATGGTGAGGGCGGCGAGGACGGCGTAACTGCCGAAGCCGATCAGGTACGTACGGTCGCCGCCCGTGACGACCTGCGGAAAGAGCAGCGCAGCGAGCAGCCCCAGGAGCGCCACCCATCCCTGCCAGCTACCGGTGGGGGAAGCGGCCCGCGCGCTCATGACGGCGGCGCCCCCATCGCCCGATTCACGATGCGCTCAGCGACGCCGACCGAGGTCACCAGCAGCGCGGCGAGGATGGAGCCCACGACCAGCGCCGACCACATCTGGATCGACTGGCTGTAGTAGGAGCCGACGAGCAGCTTGGCGCCGATGCCGGCGACGGCGCCGGTGGGCAGTTCGGCGACGATGGCGCCGACGAGGCTTGCAGCGATCGCCACCTTCATCGAGGCGAACAGAAAAGGCAGCGACGCCGGCAGGCGCAGCCTCCAGAGCGATTGCGCCCGCGTGGCCGAATACGTTCGCATTAGGTCGAGATGGATCGGCGAGGGCGAGCGCAACCCCTTGACCATGCCGACGGTCACCGGGAAGAACGACAGGTAAGTGGAGATCAGCGCCTTGGCAACGAAGCGGCTGATGTCAGTTGCAAAATTGAGCTGGCCAGTGAACAGGTTGAAGGCAACAACCACTAGGATCGGCGCCAGCGCCAGGATCGGGATCGTCTGCGAGGAGATGATCCACGGCATCAGGCTCTTCTGTAGGCTCTTGACGTGGACGATACCGACAGCGAGCAGCGTGCCGAGCAGCGTGCCAAGCACGAAGCCGGCAAGGGTCGAGGACAGCGTCACCCAGGCGTGGAAGAGAAGGCTCGACGGCTTCGCAGGGTTGGCGAGCGCGACTGTCCGGTAGGTGTCGAGCGCGACCTGGTGCGGCGCCGGCAACGTCGGCTTCGGTTGGCTGTAGGTGGCGACGACGAACTCCGCAAACGTCCGCTCCACGTCCTGCCGACGGTCAAGGCCCCGCTGGAACGGCGCATTCAGAAAAAAGGCGCCGATGTACCAGACGCCGACGATGACGGCGACAATGACGATGACGGCGACGAAGCGGCTCGCCAGGAACCGGGCGATGACGCCGCGACGGGGCGGTGCGTGACCGATGTCCGCGGTGACGGCGGTCATTCAATCCTCATAGCTGTGCCCCGCGCGCAGGCCCCGGCGGACGCGATGCGCGATCTTGAGGAACTCGGGCGTTTCGCGGATGTCGAGATTGCGGATACGCGGCAGGTCGGAGTCGATCACATCGTAGACCCTGCCCGGCCGCGGGGTCATGACCACGATCCGGGTCGACAGGAACACCGCCTCGGGGATCGAGTGGGTGACGAAGACGACGGTTTTGTTGGTCTTCGCCCACAGATCCAGGAGTTGCTCGTTCAAGTGATCGCGGACGATCTCGTCGAGGGCGCCGAACGGCTCGTCCATCAACAGCAGGTCGGGCTCGACGGCGAGCGCCCGAGCGATCGAGACGCGCTGCTGCATGCCACCCGAGAGCTGCCAGGGAAACTTGCGCTCGAAACCGATGAGGTTGACCAGCTCAAGGTTATGGGCGACGCGGCGGTCGCGCTCGCGGCGTTCCAGGCCCATGATCTCCAACGGCAGGGCGACGTTCCTGGCGATGGTGCGCCACGGATAGAGCGCCGGGGCCTGGAAAACGTAGCCGTAGGCACGCTTCTCCCGCGCCTGGTGCGGGCTGACGCCATTGACGCTGATCTCGCCGGCCGTCGGCTGCTCGAGGTCGGCGATGACTCTCAGCAGCGTCGTCTTGCCGCAACCCGACGGTCCGATCAGCGAGACGAACTCGCCCTGCCCGACCGTCAGGTCAATATCCGACAGCGCGGCAACCGGGCCGTCGCGAGTCTGGAAGGTCAGCGACAGCTGGTCAATGGCGATGACCGCGCCGTCGTTGGTCGTCCGGCTCGTCTGTGCCGCCTGTGCCGTCACCGCGTCCACGACGCGCGCCCCCACTCCTGACTCAAACCCCTGCCGGAATGCCCGAGCGCTTCACCGGCTGCGGCGTCGTCAACGCCTTCCACGACGACAGCGCGGTGTGGACCGCCTGACCGGGCGGGCGCTCGATGAAGCGGCCGCGGCCGTCCTCGGCGTCGATCTTGCCGTCGGTGAACACGACCTCGCCGCGTGACAGCGTGAAGCGCGGTAGCCCGGTTACCTTGAAGCCCTCGAAGACGTTGTAGTCGATGGCGGAGGCTTGGTTCTTGGCGCTGATGGTCTTCGACTTCTTCGGGTCCCAGACGACGATGTCGGCGTCCGAGCCGACGGCGATGGCGCCCTTCCTCGGATAGATGTTGAGGATCTTGGCGCTGTTGGTCGAGGTGACGGCGACGAATTCGTTCATGGTCAGCCGGCCGGTGGTGACACCTTTGGTCCACAGGACCGGCATCCGATCCTCGAGCCCGCCGGTGCCGTTCGGGATCCTGGTGAAATCGCCGACGCCCATGCGCTTCTGCTCGGTGGTGAAGGCGCAATGGTCGGTGGCGACCACTTGCAGCGAACCGGCCGAGAGACCCGCCCACAACGAGTCCTGGTTGTTCTTGTCGCGGAACGGCGGCGACATGACCCGTCTGGCAGCGTAGTCCCAGTCCCGGTTGAAGTACTCGCCCTCGTCCAGGGTGAGGTGCTGGATCAGCGGCTCGCCATAGACGCGCTTGCCCAGCATGCGGGCACGGCGGATCGCTTCGTGGGCCGCCTCGCAGGAGACGTGGACGATGTAGAGCGGAACGCCGGCCTGATCGGCGATCATGATGGCACGGTTGGCGGCCTCGCCCTCGACCTCGGGCGGGCGCGAATAGGCGTGGCCCTCGGGACCGGTGGTGCCGGCGTCCATGTACTTCTGCTGGAGCCGGGCGACGACATCGCCGTTTTCGGCGTGGACCAGCGGCAGCGCGCCGAGCTCGGCGCAGCGCAGGAACGACTGGTACATCTCGTCGTCGTTCACCATTAGCGCGCCCTTGTAGGCCATGAAGTGCTTGAACGTGTTGACTCCGCGCTTGACCACTTCCTCCATGTCCTTCCACACCTGCTCGCCCCACCAGGTGATCGCCACGTGGAAGGAGTAGTCGGCGGCCGCCTTGCCGGCCTTCTGGTGCCAGGTCTGCAGCGCGTCGATCAGCGACTCATTCGGGTTGGGCAGGCAGAAATCGACCACCATCGTGGTGCCGCCGGTGAGCGCGGCGCGCGTGCCCGACGAGAAGTCGTCGGTCGAGGTCGTGCCCATGAACGGCATCTCGAGGTGGGTGTGGGGATCGATGCCGCCCGGCATGACATAGCAGCCGGTCGCGTCGAGGGCCTTGTCGCCCTTCAGGTCTTTGCCGATCGCGGTGATGACGCCGCCGTCGATCAGGACATCGCTCTCGTAAGTCATGTCGGCGGTGACGATGGTGCCGCCCTTGATCACGGTGGTCATGGAAGAAACCCCTCTGCGTTGCTCGCCACCCCTATGCTGCAGCCCCCTCATCCTGGCTTTCGCCGCCACCACACTCAGATTTCCGCCAGCCGGCCATATGACTCCGGGCGGCGGTCCCTGAAGAACTGCCAAGTGTTGCGCACTTCACGGATCATGTCGAAGTCCATCTCGTGGACGATGAGTTCGTCCTTGTCGCGGCTTGCCACCTTCTCCAGTTGCCCGCGTGGATTGACGAAGTAGCTCTGGCCATAGAACTCACCGATGTTCCACGGCGCTTCGGTACCCACGCGGTTGATCGCGCCGATGAAGACGCCGTTGGCGACGGCGCTCGCGGGCTGCTCCAGCTTCCACAGATACTCAGACAGACCTGCCACGGTCGCCGACGGATTGACGATGTACTCCGCACCGTTCAGGGCCAGCGCCCGCCAGCCCTCGGGGAAATGGCGGTCGTAGCAAATATAGACGCCGAGCTTGCAATAGGCGGTCTGGAACACCGGCCAACCGGAGTTGCCGGGCTTGAAGAAGAACTTCTCCCAGAAACCGGCGACCTGCGGGATATGCGTCTTGCGGTACTTGCCGAGGTAAGAGCCGTCGGCGTCGATGACGGCGGCGCAGTTGTAGTAGACGCCGGTGATCTCCTCCTCGTAGA
>CAYTXI010000023.1:0-10710 GCA_964441935.1 uncultured Bauldia sp.
TCGCCGTAGAGCTTGTGCGGCGTCTCGGTCATCTTCTCGTAGACAAGGCGACCGACGATCTGGCCGTGCTCGAGGATGAACGGCACGTCGTGGCTCCTGACCTCCAGCACTGCGCGACTACCGGCGCCACCGGCCTTGGAGTGGCCGAAGCCGGGATCGAAGAAGCCGGCGTAGTGGACGCGGAACTCACCGACCAGCGGGTCGAAGGGAACCATCTCGGCGGCATGGTCGGGCGGCACGTGGACCGCCTCGCGGGAGACCAGGATGTAGAACTGGTCGGGGTCGAGGACGAGCTCGGACGACCAGTGGCGCGAGATCGGCTCCCAGAACTCGCCCGGCTCGTAGACGCCGCGCCTGTCAACATCGATGACGGCGGTGTGGCGCTTGGCGCGGTAGCCGACGATGCCCTCCTCGGTGCCGCCGAGATCGATGGAGAGCGTCAGGCCGCCGTCGATATGGGCGACGTCGTCGACCAGACCCACTTTGCGATGGAGCGCTGTCAGTGCCGCATCGTCGAGCCTCGCCTCGCCGCGGCGGAAGCGCATCTGGGTCAGGCGCGAGCCTGCACGGACCAGGATCGGGAACGTGCGCGGGCTCACCTCGATGTAGAGCGGCCCGTCGTAAGCGGCTGGAATGACATCGAACTCGCGGGCGCGGTCGGCGATGACACGGGTGAAGACGTCGAGACGGCCGGTCGAGGACTTGGGGTTGGCGGCGGCGGCCAGTTCCTTGGGCAGCTTCAGGCTTTCCATCAGCGGAATGATGTAGACGCAGCCGGTCTCCAGGACCGCGCCGCTGCCAAGGCTGAACTCGTGCAGCTTGAGCTGGGCGAGGCGCCCGGCGACCACCGTCTGCGGGCCGGGCAGAAAACTCGCGCGCACCCGGTAGGCCACCTCGCCGAGGCGGAGATCGAGGCTCGCCGGCTGGATCTGGTCCGGCTCGAGGCGCTTCAACGCGCCGATCGCGCCGCTCTCGGCCAGGGCGAGAATACTGTCTGCCGGCAGGATGCCGTTCGCCTGTTTGTCGACCATCGCACGTCGTCCGAGCCCGGGCGAGGCTTAGCCCATGGCGCGATTGACGCCAAGGTCGGATGCGACTATGAGAAAACCGTTCGTGGTCATTTGAGCCGGCCGGCTTGCAGCCACGTAAAACAAGTCGCTAAAAGGCCGGAGGGCAATGTTCCCACCCGGCCACACGGCCGGGTTTTTTGTTGGAAGGAGGGGGCATGGCCCGCAAGGCACGCAAGGCGAGGAAAACGATCAGCCGGTTGAAACCGGCCACGCAGCTGGTCCACGGCGGCATCCTGAGGTCGCAGTTCGGCGAGAACGCCGAGGCGATCTTCATGACCCAGAGCTACGTCTACGATAGCGCCGAGCAGGCGGAGGCCCGCTTCAAGGGCACCGCCCCAGGCTTCATCTATTCGCGCTACGCCAACCCGACCGTGTCGATGTTCGAAGAGCGCATGCGGCTGCTCGAAGGCGCGGAGGCAGCGCGGGCGACGGCGAGCGGCATGGCGGCGGTGACCGCGGCGTTCCTCTGCCATCTCAAGGCCGGCGACCATGTCGTTGCGGCCAAAGCGCTGTTCGGCTCCTGCCGCTACGTTGTCGAGGACCTGTTGCCGCGCTACGGCATCGGCTCGACCCTAGTCGACGGCACCGACCCCGGCCAATGGAAGCGGGCGGTGAAAAAGGGCAAGACCAAGGCGCTGTTCCTGGAAAGCCCGACCAATCCGACGCTCGAAATCATCGACATCGCCGCGGTGGCCGGCATAGCCCACGAAGCCGGCGCGCGGCTGATCGTCGACAACGTGTTCGCCACACCCGTGTTGCAGCGGCCGCTGGAACTCGGCGCCGATATCGTCGTCTATTCGGCGACCAAGCATATCGACGGCCAGGGGCGTTCGCTCGGCGGCATCATCCTCGCCGACGAGACGTTCATCATGGACCATCTGCACACGTTCCTCAGGCAGACCGGCCCGTCGATGAGCCCGTTCAACGCGTGGATCATGCTCAAAGGGCTGGAGACGCTGCCGCTGCGGGTCGCGCGCCAGATGGCGAGCGCGGCGACGCTCGCCGACCGGATCGGGGCGCACCCCCGAGTCACGCGCACGCTCTACCCCGCGCGGGCCGACCACCCCCAGCACGATCTCGCCATGCGGCAGATGGCGGGCGGCTCGACGCTGATCGCCTTCGAGGTCAGGGGCGGACGGAAGGCGGCGTTCGCCATGCAGAACGCGCTCCGCGTCATCCGCATCTCCAACAACCTCGGTGACGCCAAGAGCCTGATCTGCCACCCGTCTACCACCACCCACCAGCGCCTCAGCGAGGCCGCCCGCCAGGAACTCGGCATCACCCAGGGGCTCTTGCGCCTGTCGGTCGGATTGGAGGACGTCGACGACCTCGCGGACGACCTCGAACGGGGGCTCGATACGCCTAGATGAGTGCGCTCATCTTGTCCGGCAACGACCGATTGACGGGCTTGGCGCCCTTCGCCTACTTACGGCCTCGTCGGGTCAGTAGGAAATCCAGCCATGTACCGGGCAACCACGCGCGCCATCCAGGTCACGGTCGAACCGAGCTTCCTTGATGAGGAATCCTCACCCGAGCAGAGTCGCTATTTCTGGGCCTACACCATCGAGATTTCGAACCTCGGCAAGGAAGTGGTGCGCCTGAGGTCGCGGCACTGGCAGATCACGGACGCCAACGGACACATCGAGGAGGTGCGCGGCGCGGGCGTGGTCGGCAAGCAGCCGGTGCTGAAGCCGGGCGAGACGTTCGCCTACACCAGCGGCTGCCCGCTGACGACTCCGTCCGGCTTCATGGCGGGCACCTACCAGATGCAAAACGAACGCGGCGAGATGTTCTCGATCGACATCCCCGCCTTTTCGCTCGATCTGCCCGACGCCCGCCACACGGTCAACTGACGGGCGGCTGGCGGCGACGGACATTGCATCAACAACACGACGACATCCTCGCCTGGTTCGGTGTCGGCCCGACCGCTCTGATCGGCTCGGGTGGGCAGTCGCTGGTCTACGCCCTCGACGGGGACAGGGTGCTGCGCGTGCTCAGGGGCGAAGGCGACGTGGTGGCGCTGACGCGGACGAAGTCGTTCCTCGCCGAGATCGAAGGCAAGCTGTCGGTGAAGACGCCGCGGATCGAGGAAATCGACGCCAAAGGCCGATACACCATTGAGCCGCGGCAGCCGGGCATCGCGATGACCTTGATGATGGCGGGCCTTTCCGGCGAGCGTCGGCGGACGATGCTCGCCAACTACGTCGAGAGCGCCGACGCGGCCGCCGCAATCAAGTTTCCTGACCGTCCCTACGGGGAGGTTTTGGCGGCGGCGCCGATCCACGCCGAAACCTGGACGGATTATCTTCGCCGGAGCACGGACCGCTGGCTACTCAAGAATAACGCGGCCATCGCCGAGGCGGTGGGCGACACCGAGAGCCTGAGGGCGAAGGCCCTCGCGTTCATCGACGCGGTCGAGGCGCGGCCGGAGAAAGCGCTCGTCCACGGCGACTATTTCCCCGGAAACGTCCTGATCGACAGGGACCTCTCCGTCTCCGCCATCCTCGACTTCAGTGCGTTCACCGTCATCGGCGACCCGCTCTACGACGTCACGTGCGCGCCGATCTTCCTGGAAATGATCGAGCAGGCGAGCGAGGACGACGTGGCGACGGCGCGCCAGCTGGTGAGGGAGCAGCACGGGGATGCGATCGAGGCCGCCGCGCGCGCCTACCGCGCACACGCCGCCTTCGCCATGGCCGACCCGGCAAATGCGCGGCCGCCCTACCCCCGCCTTTACGGGTGGGCGATCGCCAACCTCAAGCGGCTGGCCGCGGACGATCCGCCGGCTTGACTCAACGATCCGCCGGCTTGACTCAGTTGGCGAACTCCCGCGGATCGAAGCGGTAGCGCCTGCCGCAGAACTCGCAGGTGACCAAGATCACGTCGTCCTGGACGCTTTCGGCGATCTCGTCGGCCGTGAAGGTCGACAGGACGCCGGTCACCTTGTCGCGCGAGCAGGAGCACTGATGGCGGATGCGGGCGGCGCGGAACACACGCACGCCGCGCTGGTTGAACAGCCGATAGAGCAGATGCTCGACGGGAACGGTCGGGTCGGTCAGCTCATCGTCCTGGATCGTGCCGGCAAGCGACAGCGCCTCGATCCAGGCGTCGTCTTCATCATCATGCTCGTGATCGGCCAGTTTTGTCTCGGCGGGGGCGTCACCACCCGGCAGGTCGCGTGGACGGATGCGTTCCGGGGCGTCGGGCAGGAACTGGATCACCATGCCGCCGGCCCGCCAGGCGGTGCGCGTGCGGCCGGCTTGGCGCGTCTGCATCTCGGCAACTGCGAGGCGGACGCGCGTCGGGATCTGCTCCGACTGGCGGAAATAAGTGTGGGCGACGTCCTCCAGGTTGCGGCCCTCCAGCGGAACGACGCCCTGGTAACGGTTCATATCGGCGCCTTGGTCGATGGTCATGGCGAGGACGCCGGTACCCAGCAAGGCTCCCGGATCGGCGGTTCCGGCCTCGGCGGCAGCGGCCACCCGGTCGCTGTCGAATCGGGCGTAGGCGCGCACCGCCCCCGTGGTGCGGTAGTCGACCACCAGCATGTCGACCGGACCGTCGCTGTCGGTCTGGAGGATGAACTTGCCGTCGAACTTGAGCGATGTGCCGAGGAGGACGGCGAGCACGATCGCCTCGGCGAGCAGGCGGGAGACCGCCGGCGGGTAGTCGTGCCCGCCAAGAATGGCGTCGAGCGCCGGGCCCATCTGGATGGCGCGGCCGCGCACGTCGAGGGTCTCGACGGCGAACGGCCGGACGGCGTCGTCGCCGACGGGACCTTGCGGTTCGGTAGTACCTTCGAAGCTCAGCGTCATGCGGCACCGCCGCCGAAACACCACATGAGAATGCCCTTTTGGGCGTGCAACCGGTTCTCCGCCTCGTTGAAGACGACCGACTGCGGGCCGTCGATCACGGCGTCGGTCACCTCCTCGCCGCGATGGGCCGGCAGACAGTGCATGAAGATCGCGTCCGGGCCGGCCTTGGCCATTAGTCGCTCGTTGACCTGATAGGGGGCGAGCAGGCGGTGGCGGCGCTCACGCTCCCTGTCGCCCATCGACACCCAGGTGTCGGTGACGATGCAGTCGGCGCCGGTCGCCGCCGCATCGGCGTCCGTCGTGGCGTGGACAGCGGCGCCGTTGTCGGCCGCCCAGCGGAGCAACTCCGGGGCCGGCGCCAGCTCGGCCGGGGTGGCGACGTTGAGGCGGAAACCCCAGCGGGCCGCGGCGTGCAGCCACGAGGTCAGCACATTGTTGGCGTCGCCCATCCAGGCGACCGTGCGGCCGGCGATCGACCCTTTCCTCTCCTCGAAGGTCATGACGTCAGCCACCACTTGGCACGGGTGCGAGCGACGGGTGAGGCCGTTGATCACGGGAACGGTGGCGTGGGCGGCAAGCTCCACGACGAGGCCGTGGTCGAGCGCCCGGATCATGATGGCGTCGACGTAGCGGGAGAGGACGCGCGCGGTGTCCGGGATGCTTTCGTCGCGGCTGAGCTGCATTTCCCTTCCCGTCAAGACGACCGTTTCGCCGCCGAGCTTGCGCATGGCGATGTCGAAGGAGACCCGGGTGCGGGTGGAGTGCTCCTCGAAGATCATGGCCAGCGTCTTGCCCGCCAACGGCCCCGGCGCACCGGGAACCGCCGGCTCCGCCTTCAGCGCCCGGCTGTCGTCCACGATGCCTTTCAACGTCGCGGCGTCAACGTCGGCAATGTCGAGAAAATGGCGCGGCATCGCCGGAATTCTACCCCGCCTCGGCGGGATCGAGGGCGCCGAGGGCGCGGTCGAGACGGGTTATCGCTTCGTCGATCTCCGTTTCAGTGACGTTGAGCGGCGGCAGCAGCCGGACGACGTTCTCGCCGGCGGCGACCGCAAGCAGCCCATGCTCGCGCAGGGCGTCGACCACGTCGGCGGCCGGCGCCAGGCAGCGCACGCCGACAAGAAGCCCCTCCCCGCGCACCTCGCCGACCACCCGCGAATGGGCGTCGACGACCGCCGCAAGCCGCTGCTTGAAATAGAGGCCGATGGCACGGACGTGCTCGAGAAAGGCGGGCGCGGTGACGATATCGATGAGCGCCTTGCCGACCGCCATTGCCAACGGGTTGCCGCCGAAGGTCGAGCCATGGGTGCCGGCGGTCATGCCTTTGGCCGCGTCGGCAGTAGCGAGACACGCGCCGAGGGGGAAGCCGCCGCCGATGCCCTTGGCGAGGGTCATGATGTCGGGCGCGACGCCGGACCACTCGCCGGCGACCAGCTTGCCCGTGCGGCCGACCCCGGTCTGCACCTCATCGAATATGAGGAGCAGACCACGCTTGTCCGCAAGCGCCCGCAGATCTCGCAGGAACTGCCCGTCGGCGCGGCGGATGCCGCCCTCGCCCTGGATCGGCTCGATCATGATCGCAGCGGTCTCAGGACCAATCGCCGCCTCGACCGCCTTGAGGTCGCCGAATGGCACCTGGTCGAAGCCTTGCGGCGGAGGACCGAACCCTTCCAGGTACTTCGGGTTCCCGGTTGCGGCCAAGGTCGCCAGCGTGCGCCCGTGGAAAGCGCCGGCAAAGGTGACGATGCGGGCGCGCTCTGGATGCCCGTCGACGAAGTGGAAGCGGCGCGCGGTCTTGATGGCGCACTCGACGGCCTCGGCGCCCGAGTTGCAGAAGAACACCTTGTCGGCGAACGTCTCCTGGCAGAGCTTGTCGGCGAAGGCCTCCTGCTCGGGAATGCGATAAAGGTTGGAGACGTGCCACAGCTTGCCGGCCTGCGCGGTCAACGCGTCAACAAGCGCCGGATGAGCGTGGCCGAGGGCGTTGACGGCGACGCCCGAGGAGAAGTCGAGCAGCCGTTGTCCGTCGGTGGTCTCGATCCAGGCGCCCTCGCCGCGCGCAAATGCGATCGGCGCGCGAGCAAAGGTGTCGTAAAGCGGCGAGCGGTTCATGAGGTCGCGTCCGGCGCGTCGGCCGGTCCATAAAACCAAAAAGTGCCGCCGGGGGCAGCACCTTTATCAGGGCCGTTATACCATCGGGGAGCCGCGCGGTGTCAATTCTTCGCGGAAATCAACGACCTGGCGAGGACTTGGGGAAAAGAGCGTTAATCCTCCAGGTGTGTCTTTGCGACTCTTGTCAGCGAGTCAAAGCGTGTTGTAGCCTCCGCCGCGTATCGGGTTCGGTGCGGCGATTTCAGAGTCCATCGTCAAGCGTTTGGCGTCGTCCTTGTAGGAGCGGACGGCGCGGGGAGACGGATTCTGAGTCACGCCCGAGGCAACGGGATGATGCGGCATGTCGTGGACGGAAGAGCGCGTCGAGTTGCTGAAGAAACTTTGGGCGGACGGACTGAGCGCCAGCCAGATCGCAGCGCAACTGGGCGGGGTCACGCGCAACGCCGTCATCGGCAAGGTGCATCGCCTCAGCCTGTCGGGGCGGGCGAAGCCCGCGTCGAGTGGGCCGCGGCCACGCAAGCCGCGCGCCGCGTCGCCGCATCGGCCGTCGAGCCGCGCCTACATCTCCGGCAACACGGCGCTGAAGACGCACGCGCACCCGGCGCCGCGGCGCATCCCGGTCCCGGCACCGATCGAGGACATCGTCGTCCCCATCAGCCTGAACATTTCACTGATGGCCCTGACCGACCAGATGTGCAAGTGGCCGATCGGCGATCCCGGGGCGGATGGCTTTCACTTCTGCGGGCACCGCAGCTGGAACGGCATGCCCTACTGCGAGTATCACAGCCGGGTGGCCTACCAACCGCCCGAGCGGCGGCGCGAGCGGCGAAGCGAATCGTACTAGCTCGCGCTAGGCCCGGGCGACGCCCGAGGCAGAGGCGAAACTCTCGTCGAACGAGTAGCCCGACCCGCGAACGGTCCTGATCGGGTCACGGCTGCGGCCGAGGGCCTTGCGCAAGCGGCCGACGTGGACGTCGACCGTGCGCTCGTCAACGAATACGTCGCGGCCCCACACGGCGTCGAGCAACTGGGCGCGGGAAAAGACGCGGCCCGGGCTCTGCATCAGAAACTCCAAGAGACGGAACTCGGTCGGTCCGAGGTGCAGCTCGCGGCCGTTGCGGCGCACGCGGTGGGCGTCGCGGTCGAGCTCGATGTCGCCACCCTTTAGAACCGCGGCGATCAGTTGCGGGCGGGAGCGGCGCAGAATAGCGCGCACCCGGGCCATCAACTCGGGGACCGAAAACGGCTTGACGACGTAGTCGTCGGCGCCGGTGGCGAGGCCGCGCACGCGCTCCGTTTCCTCTCCGCGAGCCGTCAGCATGATGATCGGCAGCCCGCGCGTCGCCTCGCGCATGCGCAGTCGCCGGCACAACTCGATGCCGGAGATACCGGGTAGCATCCAGTCGAGCAGGACCAGGTCGGGCGTGGTCTCGCGGAGGCGGATCTCGGCGTCGTCGCCGCGCTCGACAACGTCGACCGAGTAGCCCTCCGCCTCGAGGTTGTAGCGCAGCATGAGCGACAGCGGCTCCTCGTCCTCGACGATCAGCACCTTCGGAGTCATGGCGTCGATCCGCTCACTTCGGCTCTTTGAAGGCGACGGAGGTGAGGCTGGTCTCGTCCTTCTTCGGCCGCTCGTCGGTCAGCACGGTCCCGGTGACGAGGTAGTGCAGGGTCTCGGCGATGTTGGTGGCGTGATCGCCGATGCGCTCGAGGTTCTTGGCGCAGAACAAAAGATGCGTGCAGAACGTGATGTTGCGCGGGTCCTCCATCATGTAGGTCAACAGCTCGCGGAACAGCGATGTGTACATCGCGTCGATCTCATCGTCGCGCTCCCACACGGCGTGCGCGGCCTTGACATCGCGGCTGGCGAAGGCGTCGAGGACGTTCTTGAGCTGGGTCAGGCTAAGCTCGGCCATGTGCTCGACACCAGCGACGAGACGCTTGGAGCCGAAGTTGCCCTCGATGGCGATGACCCGCTTGGCGGTGTTCTTGGCGAGATCCCCGACGCGCTCGAGGTCGTTGGCGATGTTGATCGCGCCGACGATCTGACGGAGGTCCTGGGCCATCGGCTGGCGGCGGGCGATCATCAGAATTGCATGCTCCTCGACCTGCTGCTGGAGCTTGTCGATGCGTTGATCCTCGCCAATCACGCGGTGGGCCCTGTCGAGATCGCGGTCGACGAGCGCCGCAACCGCATCAGCCACGTTCTGCTCGGCGAGGCCGCCCATCTCGGCGATCTTCTGGGAGAGATCGTTCAGCTCGTCATCGTAAGAGCGAACAGTGTGTTCCGACATCTGGCGCATCGCGGTGACTCGTTCGTATTGTTGGTTCCGGATCAGCCGAATCGGCCGGTGATGTAGTCCTGCGTGCGCCGGTCGGTAGGCGCGGTAAACATCTGCTCGGTCAAGCCGGTCTCTACCAGAATGCCGAGGTGGAAGAAGGCTGTCTGCGCCGACACGCGCGCCGCCTGCTGCATTGAGTGCGTCACGATGATAATGGTGTAGTTCGCTTTCAGCTCGTCCATCAGCTCCTCGATGCGGGCCGTGGCGATCGGATCGAGAGCCGAGCACGGCTCGTCCATGAGGATCACCTCGGGCGAGACGGCAATGGCGCGGGCGATACACAGGCGCTGCTGCTGGCCGCCGGACAGGCTGGTGCCGGGTTCGCCGAGGCGGTCCTTGACCTCGTCGAACAGACCGGCCTTGTTGAGGCTGGTGACGACGACCTCCTCGAGATCGGCCTTGTTCTCTGCGAGCCCGTGAATGCGTGGGCCGTAGGCGACGTTCTCGAAGATCGACTTGGGGAAAGGGTTGGGCTTCTGGAAGACCATGCCGACGCGCGCCCTGAGTTCGACCACGTCGAGCGAGGGATCGTAGATGTCGCGGCCGTCGATGGCGATGTCGCCGCTGACCCGGCAGATGTCGATGGTGTCGTTCATGCGGTTGAGGCAGCGCAGAAAGGTCGACTTGCCGCAGCCGGACGGGCCGATCAGCGACGTCACCGAATTCTCGGCGATGTCGATCGAGATCGATTTCAGGGCGTGGTTGTCACCATAGAAAACGTCGACATTTCGCGCGGTGACCTTGGCCGGGCGGGCGTCTTCGGCCTTTGCGACCGGGACGTCCGGGGAAGCCACGATGACAGGCGTCGGGGCGGTGGGGGGCCTGGACAGGAAAGCCTCGCTCATCGAATTCACCTTGCTCTTCTTACCACTTCCGCTCGAACCGCTGGCGCAGGAATACCGCTAACCCATTCATGACGATAAGAAACCCCAGTAGTACCAGAATCCCCGCCGAGGTGCGGGCGACGAAGCCGCGCTCGGGACTGTCGGCCCAGATGAAGATCTGGGTTGGCAGCGCTGTCGAGGCGTCGAGCAGCCCACCCGGCGGGCTGGTGATGAACGCATTCATGCCGATCAGGAGCAGCGGCGCGGTCTCGCCGAGCGCCCGGGCAAGCCCGATGATGGTCCCGGTCAGGACACCGGGCATGGCCAACGGCAGGACGTGGTGGATAACGGCCTGATGGCGCGAAGCGCCTACGGCGAGGGCTGCTTGGCGGATCGACGGCGGCACCGCCTTCAGCGCGGCGCGGGTGACGATGATGATGGTGGGCAGGGTCATCAGCGCCAGGACCATGCCGCCGACCAGGGGCGCTGAGCGGGGCAAGCCGAAGGCATTGAGGAACACGGCCAGTCCGAGCAGGCCGAAGACGAT
>CAYTXI010000023.1:10720-28022 GCA_964441935.1 uncultured Bauldia sp.
CCTCGATCAGGTCGGTCCACCGGTTGATCGGGGCGAACTCCTCCAGGTAGACGGCGGCGGCGATGCCGACCGGAAACGAGATCACAAGGCAAACGAGCAGTGCGTAAAACGAGCCGACGATCGCGCCGGCAAGGCCGGCGATCTCCGGGAACCGGCTGTCGGCATTGAGGAACAGACCGATGTTGAACGGAGTCGAGATGCGGCCCTCGGCCTTGAGCTCGTCGTACCATTCGATCTGCCGATTGCTGACACGACGCTGGTCTTCGGGGAGATGGCGATCGATCACGCCCTTGTTGAGTTGGTCGATGGGATCGGCCGCCGGGATCGTGAGCCGCAGCGCACCGCCGACGACCGAGGGATCGCGGACCACCGCGTCGCGCACCATGAACTGCGTGTTGTTGGTCAGAAGCTGCCCGAGGGCGCGTTGCTCGCCCGGGTCGGTGACCCCGGGGAAGAGGTTGGCGAGAGCATCCCTGACGACCGCGCGGTAGTTACCGGCGGCCGGGTCCTCGGCGGAGACATTCTCCGTCGATATCGGGAAATCGACGGTGATCATCGTCTGGACGAAAGCCCGATAGCCACTGAGCGTCAGCGACACGATCAGCGTCGCCAGGAGGGCGACGGCGAGAGCGATGGCGCTGATGCCAATGATCTGGAGCCGCCGATCGGCGGCGTGGCGACGACCGCGGCGCCGGGTCGCGACGGTGTTGCTCCAGTCGACCTTTTGGGGGAAGCTCGTTTCGCTCATCGAGCGCCTCAGTCGTACTTCTCGCGGTACTTGCGGACGATGCCAAGCGCGAGAACGTTCAGTGTCAGGGTGGCGAAGAAGAGCACGAGGCCGAGCGCGAACGCGGCCAGCGTCTTCGGACTGTCGAATTCGGTATCGCCCACCAGCAGGGTGACGATCTGGACCGTGACCGTCGTCACCGCATCGAGCGGATTGGCCGTGAGCGTCGCGATCAATCCCGCGGCCATGACGACGATCATGGTTTCGCCGATCGCCCGGCTGACACCGAGCAGCACACCGCCCATGATACCGGGCAACGCCGCCGGCAAGAGAACCTTGATCATGGTTTCGCTGCGCGTTGCGCCCAGCGCCAGCGAGCCGTCACGCAGGGCGCCGGGGACGGCGTTGAGTGCGTCGTCGGAGAGCGACGAAATGAAGGGAATGACCATGACGCCCATGACGACTCCGGCCGCGAGCGCGCTGTTCGGCGACACGTCAACGCCGAGTGCGCCGCCAAACTGACGCATCACCGGCGCCACGGTCAGCACGGCAAAAAAGCCGTAGACGACGGTGGGGATGCCGGCGAGAACCTCCAGGATCGGTTTGACCGCCGCGCGGACGCGATCGTCGGCGTACTCGACGAGATAAATGGCGGTGAGGAGACCGATCGGGGTCGCGACCAGCATAGCGACGGTCGCGATGAGCAGCGTGCCGGTGAACACCGGAATCGCGCCGAACGCACCCAAACCAGCGATCTGGTCCTCGCGCAACGGGATCTGCGGTTCCCAGTTCAGGCCGAACAGGAACTCGGCAACGGGCACCTTGCCGAAGAAGCGCGACGCCTCGAATAACAGTGAGGCAACGATGCCGATGGTGGTGATGATCGCGACCACCGAGCAGAACACCATCAAGCCCGTCAGGATGCGTTCGAAATTGTTGCGGGCGCGGAAGCGCACCGACAGCATTCCGCGAGTGACAACCAGCGCAACCACCGTCAGCGCGAGCACCACGACGATCATCGCCCATCGGGCGATTGCTTCCCAGTGCGCCAGGCGCTCTGCGGCAGCGACGATCTCGGGCGACGGCTCTTGGAAGATGCGCCCGGCGGTGACGTTCTTGATTTCAGAGACGAGGAGCTGGACGTTGGCTCCATCGGTCATCGATGCGGGCAGTGACGCGATCAGCAAACGATCGATGACAGTGCCCTGAAGAACCAGCCACAGGAGGACGAAAATAAGCGCCGGGACGCCGACCCAGGCAGCGACAAAAGCGCCGTGCTGGCCGGGCAGCGAATGCATCTTGGCGCCATGAGTGGCGCGAATGCGGGTGCCGGTCGAGCGTCCGACCACGTAGGCCGCCGTGGTCGCCAGAATTATTATGAGAAAAGCATAGCCGGCCACGTTCCACCCGTCTTCGGGTGGCCGCCACGCGTCGCCAGGAGCGCGGCGGCCACTCCATCTCGTCGTCAGGCGCCGAAGCGGCCCATCATGGTGCCGTTGAGAGCGCCATCGCGCACCTCTTGGCGTTTCTCCGGCGAGAGCGGGATGAGGCCGCGCTCGCTGAGATAGCCACCGTCGCCCATCGCCTCTTCCGAGACGTACTCGGTGATGAACTCCTCAAGTCCCGGGATGACGCCGCGGTGGGCGTTCTTGATGTAAAAGAACAGCGGGCGGGACACCGCATAGGAGCTGTCGGCAATGGTCTCGATAGAGGGAGCGACGCCTTCAATCTTCGCGCCCTTTAGGGTGTCGAGGTTCTCGTAGAGGAACGAAAAGCCGAAGATGCCGTACGCCGAGTGATCGGCGCCCAGGCGCTGAACGATGAGGTTGTCGTTCTCACCGGCCTCGATGAAGGGACCATCCTGACGCATGCGCTGGCACACTTCCTTCTTGCGATCGCCATCGAGCGCCTCGATCGCCGGGAATTCCTCGCAGCCGACGTCCATGACCAGCTCGACCCAGGCGTCACGCGTGCCCGAGGTCGGGGGCGGGCCGAACACCTGGATCGCCGCGTCGGGCAGCGACGGGTCGATGTCGGACCACTTCTTGTACGGGTTGGCGACGATCTGGCCGTCAACCGCCACCTCGGCGGCCAACGCCTGGAAGAGTTCCTTCTTGGAGATGTCAAACTCGGGACCGTCCTTGGCGTGGGCGAAGGCGATACCGTCGTAGCCGATCTGGACCTCGGTGATAGAGGTCACGCCGGAGTCCATGCAGGCCTTGAACTCGGATTCCTTCATGGCGCGTGATGCGCCTGTAAGGTCGGCCTGGTCCTCGCCGATGCCCTGGCAGAAGATCTTCATGCCGCCGCCGGTGCCGGTCGACTCGACCACCGGGGCCGGACTGCCCGTCATGTTGGCAAACTGCTCGGCGACGGCTTGGGTGAATGGGAACACCGTGGAGGAGCCCACGATGCGGATTTGGTCGCGCGCCTGGGCTGCGCCCGACATGGCGGCCGCCGCCAGCGCTAACGCCGCGACGCCGCAAAGATTCCTGGTTTTCACTGGTGTCTCCCTGATTTGGGGGCCGCTTGATCGAGAAAGCCCTTGGCTCCTCGTTGCGCAGTGCAACCTATTGACGCCGATTAATGTTTCTATGACCGTTGTGCGACAGTTTCACGACACTGCAAGCCATTCATCTGACTGGCTTTTCTGACCTACGGCGGTTTCGCCGGCAGCCGGTGCCTGTGGAAAACTGACCTTGAATTCAGCCCCTTCGCCGACCGTGCTTTCGACCGCCATGCGGGCCTTGTGACGAGCGAGGATGTGCTTGACGATGGCCAGGCCAAGGCCGGTGCCGTGGTGCTTGCGGCTTGCCTCGACATCGACCCGGTAGAAGCGCTCGGTGAGCCGTGGCAGGTGCTCCTTGGGGATGCCGGGCCCGAAGTCGCGGACCGAAACCGAGGGGCCGGCGTCCCCCTCTCCGCCCGCGAGCGTGATCACCACGCGTTTGCCGGACTGCCCGTACTTGCAGGCGTTCTCGATAAGATTGCCTAACAGCTGGATCAGTTCGTCGCGGTCGCCGACCACGTCGACGGGGTGCGGCGGCAGCCGGGTCTCGATGGCGACGCCGACTTCGCGGGCGAGCGGCTCGAGCGAATCGGCGACGTGGCTGACGACGTCGACCAGGTCGACGCGGTCGTCGGGGCGCACGTGTGCTTTCATCTCGATGCGGGAAAGCGATAACAGATCGTTGACCAGGCGACTCATGCGGTCGGCCTGCTCGTGCATGATCGCCAAGAAACGCCGGCGTGCCTCGGGATCGTCACGTGCCGGACCCTGCAGCGTCTCGATGAAGCCGGCGAGCGAGGCGAGCGGCGTCCTCAGCTCGTGGCTGGCATTGGCAACGAAATCGACCCGGATGCGATCGGCCCGCCGCTGTTCGGTCAGATCGTCGATGATCAGAACGATGAAATCTCCGGCGCCGCCGTCGGCGGCCGCGAGCGGCGCGAACCAGGCGGCGAACCAGCGCTCGGTGGGCACGCGCTCGGCAAACTCGACACGTGCGGGCGGTCCGCCCTTGGCCACGCGATCGAAGGCGGCAACCAGGTCCGGCACGCGCAGACGAAAAGTCAGTGCCTCGCCGGTGCTGATCGGAAAGTATCCCGTGGCGCGCTCGTTGGCGTAGTGGACGATGCCGCGCCGGTCGAGAACGAAGCACGGATCGGGCAGTGCTTCGGCGAAGCGCCTCAGCCCCGGCTCCAGGCCGGCGGTTGAAGCCGGCGCGGCGGCGGTGGCACGATCGGCGCCGGCGTGGGAGAACAAGGCGAGCGCGGCGACCAGGACGATGAGAATCGCGACCGAAGCACCGGGCGCGATCCCACCCCCGGCATAGAGGGCGCCGACCAGCGCAGCGATCACAATGATGATCCAGCGACGCCGGGCAAGGCGCCCAGAAAGGCGCGCCATCACGTCGCGGGTGCGGTCATCGATGTTGCGCGCTGCCATCGCAGTCGACCCCGGAAACCTTAACGGTGCCGCGACGCCGCATTTCGAGCCCAAATCGCCGACAATCATGACAGTGATGTCGCGTCCGGACGGGAAGCATATAAGGTCTCGGCATCGGCGACGGCAAGCCGAACCTCTCCTTGTTCTGGACTGACGGGAACGTACCTACCATTGGCGAAGCACCATAGACACCGCAAGAAGGGCAACGATGTCCCGCCGGCGATCGCCCCGGCGGTGGACGCGCCGCTGATTACGACCGCGAACGGCTCGTTCAACCTCGGCGACCCGGTGCTGCCCGACTGGATCGAGAGACGGGCGCTGACTTCGGCCGGCTTTCCCTACGATGCCGCGATCGCTGACAAGACCTACGAAAAGGAACTGACGCTGCTGCAGATCGAGCTGGTCAAGCTCCAGCGTCACGTCAACCAGACCGGCGCGCATGGTGGAGGTGTTCGAGGGGCGCGACGCGGTCGGCAAGGGCAGCACCATCTTCGTCGTGCGCCGCTACATGAACCCGCGCACGGCACGGTTGGCGGCGCTCGGCCGGCCGACCGAGCACGAGCAGGGGCCAGTGGTACTCCCAGCGCTACGCGGAACACCTGCCGGCGGCGGGGGAATTGGCCCTGTTCGACCGATCCTGGTACAACCGCGCCGGCGTCGAGCCCGTGATGGGCTTCTGCACGGCGGTGGAACACCGCACCTTCCTCGCGCAAGCCCCGGACTTCGAGAAGATGCTGGTCGACGAAGGAATTGTGCTGTGCAAGTTCTGGCTCAACATCGGCCGCGAAATGCAATTGAGGCGATTCCACGAACGCCGTCACAATCCGTTGAAGTTCTGGAAACTGTCGCCGATGGACTTCGCAGCGCTGGCCAAATTGGAGGCCTACACTATCGCGCGAGACACGATGCTTGCGGCAACGAGCCGCCGGCCGGCGCCGTGGATTATCGTCAGGGCCAACGACAAGCGGCGGGCCCGGCTCAACATCATCCGCCACATCCTGTCGACGACCGACTACGCGGGAAAAAGATCGCAAGGTCGTCGGCAAGACGGATCCGCTGATCCTTGGCGGAACCGAGCTCATCAACGATTGACGGGAGCCCCACTCACTCCGTGAGCGATTTCTACGACCGCCTCAAACAGTCGATCCTCGAGCGCGGCATCGGCAACGCCGACGAGCGTGGCGCGGTCTACGCCCAGGCGCGGCGGTCGGTCATCCGGCGATTGTGGGCGCACCATCCCCCGCTCGCGGCGGAGGAGATCGACCAGCGCCTCGGCAAGTTCGATCTGGCGATCGAACGAATCGAGGCCGAGCTCACTGGGGCCGTCGTCGGTGAGGAGGAAGATGCCGAGCCGGCCGCAGAGGACCTCGCGGAACTCGACATTTTCGAAAGTCCCGACGGCGAGGACACCGTTTGGGCGGAGCCGGACGAGCAACCGCAGGACGTTGGGCATCACGGCGCCGGGGTCAGCGCTTTGCCGGCAAACGATGGCGACCCTTACGGTGCGTGGATCGGCGGTTCGTCCAGCGAAGAACCGCACGACGACCCGACGCCGGGCGCCGACGCCACCGCGGCACAGGCCGGCTTAAGCTTGCGTCGGCGCCGGCCAACGGACGACGACCGCGGAGCGGCACCGGGCAGCGGCGACGGCGTGCGGGCGGCGAGCACGCGGCGGGTGCGCTGGAGCAAGGATCCGGGCCCGGCCGTCGGTGCCAGGCGCACGCTGCCGCCGGCCAGATCGCGGCCCAGGTTGGGGCTCAGCGAGCAGGACAAGGTACGCCTTCTTCTCGGCGTGATCGGATTGCTCGCGGTCGTTCTCATAAGCTTCATCGTCTATCTGACGGTGCGGCCCGGCGAGGAAGGCGTGACGCTGCCAATCGGCGTCAGGCGTGAGGTGAGCGACGCGGAGACGGCCACGCGGATCGCGGCCGAGGACCTCAACATCAAACGGAGCTTCGTGGTGTTTGACGGGCAGGACCCAACGCTGTTCGAGACGACGCCTGACAACCCGGTGCGGCTCGACAGCGACGCCGAGGGAGGCTACGCGCGCATCGCTTCGTCGACCGTGGCCGCCGGCGTCAAGGCGCTGATCGGTCCGGGGCTGGCCGCCGAGTTCTCCGGCCAGCGCGTGCGGGTGACGATCACTGCGCGCTCGTCCATCGAGCGGGGCGCGGCGACCATGCGTTTCGCCTATCAGAGCGGACTCGCCATCAGCCACTGGCAGACGGCCAATCTGTCGCCACAGTACGCTGACGTCGGCTTGGTCTGGCGACTGCCAGCGATGAACACCAGCGCCAGCGGCGGCCACTACCTGCTGATCGAGCCGGGCATCCCCGGCGACGGCACCGGGGTCGACATCCGCTCGATCCGCATCGATGTGTTGGCGGGCGAGGGCCGCTAGGGCCTACAGCCTCCCCAAGTAGCCGCCGGCGCGCAACCGCTCAAACACCGTTTCAGCGAGGTCTTCGGCGCTGGCAACTGTGGTGTCGAGGTGGATGTCGGCGTTGACCGGTACCTCGTAGGGGGAGTCGATGCCGGTGAAGTGCTGGATCTCGCCGGCGCGTGCCTTCTTGTAGAGGCCCTTGGGATCGCGCGCCTCGGCGACGGCCAATGGCGCATCGACGTAGACTTCGAGAAACTCGTCGGACTCAACTAGGTCGCGGGCCAGGTTGCGCTCGGAGCGGAACGGCGAAATGAACGACACCAGAACGATCAGGCCGGCATCAACGAATAGCTTCGCCGTCTCGGCAATGCGACGGATGTTCTCCACCCGGTCTGCATCAGTGAAGCCGAGGTCGCGGTTGAGGCCGTGGCGGACGTTGTCGCCGTCGAGCAGATACGTGTGGCGGCCGGCAAGATGGAGCTTCTTATCGACGAGATTGGCGATGGTCGACTTGCCGGCACCGGAGAGGCCGGTGAACCACAGGATCACCGGACGCTGGCCCATGGATCCGGCGCGCACCCGCTTGTTCACGTCGAGGGCCTGCCAATGGATGTTGGTGGCGCGGCGGAGGCCGAAGCGGATCATGCCGGCGGCGACGGTGGCGTTGGAAAAGCGGTCTATGAGGATGAAAGAACCGGTGGTGCGGTTTTCGTCGTAGAGGTCGAAGGCGATCGGCTCGGACAGCGAGAGGTTGGCGAGCCCGATCTCGTTCAGCGCCAGGGTCTTGGCGGCGAGATTGTTGAAGGAGTCGACATCGACCTTGTGCTTGAGGTCCGAAATCGTCGCGCCCACCGTGCGGGCCCCGATCTTGAGCAGGTACGGGCGGCCGGGCAGCAGCGGCTCCTCCGCCATCCAGATGAGATGAGCGGCAATCTGATCGGACAGCTCCGGACGGTGATCGGGTGGCGACAGGACATCGCCGCGACCGATGTCGATCTCGTGGTCTATGGTCAGCGTCACGGCGTCGCCGGCGGAAGCCTCGGGGCGATCGCCGTCCATAGAGACGATGCGGGAAACCGCGGCGGTCTGCCCGGTGCGAGCGACCATCACCGGGTCGCCGGGACGGATGATGCCGGCGGCGAGGGTGCCGACATAGCCGCGGAAACTCGCGTCCGGCCGGTTGATCCACTGCACAGGCATGCGGAAGGGTCTCGCCGCCGCGCGATCTTCGACGCTGACGCCCTCCAGATGTTCGATGAGGGTCGGACCGCCGTACCAAGGCGTGCGCGGGCTCAAGCCGGTGACGTTGTCGCCGTAGCGGGCCGAAATCGGGATGGTGACCAGCGTCGCGAACTCGAACGGGCGAACGAACTCGGCGAAGGCATTGCGGATATCGACGAAACGCCCTTCTTCGAAGTCGACTCGGTCGATCTTGTTGACTGCGAGCACCACGTGGCGAATGCCGAACAGAGAGACAATGTAGGCGTGGCGGCGGGTCTGGGTGAGGATGCCGTTCTCGGCGTCGACCAGGATCACGGCGAGGTCCGAGGTCGAGGCGCCAGTCGCCATGTTGCGGGTGTACTGAACGTGGCCTGGAGTGTCGGCGATGATGAAACGCCGCTTGTCGGTGGCGAAATAACGGTAGGCGACGTCGATGGTGATGCCCTGCTCGCGCTCGGCGGTTAGGCCGTCGACCAGAAGGGCGAAGTCGATGTCGTCGCCGGCGGCGCCGAAGCGCGCCGAATCCGCCTCCAGCGCGGCGAGCTGGTCCTCCAAGATAAGTTTGGAATCGTAAAGCAGGCGGCCGATCAGGGTCGACTTGCCGTCGTCGACGCTGCCGCAGGTGAGTAGACGCAGCTCGCTCTTGTCGCCGTCGCCGCCGAGGAACGACGCGAGCGTTCGCGGGTCGTCGGGGCGATGGTCCATCAGAAGTAGCCCTCGCGCTTCTTCAGCTCCATCGAGCCCATTTCGTCGTGGTCGATCAGCCGGCCCTGGCGCTCCGAGGTGCGTACGACGAACATCTCGGCGACGACCTCGGGCAGCGTCGCGGCCTCGGATTCGATGGCGGCGGTCAGCGGGTAGCAGCCGAGCGTGCGGAAGCGGACGCTCCGCTCCTCGGGCACCTCGCCGGGCTCCAGGACCATGCGGTCGTCGTCGACCATTATCCACTGGCCGGAACGCCTGACCACCGGCCGCCGGGCAGCGAAATAGAGCGGCACGATGTCGATCCCCTCGGCCAGGACGTACTGCCAGACGTCGAGCTCGGTCCAGTTGGACAGGGGGAAGACGCGGATCGATTCGCCCGGTTTGACGCGGGTGTTGTAGAGCGACCAGATCTCGGGCCGCTGGTTCTTCGGGTCCCAGGCGTGGGTGGCGGAGCGGAAGGAGAACACACGCTCCTTGGCGCGGCTTTTCTCCTCGTCGCGGCGGGCACCGCCGAAGGCGGCGTCGTAGCGGCCGGCCTCGAGCGCCTGGCGCAAAGCCTCCGTCTTCATCACCTGGGTGTAAAGGGCGGAGCCATGCTCAAACGGATTGATGCCGCGCTCAAGCCCCGACTTGTTGGTGTAGACGCGAAGGTCGAGGTTGTGCTTTCGCGCAGTCTCGTCGCGAAACTTGATCATATCCCGGAACTTCCAGGTGGTGTCGACATGAAGCAGCGGGAACGGCGGTGGCGCCGGGTAGAATGCCTTCAGCGCCAGGTGCAGCATGACCGAGGAGTCCTTGCCGATCGAATAAAGCATCACCGGCCGCTCGAAGGTGGCGACCACCTCGCGCATGATGAAGATCGCCTCGGCTTCCAGACGGCGGAGGTGGGTGTGGGTGTCGGTCGGCATCAATTCGGCTCGGGCGTTGCCGGCGGACCCTAGCCACAGCGACCTGCCCGGCTCAAGCACCAAGTGGTCCGCATTCGGGGGCAGGTTCGGCTCGCATTGGCGGGGTCACGCCGGTTGTTGGAATGCCTTTGCGGGGCCCGGGCGCACGAGTCAGGGCTGGTCCGCCAACCGGATGGGCACCCCGGCCCCAGAGGCGATGAACCACGGGTTCTGGTAAGCCTTGGCGCCCTCGCCCTGACGCGGCCCATACGCAAGCGGCGTGTCGTCCAGGGTCACCACCTTGCCGCCGGCGGCCCTGAGAATGGCGTCGCCGGCGGCGGTGTCCCACTGCATGGTGGTGCCCATGCGCGGGTAGAGGTCGGCCTTGCCCTCGGCGACGGCGCAGAACTTGATCGACGAACCGCGGTTGACCAGTTCACCGACCTCATAACGGGCGATGAAGGCGTCGGTCTCCGGCGTGCGGTGCGAGCGGCTGGCGACGACGGCGAGGGACCTGTCGGGCGCGGGACGGACGCGCATCGGCCGGCGCTCGCCGACGGCGCTATCGACGACCTCGGCACGCCAGGCCCCCTCCCCGTCCACACCGACGAACAGCTTGCCGCTCGCCGGCAGGTAGACGACGCCGACGACGGGCGCGCCATTGCGGACGAGGCCGATGTTGACGGTGAAGTCGTTGCCGCCGCCGATGAACTCGCGGGTGCCGTCGAGCGGATCGACCAGGAAGAAGGCATCGCCGACCTCGGGCACGCGGCCTGCCTCGACTGACTCCTCGGCGATGACCGGGATGCCGGGCGCGGCGGCGGCGATGCGTTCCAGGATCAACGCCTCGGCGGCCCGGTCGGCTTCGGTCACCGGCGAGGCGTCGCGCTTGCGTTCGACGTCAAGGCCGCGCTGGCGCACGGCAAGAATGACATGGCCGGCCGCGACCGCGGCGGCGGCCAACGCTTCGGCGAGTTCGGTGTCGGCGACGGCGGCGGGTTTCACGGCGCCCTGTCTAGAGGATTACGCGCGGTGGGTCGACAACGGCCAACCGCGGCAAGCCGCCTCACGCGGCCAGCAGTTCCTCCGGATCGGCAAAGGCAAGGTTGAGGCTTTCGGCGACGGCGCGATGCGTGACGCGCCCACGGTGGACGTTGAGCCCGTCGCGCAAGTGCGGATCGCGGGCGAGAGCGTCGAGACCGTGGTCGGCCAGCGCCAGCCCGAACGGCAATGTCGCATGGTTGAGGGCGTGGCTCGCGGTGAGCGGAACCGCCGCCGGCATGTTGGCGACGCAATAGTGGACGATGCCGTCGACGACGAAGGTCGGCTCGTCGTGGGTGGTCGGGTGCGAAGTCGCAAAGCAGCCGCCCTGGTCGATAGAGACGTCAACCAGCACCGCGCCCGGCTTCATGGTGGCAAGCTGTTCGCGGCCAATGAGCCGCGGCGCCGTAGCTCCCGGAATGAGGACGGCGCCGATTACGGCGTCGGCCGCAGCGATCTCCTCGGCGACGGCGTCACGGGTCGCATAGCGGGTGACGACGCGGCCGGCGAAGCGTGCGTCGAGCTCGGCAAGGCGCGGCAGCGAGCGGTCGAGGACGGTGACGGCGGCCCCGAGGCCGACGGCCATGCGCGCCGCCTCGGTGCCGACCACGCCGCCGCCGATGACCACGACCCTGCCCGGCGGAACGCCGGGGACACCGCCGAGAAGGACCCCACGCCCGCCGTGCGGCTTTTCCAGCGCCGTCGCCGCCGCCTGGATCGACAGGCGCCCCGCGACCTCGCTCATCGGGGCGAGGAGCGGCAGGCGGCCGTCGGCATCGGTGACGGTCTCGTAAGCAACGGCGGTGACGCCGGAGTCGATCAGGCCCTGCGCCTGGGGCGCGTCGGCGGCAAGATGGAGATAGGCGAACAGGATCTGGCCGGGGCGGAACCGGGGCCATTCGTCCGGCTGCGGTTCCTTGACCTTGACGATCATTTCGGCGTTGGCGAACACCGCCGCGGCGTCTTCGGCGATCTCGGAGCCGGCCGCGCGGTATGCATCGTCGCCGGCGCCGATGCCTTGACCGGCCCCCGACTCGACCAGGACGCGATGACCGTGGGCGATGTACTCGCGGACGGCGGGCGCGGTCAGGCTGACGCGGGATTCGTTCGGTTTGGTTTCCTTCGGAACGCCGATGAGCATGGCCGCATCCCCGCATCCAGTGTCGCACGATATGGCCATGCGAGACAGGGGCCGAGGCCGTCAAGCGTTCGTCCGTGCCCGCGGTCCGACGCCCACGAGCTCCGCCGTCTCCACTACCGCATCGAGCAGCACGTTGGCGCCGGCCTCGGCCCACTCCTCGGTGATCGTCTCGTCCTCGTTGTGGCTGAGGCCGCCAACGCAGGGGCACATGACCATTGCCGTCGGCGCGACGCGGTTGATGAGGCAGGCGTCGTGGCCCGCACCTGAGATGATGTCGCGGTGGGCATAGCCCAGACGCGTGGCGGCGTCGCGAACGGCCTTGATGCAGCCGGGGTCGAACGTCACTGGATCGAAGTGACCGGCCGCCTCGATCCCGATGCCGAGGTCCAGCTCCTTGGCAATCGCCGGTGCCGCGCTCTCCAGCTTCGCCTTCATCTGGTCGAGGGTCTGTTGATCCGGCGAGCGGAAGTCGACGGTGAAGACGACCTTGCCGGGGATGACGTTGCGCGAGTTGGGATAGACGTCGACGTGGCCGATGGCGCCGACCGCGTTCGGCTGATGCTCGATGGCGATGCGGTGCACGACCTCGGTGATGCGCGCCATGCCGAGGCCGGCATTGCGGCGGAGCGACATCGGCGTCGTGCCGGTGTGGGCCTCCTTGCCGGTCAGCGTCACCTCCAGCCACCACACGCCCTGGCCGTGGGTGACGACGCCGATCAGTTTGCCTTCGGCTTCGAGGATCGGCCCCTGCTCGATGTGGAGTTCGAAGTACGCCTTAGGCTTGCGCTTGCCGGCGGGCTCGGGACCCTTAAAGCCGATGCGCTCCAGTTCGTCGCCGAAGCTGAGGCCCGCAGCGTCCTTGCAGCCGTAGGCGTATGCCTCTTCGTAGACGCCGGCGAAGACGCCGGAGCCGGCCATCGGCGGGACAAAGCGGGTGCCCTCCTCGTTGGTCCAGTTGACCACCTCGATCGGGTGTCTCGTCCTGATGCCGAGGCCGTTCAACGCGCGCGCGATCTCCAGCCCGGCAAGAACGCCGAGAACCCCATCGTAGCGGCCACCGGTCGGCTGCGTATCGAGGTGGGAGCCGACCAGCACCGACGGCAGGCTGTCGTCCTCGCCCACGCGGTGGGCGAACATGTTGCCCATCGAATCGACGGCAACCGCCAGGCCGGCCTCCTCGCACCACGCCCGGAACAGCCGCCGACCTTCGCCGTCGGCGTCGGTGAGCGTCTGGCGGTTGCTGCCGCCACGCAGGCCCGGGCCGGCTTTCGCCATCTCGTGGATCGAGCGCCACAGGCGCTCGCCATCGACCTTCAGATTGTCGGTCGGCTCGGCCATCCGCTCAGTGCGTTGGGAAGTGGTAGACGGCGCCGGACTTGATGCCTTCGGGCCAGCGCGAGGTGACCGTCTTCAGCCGCGTGTAGAAATGGACGCCGTCGGGACCGTAGATGGCGTGGTCGCCGAACAGCGAGCGCTTCCAGCCGCCGAACGAATGGTAGGCGACCGGCACCGGGATGGGAACGTTGATGCCGACCATGCCGACCTCGATCTTGTCGGCGAAGGAGCGGGCGGCGTCGCCATCGCGGGTGAAGATCGCCGTGCCATTGCCGAACTCGTGGGCATTGATCAGGCGGACGGCGTGATCGTAGCTGTCGGCGCGCACCACCGACAGGACGGGCCCGAAGATCTCCTCCTTGTAGATGCGCATCTTGTCGGTGACGCGGTCGAAAAGCGTGCCGCCGACGAAATAGCCGTTCTCGTAGCCCTGGAGCTTGAAGCCGCGGCCGTCGACGACGAGGTCGGCGCCCTCTTTGACGCCGAGCTCGATGTAGCCGAGCACCTTCTGCAGGTGCTCCTTAGTGACCAGCGGGCCCATCTCCGCCTCGGCGTCCGTGGACGGGCCGATCTTCAGCCCGCGCACCCGCGGCGCCAGCGTCTCGACCAGCTTGTCGGCGGTCTCCTCGCCGACCGGGACCGCCACCGAGATCGCCATGCACCGCTCGCCGGCCGAGCCATAGCCCGCGCCCATCAACGCGTCGGCGGCCTTGTCCATGTCGGCGTCGGGCATGACGACCATATGGTTCTTGGCACCGCCGAGCGCCTGCACCCGTTTGCCGCTGGCCGTGCCCGTCCGATAGACGTACTCGGCGATCGGGGTGGAGCCGACGAAACTTACCGCCTTGATGTCGGGATGGGCGAGGATGGCGTCGACTACCTCCTTGTCACCGTGGACCACGTTGAGGACGCCGTCGGGGAAGCCGGCCTCGCGGAAGAGCTCGTAGACGATCTCCGAGACGCCGGGGTCCCGCTCCGAAGGCTTGAGGATGAACGTGTTGCCACAGGCGATCGCCACCGGATACATCCACATCGGCACCATCGCTGGGAAGTTGAACGGCGTAATGCCGGCACACACGCCGAGCGGCTGGCGGTCGGTGTGGGTGTCGATGTTGGAGCCGACGTTGCGGGAGAACTCGCCCTTTAGAAGCTGCGGGATGCCACAGCAGAATTCGACCACCTCGATGCCCCGCTGAACCTCGCCAACGGCGTCGGCGTGGACCTTGCCATGCTCGGCGGAGACCGCCTCGGCGAGCTTGTCGACATGCAAGTCGAGCAGCTCCTTGAAACGAAACATCATGCGCGCGCGCCTGAGCGGCGGCGTCTCAGCCCAGGCCGGGAGCGCCCGCTTCGCGGATACGACGGCCGCGTCGAGCTCGGCGGCGGTCGACAACGGCAGCACAGCCTGCTGCTCGCCGGTCGCCGGATTGAACACTGGCATGGTCCGCTGGCTCGCCGAGCGCGCCCGCTCGCCGCCGATGACGTTGTGAATCGTCCGCATAAGGGGTCTCCGGTTCCCGCGTTCTCAGGCCAGAGCCTTGAGAACGCCGGCGAGGATGTCGAACAATTGGTCGATCTCGCGCTTATCGATGATCAGCGGCGGCGACAGGGCGATGATATCGCCGGTGGTGCGGATCAAAAGGTTGTTCTCGTAGGCGTTGAGGAAGGCGGTGAAGGCGCGCTTGCCGGGCTCGCCGGCGATCGGCTCCAGCTCAATGGCCCCGACGAGGCCGCAGTTCCTAAGGTCGATGACGTGCGGCAGCCCCTTCAGCGCGTGCAACCCGTCGGCCCAATAGTCCGCGAGTTCGCCGCCGCGGGTGAGCAACCCCTCCTCTTCGTAGGTGTCGAGAGTGGCGATGCCGGTGGCGCTCGCCATGGGATTGCCGGAGTAGGTGTAGCCGTGGAAGAACTCGATCAGGTGTTCGGGCCCTTGCATGAAGGCCTCGTAGATCTCTCGTCTCACGAACACCGCGCCCATTGGGATAGTGCCGTTCGTCACACCCTTGGCGGTCAAGACGACGTCCGGCGTGACGCCGAAACGATCCACGGCAAACGGCGTGCCGAGGCGGCCGCAACCAGTGATCACCTCGTCGAATATCAACAGGATACCGTGCTTGTCGCAGATGGCGCGGAGCTTCTCCAGATAGCCCTTGGGGGGGATGAGCACACCGGTCGAGCCGGCGACCGGCTCGACGATCACCGCGGCGATGGTCGAGGCGTCGTGGAGGGCGATGACCCGCTCCAGATCGTCGGCGAACTCGGCGCCGTGCTCGGGCTGACCCCGGGTGAAGGCGTTCCGGGCCAGGTCGTGGGTGTGGCGGATGTGGTCGACGCCGGCGAGCAGCGAGCCGAAGTACTTGCGGTTGGTGGCGATGCCGCCGACCGAGATGCCGCCGAAGTTGACCCCGTGGTAGCCGCGCTCGCGGCCGATGAGGCGGAAGCGCGTGCCTTGGCCGATCATGCGCTGGTAGGCGAGCGCGATCTTCAGTCCGGTCTCGACCGACTCAGAGCCGGAGTTGGTGAAGAACACGTGGTCGATGCCGGGCGGCATGTAGGTGACGAGGCGGGCGGCGAGCTCGAACACCTTGGGATGGCCCATCTGGAAGGCCGGCGCGTAGTCGAGCTCCTTGGCCTGGGCGGCGATCGCCTCGACGATCCGCGGCCGGGCATGGCCGGCGTTGACGCACCACAGACCGGCGGTGCCGTCGAGCACCTTGCGGCCGTCGGCGGTGCGGTAATACATGCCCTCGGCCCCGACAAGGAGGCGGGGCGCCTTCTTGAACTGCCGGTTCGCCGTGAACGGCATCCAGAAAGCCTCGAGGTAGTTGGTGGCGAGACCGCCGGCGACCGCTTCCGACCGCGCCATGATCACCCTCCTCGCTGCCGTTTCCAGGGCCGCGACGGTCCGGCCGACGGGACCGGCAGACCTTTTCATCCAGGGGAAGCGGCGTGAATTCCCGACGAAAATTGACCAACGACGTTAGACAGATTGCACTGCCGGCTCAAGGGCCGGCAGCCGCGATCGTCAATGCAACCCGACCCCACCGGGCGAGGGGTACGCTCCCCGCGAATAGCGATCAACGCTCTAACCCTCACTCGCCTTCACTTCGGTGAGGGACCAGGAAGCGGAGGGACAAGCATATACCGGAGCGGCGATCGCCTGCGGGAACGGGAGGGTTCGTGCCCAATGCCCCCCTCGCGCCGGACGCCGTTTTCTGACAGGTTGCCGGCCATGACCGCCGCGCACGAACCGACCTTTACCGTCGGCGTCGAGGAGGAATACTACCTCGTCGACAAGGAAAGCCGCGATCTCGTGGCCGATCCTCCGCCGGGGCTGATGGCCGACTGCGAGAAGGCGCTCGGCGGCCAAGTGAGCGCGGAGTTCCTGCGCTGTCAGGTCGAGGTCGAGACCTCGGTATGCACGACGCTCGCGGCGGCGCGAGACGAGATCGCGCGACTGAGAAGCACCATCGCCGCCAGCGCGGCCGCGTACGGCCTTGCCCCGATCGCCGCCTCGACCCACCCGTTCGCCGACTGGAGCGTCCAGCGTTCGACCGACAAGGAGCGCTACAACGTGCTCGCCCGCGACATGCAGGTGGTGGCGCGGCGGCTGCTGATCTGCGGCATGCATGTCCACGTCGGCGTCGAGGACGAGGCGCTGCGCTTCGACCTGTTGAACCAGATCGCCTATTTCCTGCCCCACCTGCTGGCGCTGTCGACGTCCTCGCCGTTCTGGCGGGGCGAGCTCACCGGGCTTCATTCCTACCGACTGTCGGTGTTCAACGAGCTGCCGCGCACCGGCCTGCCGCCGGCGCTGTCTGGCCCCGACGAATACCACCGAATCGTCGACACGCTCATCCACACCGGCGAGATCGAGGACGGCACCAAGATCTGGTGGGACGTGCGGCCGTCGGCC
>CAYTXI010000024.1:0-26957 GCA_964441935.1 uncultured Bauldia sp.
CCGCCGGCTGCATCATGATGCGCAAGTGCCATCTCAACACCTGCCCTGTCGGCGTCGCCACCCAGGACCCGGTACTCCGCAAGCGCTTCACCGGCCAGCCGGAGCACGTCATCAACTACTTCTTCTTCGTCGCCGAGGAGGTGCGCGAGATGATGGCGGCGATGGGCTTCCGCACCTTCAACCAGATGATCGGCCAAATGCAGATGCTCGACACGCGCCGCGTCGTCGACCATTGGAAGGCGCACGGGCTCGACTTCTCGCGGCTGTTCCACAAGCCGGAGGCGCCGGCGGGTGTCGCAATCGTCAGGTGCGAGGAACAGGACCACGAACTCGACGGCATCCTCGACCGCAAACTGATCGAGCAGGCATGGCCGGCACTTGAAGGCCGCCGTCCGGTCAAGATCGAGACTCGCATCAACAACACCGACCGCACCGTGGGGGCCATGCTCTCCGGCGAGGTCGCCAAGCGCTACGGCCACGCCGGCCTTCCGGACGACACCATCAACATCTCCCTCACCGGCACGGCCGGCCAGAGTTTCGGTGCCTGGGCGGCGCACGGTGTCACCCTCGATCTCGTCGGCGAAGCCAACGACTACACCGGCAAGGGCCTGTGTGGCGGCCGCCTCGTCGTCCGCCCGCCAGCCGATTCCGGCATCGTCCCGGAGGAGTCGATCGTCGTCGGCAACACCGTCCTCTACGGTGCCATCGCTGGCGAGTGCTATTTCCGCGGCATCGCCGGCGAGCGCTTCGCCGTCAGGAACTCCGGCGCCATCGCCGTCGTCGAGGGCGCCGGCGACCACTGCTGCGAGTACATGACCGGCGGCGTCGTCGTGGTGATCGGCTCGACCGGCCGCAACTTCGCCGCGGGCATGTCGGGCGGCATCGCGTATGTGCTCGACGAGGACGGCAGCTTCGAGCGCCGCTGCAACCTTGCCATGATCGACCTCGAGCCGGTCACCGCCGAGGAGGAGGCGACCGCCCGCACCCTGCATCAGGCCGGCGATCTAGAGGGGCACGGTCTCGTCGACGTGATGGGCGACATGACCCGGCACGATGCCGAGCGCCTGCGCGCCCTCATCGAGCGCCATGCCCACTACACGGGCTCCGCCCGTGCCCGCGCGATTCTGGACGACTGGCAGGCCTACCTGCCGAAGTTCCGCAAGGTGATGCCCGTCGAGTACCGCCGCGCCCTCGCCGAGATGGCCCGTGCCCAAGCCGAGCGGCCCATCGCCGCCGCCGGTGAATAGGCAGTGGGTAAGGTAACCGGCTTCCTCGAGATCGACCGGCGCGATCGCAAGTATCAGCCGGCCAGCGAGCGCGTGCGCACCTGGCGCGAGTTCATGATCCCGCTCGGCGATGAGGCGACGCGTGACCAGGCCGCCCGGTGCATGAACTGCGGCGTGCCGTTCTGTCACACCGGCTGCCCGGTCAACAATCAGATTCCCGACTGGAACGACCTCGTCTATCACGACGATTGGCGCCGGGCGCTCGCGAACCTCCACACCACCAACAACTTCCCGGAGTTCACCGGCCGTATCTGCCCGGCGCCGTGCGAGGAGGCGTGCACCCTCAACATCACCGACGAACCGGTGACCATCAAGACCATCGAGTGCGCCATCGTCGACCGCGGCTGGCAGGAGGGCTGGATCGCGCCGGAGCCGCCGTCGCGGAAGACCGGCCGCAAGGTGGCCGTCATCGGCTCCGGCCCCGCCGGCCTCGCCTGCGCCCAGCAGCTCGCCCGCGCCGGTCACGAGGTCCACGTGTACGAAAGGCACGCTCGCCCCGGCGGGCTGATGACCTTCGGTATCCCCGATTTCAAGATAGAGAAGCACCACGTCGCCCGCCGCGTGGAGCAGATGGAGGCCGAGGGCGTGACCTTCCACTGCAACGTCCACGTCGGCATCGAGCTCGACATCAAGGAAGTGGTCGACGGCCATGACGCGGTCGCGATTGCCATCGGCGCCGAGCAGCCGCGCGACCTCCCGATACCCGGCCGCGACCTCAACGGAATCCACTTCGCCATGGAGTACTTGCCCCAGCAGAACCGCCGCGTCGCAGACGAGCCGCTCGGCAACGTCCTGCCGATCCTGGCCAACGGCAAGCACGTTGTGGTCATCGGCGGCGGCGACACCGGGTCTGACTGCATTGGCACCGCCAACCGTCAGCGCGCCCTCTCCGTCACCCAGCTCGAGATCTTGCCGCGCCCGCCCGACGTCCCCGACAAGGAGCTGACTTGGCCCGACTGGCCGCTCAAGTACCGCACCTCGTCGAGCCAAGAGGAAGGGGTGGAGCGCGACTTCTCGGTCATGACGCAGAAGTTCACCGGCGACGCCGACGGCAACGTCAAGGAGCTTCACTGCGTCGAGGTCGACAATCAGATGAAGCCGGTCGAGGGCACCGAGTTCACCCTCAAGGCCGACTTGGTGTTGCTCGCCATGGGTTTCCTCGGCCCGGTCCACGACGGCATGATCAAGGACTTGCGTCTCGAGCTCGACAAGCGCGGCAACGTCCTCGCCGACACCAAAAGTTACCGGTCGAGCCTCGACAAGGTGTTCGCCTGCGGCGACGCCCGCCGCGGCCAGTCTCTGGTGGTTTGGGCCATCCGCGAAGGCCGCCAGTGCGCCCGCGCGATCGATGAATTCCTGATGGGCGAGACGACGCTGCCGCGCTAGCCGTCGGCGGTCTTCGGCGCGTCGCGCCCGGCTGGCCTTTTGGCTGAGTCATCCCGGATACCACTGCAACAGCCGCACCTCGGTGTCGCCCTCGACCATCGCGGCGAACGCCTGAACGTCGCTGTCGCCGTAGTGATAGGGATAGACCACCGCCGGCCGGAAGTCGTTGACCGCGTCGGCGGCCTGCTCGATCTCCATCGTATAGGGCAGGTTCATCGGCACGAACGCCGCGTCGATGTTTTCGAGCGCCCGCATCTCCGGTGTCCCCTCGGTATCGCCGGCGATGTAGATGCGCTTGCCACCGAGGGTGAGCACGTAGCCGTTGTCGCGGCCCTCGGGGTGATACTGCAACCGGCCCTCGGTAATGTTGTAGGCCGGCACGGCCTCGATCGCGACGCCGGCGATCGTCTTGGTCTCGCCGTTCGCCATGACCGTGGCTTTCGCCTTCAGCGCGTCCGGCATCAAGTCGGCCACCGACTGCGGGGCGACGATCGGCGCCTCACCCACGACCGCTTGGAGAATCTCGACGTTGAAATGATCCGGATGCTCGTGCGTCACCAGGATCAGGTCGGGTGCAGGCGCTGCCATGTACTCGGCCGTGACGTCGCCCTCCGCGCCGAACGCCGGCGCGGGATCGACCAGGATGTTCCTCCCGTTCAACGTCAGCATCAGCGAAGCGTGGTGAAAGGGACGGACGATCAAGTCGCCGGCGTCGGTCATGATCGTGTCGGTTGTGTCCTGCGCCATTGCCGGCGCTCCCAGAAGGACGGCGGCCAGAGCCGCTGCGGCGAGGCGTCCATTACTGCGGTGCTTCATGGGGTGCTCTCCCTCGTCAATGATCCTCTCGGCTAACGCGCCGCGCCCACGGTTTATTCGAGCCTTTGAAGAAATCTAGGTCGCGGCTTTCACGATTCACATGCCGTCGGACAGTGCTGCCCATCGCCGCCGTTGGTGCGTAGGATAAAACGGCCGTGCCGGGTCGCGCCGCAAAGTGAGGGGAGGCACACCATGGACAAGCTCTTTCCGACTTCGCTCGTCGGCTCGTACGCGCAGCCCGAGTGGCTGATCGACCGCAAGAAACTCGCCGGGCGCTTTCCGCCGCGCGTGCGCGCCCGCGAACTGTGGAAGGTCGATCCCGAGTGGCTGGAAGAGGCCCAGGACGACGCCACCATCCTCGCCATCCGCGACCAGGAGCGCGCCGGCCTCGACATCGTCACCGACGGCGAGATGCGCCGCGAGAGCTATTCCAACCGCTTCGCCACCGCCCTCGAAGGCGTCGACATCGATAACCCCGGTACCGCGCTTGACCGCTCAGGCCATCCCAACCCAGTCCCGCGCGTCGTTGGCAAGGTGCGACGCATGCACCCGGTCGAGGTCCGCGACCTCGAGTTCCTCAGGGCCAACACCGACCGCACGGTCAAGATGACAGTGCCCGGGCCCTTCACCATGTCGCAGCAGGCCCAGAACGACTTCTATGATAGCGAGGAGGCGCTGGCCCTCGACTACGCCGCCGCCGTCAACCAGGAGATCAAGGATCTGTTCGCCGCCGGCGCCGACATCGTCCAGATCGACGAGCCCTACATGCAGGCACGACCGGAGAAGGCCCGCCGGTTTGGTCTCAAGGCGGTCAATCGCGCCCTCGATGCGGTCGACGGGACCAAAGCGCTGCACATCTGCTTCGGCTACGCTGCCATCATCCACGAGCGGCCTGAGGGCTACTCGTTCCTGCCGGAGCTCGCTGACACGCCGCTCGATCAGATCTCCATCGAGACCGCCCAGTCCAACCTTGATACTTCGGTGCTCGCCAGGCTGCCCGGCAAGACCATCATCCTCGGCACCCTTGACCTATCCGACATGGACGTCGAGTCTCCGGAGACGGTCGCTGCCCGTATCCGCAGAGCGCTGCCCCACGTGTCGGCCGAGCGCATCGTCGTGGCGCCGGATTGCGGCCTGAAATACCTGCCGCGCGACATCGCATTCGCCAAGATGAAGGCAATGGTCGACGGCGCCGCCATCGTCCGGGCCGAGGTCGGCTAGATGTTCGGCTGCTAGTTCGCCGCCGCCCGCGGCGCGAGAACGGGTATCGGAGTTGGTGGCACGGCGGCGTCGCTGATCGCCCCGACCGTATCGGGCCCCGCTACGATGGCCTTGCGGCGTGGTGGCCACGCGAAATCGTCGGCCCGCCCTGCTACGTCCGGGAGCGCATCGCCTTTGATGATCATGAGATATTGAGGCGACTCCGTATCGCCCGGCGACGACAGGAGCGGCTCTCGCGGGTGGTCGGCGTCAACTAGCCGGTCACCGATCGGCTCCGCCGCGCCGGCGAGCATCGCGCTCGCGCCCGGCGAGGCGTCGGTCAGCGAGATCACGGGCCCGACCATGCGTTTCTTGCCATCCGGACCGATCTCGATCCGACTGGCGTCGCTAGTGGAGGCCATGAGGTCGACCGACCCCGGACCGACGCCGGTCTGCCGTCGGACTTCACGCTCCACGTAGAACGCCAGTTTCAACCGTCCCGCCCGGGTGAAGTTGATGCCATCGTTGTTTCGGAGCGCCCTCAGCTGGCCGTCCACGTCGGGGCCGGAGGACACGTAGCGCCCGTTCTCGTTGGTGAAGCCGTTCCAGATATCGACGAAATGGCCACCCGCCTCCGCCACCAGAGGCTTATACAGCTCGTTGAGATACGCCATGTCGCGCGAGGCCGAAGTTGACTGCATCGGAGGCGCGCCGACCCAGAAGAACGGCTGGCCGTAGAGCTTGAGCGTGTCGGCGATGCCCTTGATCCTGGCGACGTATGCCTTTTCCCACGCCTCGGTGCGCGGTTGCGGCCGGTCCGGCCCGTCGCGCAGCGCCTGGCGATCGTTTGCGCCGATCATAACCACGACGATATCGGGGTTGTCCTCGTTGAGGAACTCAGGCAGCGCCTTGTTCCAATCGTAGAAGTCGTCGCGCACCAACCCTGAACTGCCGTTAGACCGGTCGATCACCGCCAGCCGGGGTTCCGAGGCAAAGGTCTGTTCCAGCCCCCAGGCAAGACCACCGGCAACGAAGTCGCCGACCACCAGGATCTTGGTGGCGTTGGGGTCCTTGGGCTCGACTTCGACCGTGGGGACCGCGGGCGCTCGCGCCGCCGGCCTAGTGCTGCGCGGTGCCGGCTGAATTGGCTGTTGCTGCCGCGGTGGACCAAACAGAAAGTCAAAAAGACCGCGCCGCTGCGGTGGCGGGCCCGACGGCTGGGTGACCGCCGGGCGCTTAAAAAGCTGCGCCAGCGCGGGCTCCACCGGCAACGCTGCGACGAAGCCTACGGTCAACGTCAAGGTCGATACGAAAACGCGGCGACGCATGTGGGTGTTCTCGTGAGGGCAGCGCCCCGGCGCTCTTCTTGCCACGCCTAGCCGCCCCTTTCCAGGCGTTGCAGCAGCGCCCGTGATTCCACGCCATCCGGCGTCAGACCGACCGATCTCTGGTATTGCCTGATCGCCTCGCGGCTGCCGCTGCCGATATCGCCATCGATATCGCCGGAATAGTGGCCGAGCATGGTCAAGAGCAGTTGCAGCTTTTCCCGCTCCGCTTGCGAGAGCGGCTTCTCGTGCAGCGGCCACGCCTGCACGAACGGCCCGGAGCCGTGCAGGCGATCGGAGAGATGACCGACCGCAAGCGCATAGGAATTGGAGTTGTTGTACCGCTTGATCACGCGGAAGTTCCTGAGGATCAGGAACGACGGTCCGTTTGTGCCCGCGGGACGATAGAGGGTCGCCTTGTCGCCGGGCCGCGGGAACGGTTGCCCGCCCACGCGGCGCACGCCGCGCTTCGACCACGATGCGAGCGTCCGCTCGCCGCTGGTGCCAACGCCTTTCGGCACGACGACCTCGTAGCCCCACGTTTCTCCCGCCCGCCAGCCCGACGCCTTCAGATAGTTCGCGGCCGAGGCCAGTGCATCGGCCTCCGAGGTCCAGATGTTGCGCCGCCCGTCGCCGTCGAAATCGACGCCGTAGGCCTCGAAAGTGGTCGGGATGAACTGGGTATGGCCCATCGCCCCGGCCCATGACCCGGTCATCGCCTCGGGGGTCACGTCGCCGCGCTGCACGATCTTGAGGGCGGCGATCAACTGCTGGCGCCCGTATTTAGCGAGCCGGCCGTCGGACTGCGCCAACGTCGCCAGCGACCGAATGGTGTTCTTGACGAGGCTGGGGCGGTCAAACACCGTGCCGTAGTGGCTCTCCATGCCCCAGATTGCCACCACCAACTCCTTGTCGACCCCGTAGCGCGCCTCGATCCGGTCGAGGAGCCCGCGGTCGCGTCCCAGAATCGCACGCCCCTCGCTGATGCGCTCATCCGACACCATCTGGTCCATGTAGTTCCAGATTTTCATGTTGAATTCGGCCTGGGACGACGCCTTCTTCAACACGTCTGGGTCGGGCGTGAAGTTGCCGAGAGCGCGCTGATAGGTCGCCCGGCTGATGCCTGCCGCCTTGGCGGTCGGCCAGAACGCACGCACCCACTCCGACGCACTCTTGGCGTTGGATTCGTGGCTCGGAACGAGGATGGCCGCAGCCACGACCATGGCCCCCGTAAGCCTGAGCACGCTCCCCAGGGCGCAGCCGGTAGCGCTTCGTGCAGAGCTTGTCATATCGGCCACAAGCATCGGCAATCCCTTGCAAATCCCGATAATTCTATCACCGGGGGGCAACGCCTTCGCAAGCCCCGGCGGTCATTCATTCCAGTTGCGGCGGTCCAGCGCCGCCTCCCAGGCGAGCGCGCTGGCCACGATCTCCTCCAGACTCGCGTGCTCCGGCTTCCAACCGAACGCGGCCTTGATCAGAGCGGGCGACGCCACGATCGACGCCGGATCGCCCGGTCGCCGGTCGCCGTTCACGACCCGAAACGAATTGCCGGAGACCCGCTTCACGGTCTCGATCACCTCCCGCACCGAATAGCCGCGCCCGTAGCCGCAGTTGGCGATGATGCTCTCGCCGCCTCCCCTGAGATGGTTGAGCGCGTCATTGTGAGCGGTAATGAGGTCGGTAACGTGGATGTAGTCGCGAATGCAGGTGCCGTCGGGGGTCGGATAGTCGGTCCCGTAGACGGTGACCTTGTCGCGCTTGCCGAGCGCGGCCTCCGCGGCGACTTTGATGAGGTGCGTCGCACGCCTGGTTGACTGTCCGGCACGCCCGCCCGGGTCGGCCCCCGCGACATTGAAATAGCGCAGCGCCACGTAAGCGAGGTCATGCGCCAACGCGGCATCGGCGAGCATCATTTCGACCATCATTTTCGACCGCGCATAGGGCGACTCGGGGTGGAGCGGCTGGTCCTCGCCCACCTGCGTCACCGCCGGCGTTCCGTAGACTGCCGCCGTCGAGGAGAAGATGAAGTGGCGGACGCCACCCTTTGCCGCCGCGGCGATAAGCGACCGGCCCTTGACCGTGTTGTTGAGGTAGTAGCCGAGTGGATCGGCGACCGAGTCCGGCACCACGATGGACCCGGCGAAGTGGATGATGGCGTCGACAGCATGCTCCGCGATCAGCCGGCCCACCAGCGCTTCGTCACCGCAGTCGCCCTCAACCAGCCTCGCCTCGGGCGCGACCGCCCACTCGAATCCAGTGGCCAGATTGTCGACCACCACCACGTCCTCACCGGCCTCGACGAGCTGCCAGACCATATGAGAGCCGATGTAGCCGGCACCGCCGGTGACAAGCACGCTCATGCCGTACGTCCCATTTTTCGATCCTCGGTGCTCGCCGCTACCATAAGATTAACTATTGACGCGATCCCCACGTTTGCGGATCAAGCGGGCCTCGTTCATGCTTTCCCCGGACAGGTCGATGATGAACGCTCCCATTCGCAAGGCCGTGTTTCCCGTCGCCGGCCTCGGCACCCGCTTCCTGCCGGCCACCAAGGCGATCCCCAAGGAGATGCTGCCCGTCGTCGACCGCCCCCTGATCCAGTACGTGGTTGACGAAGCGCGCGCCGCCGGCATCGAGCACTTCATCATGGTCACCGGCCGTAACAAAGGGGTGATGGCCGACCATTTCGATATTCAGGTCGAGCTCGAGGCGACGCTGCGCGAACGCGGCAAGACGACGGAACTGGAGGAACTCACGCGCGTGCGGCCTGAACCCGGCCAGATGAGCTTCACTCGCCAGCAATCTCCACTCGGCCTTGGCCACGCCGTCTGGTGCGCTCGCGAGCTGGTCGGCAATGAGCCGTTCGCCGTTCTTTTGCCCGACATGATTATGCACGGCGAGCCCGGCTGCCTCTCCCAGATGATGGCCATTTACAAGCAGACCGGCGGCAACGTGATCTCGGTGGAGGAATGCGACCCGGCCGACACCGCCAAGTACGGCATCGTCGGCGTCGGCGAGGCCGTCGGCGATGCGTTCCGCATCACCTCCATGGTCGAGAAGCCCGACCCGAAATCGGCGCCGTCGAACCTGTTCATCAACGGCCGCTACATCCTTCAGCCCGACGTGTTCGAGCTTCTCGCGCGTCAGCAGCGCGGCGCCGGCAACGAAATCCAACTCACCGACGCCATGCGCGCGCTCGCCGAGCGCCAGCCCTTTTACGCCTGCCGGTTTAACGGCCGCACGTTCGACTGTGGATCGAAGATCGGCTTCCTGACCGCCAACGTCGCATACGCGCTCGAGCGTGACGATCTCGCCGACGATCTGATCCGCGAAATCCGCACCCTCCTAAACGGTCGCTGAGCGTGATCGGCGCTGCGCCGGCGTCTCGACCCGCACCGGTGCCCAACTCCTGCCCGAGTGAGCAAAACGCATGGATTTCAGCATGTTGACCGAGCCCGCGGCGGCGGAGATATCGTCTCCAAACGGCAATGATTCCTGGTCGACGCCTAGTTTGCGACTGGCCGGGCCTTGTTCCGGGGCCGGCGAAAACCTGCTAAACCGGCGTCCCTTGGAGGAAGAATGGCGCCTACGCTCAAGTTGACGGACGGTAGCCTGTCGCCCGCCACCGCAGTTGCCCGGCGTACGATTGAGACCGAACGCGTCGGCCTCGCCGAGCTTGAGCGGGCCCTCGCCGACGGCCTCGCCGCGCCGTTCGCCGCCGCCGTCGATATGATCCGCGCCGCAAGGGGGCGCGTCGTCGTCACCGGCATGGGCAAGAGCGGCCACATTGGCCGCAAGATCGCCGCCACCCTTGCCTCCACCGGAACGCCGGCATTCTTCGTTCATGCCGCCGAAGCCGGACACGGCGACCTCGGCATGATCACCGGCGACGACGTGATGCTCGCCCTGTCGTGGTCGGGAGAGACCGCCGAGCTCAAGAGCCTGGTCGAGTACTCGCGGCGCTGGGAAATCGGACTGATCGCCGTCACCGCCTGGCCGGAAAGCACCTTGGCGCTGGAATCCGACATCGTCCTCGTCCTGCCCCACGCTGACGAGGCGTGCCCGCACGGACTGGCGCCGACCACCTCGACGCTCATGCAACTCGCACTGGGCGATGCGCTGGCAATCGCGCTTCTGGAGAGCCGCGGATTCACTCCGGGGGATTACCACGACCTCCACCCCAGCGGCCGCCTCGGCGCCAACCTCCACTACGTCAGCGACATCATGCACCGTGGTCAGGCGATCCCGCTCTCCCCACTGGGCGCACGCATGAGCGAAGCCATCGTCAGGATGACCGAGAAGGGCCTGGGCTGTCTCGGCATCGTCGACGGCTCCGGCGTCCTCGTCGGCATCATCACCGACGGCGACCTCCGCCGGCACCTCGCCGACGACCTGTTGTCGCGCGCGGTCGAAGACGTCATGACCCACTCTCCGAAGACGATCGGCCCCGACACGCTGGTCGGCGCTGCCCTCGACATCCTCAATCAGACCAAGATCACTGCCCTGTTCATCGTCGAGGACGGGCGTCCCGTCGGCATCGTCCACATGCACGACCTGCTCCGCCTCGGCGTCGCCTGAGGGGCGCCGTGTTTCGCGCCATTCTGCTCTACGGTCTGCTCGGGCTTGTCGTCATCGCGGTCGCAGCCGCCGCGATCAGCTATCCAAGCTACCGTGCGGCGGTCGAGGCGGGTCGCCACGTTCTCGACGGCGGCAGCATCGTATCGACCGGGCTGGGCGATATCGAATACGCCGAGGCTGGCGACGGGCCACCGGTCCTGGTCGTCCACGGCGCCGGCGGCGGCTACGATCAGGGCCTGCTTCTCGGCCGGATCTTCGTCGGCGGCGGTTTCCACGTCGTTGCCCCTTCTCGCTTTGGCTATCTGCGGAGCCCGATCCCTGACGCAGCCAGCCCCGCCGAGCAAGCCGACCTGTTCGCCGCCCTGCTCGACAGCCTCGGCATCGGGCGGGCCGGGGTCATCGCAGTCTCGGACGGCGGCCCGTCGGCGCTCCAGTTCGCGCTGCGCCATCCGCAGCGTACGACCGCCCTGGTGATGATTTCGGCCAAGAGCATGACCCCGCCGCCGTCTCCGCCCCTCATGGAGCCGGCCTTCGAGGTGATCTTCCGGTCCGACTATGTCTTCTGGCTCATCACCACGGCGGCCCGGCCGTGGCTAACCGCACTGTTCGGCGTGGACACCACGGTGCAGGCGGAAGCGGACGCCGACGCGCAGGCGTTCGTCACCGAGTTCCTCGCGAGCCTCAATCCGATCAGCCTACGCCGCCGGGGGATCGAGCACGATCGCGCCACCCTCGCCGTCCTGGCCGAGAGCGCCTTCCCGCTCGAAGAGATCGCAGCCCCGGCACTCGTGGTCCACGCCGAGGACGACGGGCTCCAGCCATACGCCCATGGCGTCAACACTGCCAATCGTATCCCGGGCGCGGAGTTCAAGTCATACGCGCGCGGCGGGCACATGCTGCTGCTCCAGCACGACGAGGTGCGGGCGGCGGTCGACGCCTTCCTCGACCGGAACGTGGCAACCGCGACGCCGGGCGTTCGTCCCTGACCGCCGGCATTGGCGGTCTGTCAGCGCCGGGTAATCACAACCAGCCGGAGAGCTCCCGCTTCGCCACCGTTTCGATCACGCCCATGCCTTCGCCGCTGTCATTGAGGCAGGGAACGGCGGCGAACTCTTCCCCACCGTTTTCGCGGAACGTCTCCGCCCCGCGGATCGCGATTTCTTCCAGTGTCTCCAGACAGTCGGCCGAGAACCCGGGCATGATCACCGCCAACCGCTTCGCCCCCGCCTTTGCCAGGCCCGCAATGGTCTCGTCGGTGTAAGGCTTCAGCCATTCGGCCCGTCCGAAGCGCGACTGGAACACCGTCCTCAACCTCTCCTCCGGCCAGTCGAGCTTCTCGCGGAGAAGCCGCGTCGTCTTATGGCATTGGCAATGATAGGGGTCTCCCTTGTCGAGGTAGTCGCGCGGCAGGCCGTGGTAGGAAGCGAGGACGACTTCCGGCTCGAAGGAGAGGTTGGTGAGCGCGCCTTCCAGCGATTTCGCCAGCGCATCGATGTACGTTGGATCGTCGTGGTAAGGCGGCAGCGTCCGGATCGCCGGCTGCCAGCGCATCTTCTGCAGCGCCGTGAAGGCGACGTCGTTGACCGTGGCCGTGGTCGCGGCCGAATATTGCGGATACAGAGGTGCGATCAGGACGCGGTCGCAACCGGCCTCTTTCAGCGCCGCCAGCCGCTCGCCGATCGGCGGCACACCGTAGCGCATCGCCCAGTCGACCATGACCCCGTCGCCCTTGAGGATCTCTGCCAGTTTGTCGGCTTGCGCCCGCGTGATCGTGATCAACGGCCCCTCGTTCTTCTCGTTGTTCCAAATCGCCGAATAGGCGTGACCGGATTTCTTAGGCCGTCGAGTGAGGACGAACAGGTTGAGAATCACCCACCACACCAGCCGCGGCGTCTCGATCACCCGCCGGTCGGAAAGAAACTCGCGCAGGTAGCGCCTAACCGAGGCCGAATCGGTTCCGCTTGGCGAGCCGAGGTTGACGAGGAGCACCCCAACCCGCCCGAACCTCACCGCCGGATGACCGACCGGCATTGCGTCGCTTGATGACAAACGTTCGGTCGGTTCTTGCGCGCTCATGCCGGCCAGCCCTGGGTGACGCGAAAATAGGATCGTCAGATTGATTGTCCAACGCCGAAGCGCTGCTCGCTCGCCGGTGCCGCTTGATTCTCCGTCACTTTCGTTATTTAACCGTATGGTTACCAAAGAAGGGGTCGACACATGCAAGGCATTATCGTCCGCTACGACTATTCCGGCGACGAGGCCCGGTGGCGGGCGGTCGTCGGCGACTTCATCTCCGCAATATCTGATGACCCCGAGGCACGCGGCCGGTTTCGCTACACGGTCACCGTCGCTGGAGACAACCGGACCCGAACGCACATCGGTCGCTGGGACTCCGAGGAGACATTGAAGACGGTCCAGTCGCGCGACTACTTCAAGACGTTCTCCGCGGCCGTCCAAAGCTTCGCGGGTGACACCCTTCAGTCAGCCCGCGTGCAAGTCGCCGTCAGCACGGACTGAGGCAGGACGCGCTACAGATTGGCGTATCGCACTGCCGCTCGCGCCCGCGCTTTCGCTGCCTCCGCCTCGCGATTGTGCGGCGGCGCGTTCGTTTCCAAGGAATCGACCAACCGGCGGGCAGCCCCGGCGACCTCGTCGACGGCGCGAGCGAACGCTACCGCGTTCGCCTTCGACGGCTTGTTGAACCCGCTTACCTTGCGAACGAACTGCAGGGCCGAGGCATGGATCTCCTCGTCGGTTGCCGGTGGATCGAAATTGAATAGCGTTCGTATGTTGCGGCACATTTCACCCTCACTCCCTCTGGCGACCTACTCGGCCGCCTCCACGCTCATCCTGCCGGCGAGGAACGCGTCCCGCCGGTTTGCGGCCTCGTCAGCTCCCCGCTGCGCAGCGTCGGCCTTGACGTGGCCGAAGCCCCTGATCCTCTCGGGGTAGCGCGCCAGCGCCACGGCGAACGCGTGGTTGTCGGCGGCGAGCCGCTCCAGGATGGTTGCCACGGTTTGCTCGTACTCGGCAAGCACCCGGCGCTCCAGGCGCCGCTCGGCCGAATAGCCGAACGGGTCGAGGAACGTGCCGCGCAGACGCTTGCCGCGCGCCAGCCACCGGAACGCCGTCATCATCCACGGTCCGAAGCTTCTCTTCTTGAGGTGTCCGGTTTCCAGATCCCTCCGTGCGATCAGCGGCGGCGCCAGATGGAACTCCAGATTTTTCCAACCCGCGAACTGTCGATTGAGCTGCCTTAGGAACGTCCCGTCGCTGAAAAGTCGTGCCACTTCGTATTCGTCCTTGACCGCCATAAGCCGGAATAGGTTGCGCGCGACCGCTTCGCTCAGCTCTGTGCGGCCGGGCGTGGCGCGCGTCTCCGCCTCGCGCACGCGAGCGACCGCTTGCTGGTAGCGTCGGCCGTAGCGGTTGTTCTGATAGGCACTTAGGAACCGGACCCGGCGCAGGACGAGATCGTCGATCGTCTCTGGATCGACCGGCGGATGCCCCGCGCGCCGGTCGGCGATTGCCATCACCGCCTCCGGCTCGATCGCCGCCCGCCGGCCCCAGGCGAACGCGGCCTTGTTCATCTCGACCTCGACCCCGTTGAGCTCGATCGCCCGCTCGATCGCGGCGTGCGTCAAAGGCACGGTTCCCGCCTGATAGGCGAGGCCGAGCATGAACATGTTAGTGGCGATCGAATCGCCGATGAGCGCCGTTGCCATCCGCGTCGCTTCGATGAACCGGCTGTGGTCCGGCCCCGCCCGCGCCGAGATCGCCTGGACGATGCGCCGCGTCGGCAGCGAGTAGTCCGGATCGTGGGTGAAGGCACCGGGATAGGTCTCGTGGGTGTTGACGATCGCCCTGGTGCGGCCGGGATCGATCGCCGCCAGCGACCGCGCCGAGGCCGCGACCACCATGTCGCAACCGAGCACCAAGTCCGCGCCGCTCGCCGCCACCCGGATCGCCTTGATGTCGGCGGGTTCCTCGGCGAGCCGCACGTGAATGGTCACCGGCCCGCCCTTCTGCGCGAGCCCCGCCATGTCGATGACCGCCGCAGCCCGGCCCTCGAGGTGTGCCGCCATGGCGACGAGCGCGCCAATGGTCACCACCCCGGTACCGCCGACCCCGGTAATGAGCATGACGTAGTCGCTGGAGACCGCCGGCACGCTTGGCTCCGGCAGATCGAAATCGGCGGCGCTTACGGGCTCGCCCTTCTTCAGCTCGGCCCCGTGCACCGTGACGAAGCTTGGGCAGAAGCCCTTGATACACGAGAAATCCTTGTTGCACTGCGACTGATCGATCGCCCGCTTGCGTCCGAATTCCGTTTCGACCGGGACGATCGCCACGCAGTTGGACTGGACCCCGCAGTCGCCGCAGCCCTCGCACACGAGCTCGTTGATGACCACCCGCTTGTCGGGGTCGGGGTACTGCTCGCGCGCGCGACGCCGCCGCTTCTCCGCCGCGCACGTCTGGTCGTAGATCATCACCGACACGCCGCCGACCTTCGCCAGGTCTCGCTGTACCGGGTCGATGTCGTCGCGGTGGTGGACCGTCGTCCCCCGAGGCAGGCCGGATTGGCGGCCGTAGCGACCGGGTTCGTCGCTGACCACGACCACGCGCTTCGCCCCTTCCGCCGCCATCTGCCGGGCGATGTCGGCAACGGTGAGGCCGCCCTCCACCTTCTGCCCACCGGTCAACGCCACCGCGTCGTTGAACAGAATCTTGAAGGTCACGTTGATCCCGACCGCGATCGCGGCACGGATGGCGAGACTGCCCGAGTGGAAATAGGTGCCGTCACCGACGTTCTGAAACACGTGCCCGCGGGTCGAGAACGGCGCTTCGCCCACCCAGTTGGCGCCTTCCGCCCCCATTTGGGTGTAGCCTTCGGTGGCGCGGTCCATGCCCTGGACCATGTAGTGGCAGCCGATGCCGGCGTAGGCCCGCTCGCCGACGGGCACAACGGTCGCCGAGTTATACGGGCAGCCGGCGCAGAAGTAGGGCGTTCGCTCGGCCACGTCGCGCGTTTCGGCGAGCGTCGCTTGGGTATCCCTGAGCGCCGCGATGCGCTCTGCCAAGCGCTCGTCCGGCCGCGCGGCGATCAGCCGCTCGCCAATCGCGATCGCAATCGCGTTGGTATCGAGCGCGGCTTTTGACGGGAACAGCCATGCACCGTTTTCGTCGCGCTTGCCGACGATCGCCGGAGCGTTCGCACTGCCGTAGAGGATCTCCTTGATCTGCCCCTCGATCAGCCCACGCTTCTCCTCCACCACGACAATCGTTTCGAGACCTGCTGCGAAATCGCGAATGGTCGCCGGCTCCAGCGGCCACGTGCAGGCGATTTTGAGCAGCCTCAAGCCGAGGTCGGCGGCGCACGCCTCGTCGATGCCCAGATCGTCGAGCGCCTGCAAGACGTCGAGGTAGCTCTTGCCGGCAGTGGCGATCCCGACGCGCGGCTCACGCCCGCCGGCGTGCACCAGCCGGTCCAACGCGTTCGCCCTGAGGAACGCCGCCACCGCCGGCAGTTTGAACTCGTAGAGGCGCTCTTCCTGGGCCAGCGGATTGTCGCGCGGGCGAATGTTGAGGCCACCTGCCGGCAGGCGGAGACCGTCCGGGACCATCGGCGCCACGCGGTCGAGCGAGCCGTCGACCGTCGCCGTCGATTCGACCGTATCCTTGACGCACTTGAGTCCCACCCATGTTCCGGCGTAGCGCGACAAGGCATATCCGAGGAGACCGTAGTCGAGGATCTCCTGCACCCCGGCCGGGCTCATCACCGGGATCATGGCGTCAACGAACGCAAACTCCGACTGGTGTGCGGTGGTCGACGATTCGCAGGTGTGGTCGTCGCCCATCAGCGCCAGCACCCCGCCCCACGGGGAGGTTCCCGCGAGGTTGGCGTGCTTCAGCGCGTCGCCGGCGCGGTCGATACCCGGCCCCTTGCCGTAGAAGATGCCGAAGACGCCGTCGAAGCGCCCCTCGCCCCGCATCTCCGCCTGCTGCGTTCCCCACAGCGCCGTCGCCGCGAGTTCCTCGTTGACACCGGCCTGGAACAGGACATCAGCGGGCCCCAGCACGTCCGCAGCGCGCCAGAACTGCTGGTCGAGCCCGCCGAGCGGCGAGCCCCGGTAGCCGGTGACGTAGCCGGCGGTCCGCTTGCCGAGGCGCTGGTCGCGCGCCTTTTGCATGAGCGCCAGCCGCACCACGGCCTGCGCTCCACTGACCAGCACCCGGTCCTTGGCGAGGTCGTACTTGTCGTCCAGGGAGACCGGGCGCAGGCTCATCGGTGCGGCGGACCTCGGCGGCGGTGGTCGCGTCTTGCCATTAAAGCAGATTGCGGCTCGCGCCGCCGGCAACACGGAATTCGCGCGGCGGCCAACCGGCGTTCAGGCCGGCGGCCCGCCCGTGAAGCCCTCCCGCCAGTCAAGCACGACCTTGCCGGATCGGCCCTTGACCATGACCCCGAATCCTTCAGCGAATTGCTCCGCCGGAAGACGGTGGGTGATCACGCGCCGCACGTCGAGACCCGACTGCAACATGGCGATCATCTTGTGCCAGGTCTCGAACATTTCGCGGCCGTAGATGCCCTTGATGGTCAGCATGTGGAAGACGATCTTGGTCCAGTCGACCGGATAGGGTCGGGTGGGGACGCCGAGCATGGCGATCTTGCCGCCGACAATGATGGTATCGAGCATCTGGTTGAGCGCGGCCTCGGCGCCGCTCATCTCCAGGCCGACGTCAAATCCCTCGCGCATTCCCAACCGGTTCATCACCGCCTTGAGGTCTTCCGTTGCCGCGTCCACCGGCACCACGTCGGCCACGCGGCCGGCGAGCTCCAGACGATACGAATTGACGTCGGTGATGACGACGTGGCGCGCCCCCGCGTGGCGGGCGACCGCCGCCGCCATGATGCCGATCGGGCCGGCGCCGGTGACCAGCACGTCCTCGCCGACCAGATCGAACGACAGCGCAGTGTGAACCGCGTTGCCGAGCGGGTCGAGAATCGCACCGAGTTCGTCGTCGATGTCGTCAGGGAGCAGCACCGCGTTGAACGCCGGGATGCGCACGTATTCGGCGAAGGCGCCGGGGATGTTGACGCCGATCCCCCGCGTTTCCGGATCGAGGTGATAACGGCCGCCGCGGGCCGCACGGGAGCGCGTGCCGACGACATGGCCTTCGCCGGTGACCCGCATACCGGGCTTGAGGCCGCGCACGGCGGTTCCCACCTCGACGATCGCGCCGGCGTACTCGTGGCCGATGATCATCGGCACCGGGATGGTCTTCTGCGCCCAGGCGTCCCAGTTCCAGATGTGGATATCGGTGCCGCAGATGCCGGTCTTCGCCACCTTCACCAGCACCTCGTCCGGACCGATCTCCGGCACCGGCTCATCCTGCAGCCACAGCCCGGGCTCCGCCTTGGCCTTCACCAGCGCCTTCATGTCGTTGCGCATCAGACGACTCCCAACTCGCGTCCCGCATCGGCGAATGCCTGGACGGCGGTATCGACGTCGGCTTCCGACAGTGCCGCCGACATCTGCGTGCGGATGCGTGCCTTGCCGTGTGGCACGACCGGATAGAAGAAGCCCGCGACATAGATGCCGCGCCGGTCGAGTGCCGCCGCCATGTCCTGCGCCCGCCGCGCCTCGTGCAGCATCACCGGGATGATCGGCGTCCTGCCCGGCAGGCACTCGAAGCCGGCCTTTTCGAGCCCGGAGCGGAAACGCGTGACGAGGTTCATCAGATGCGCGCGACGGTCGTCGGCCGCCTCAGCAATGTCGATCGCCCTTAGCGCGCCGGCCGCCACCGCCGGCGCCAGCGAGTTGGAGAAGAGGTACGGCCGCGCCCGCTGGCGCAGCATGTCGATCACCGGTTGCGGCGCCGCAACGAAGCCGCCCATGCCGCCGCCGAGCGTCTTGCCGAGCGTGCCCGTGACGATCTGAACGCGCGCCCCTGCCCCGGTCAGCGCCGGCGAGCCGCGCCCGCCTTCGCCGAGATGCCCGTGCGCATGGCAATCGTCGACCATGACAACGGCGCCGTAGCGCTCGGCGAGGATGCAGATCTCCCGCAGATTCGCGACGTGGCCGTCCATGGAGAAGACGCCATCGGTGGCGATCAGCTTGAAGCGAGCGCCGTCGGCCTCCGCTTGTTTGAGCTGCGCTTCGAGCTCGGTCATATCGGAATTGCCGAAGCGGTAGCGCTTCGCCTTGCAGAGTCGGATGCCGTCGATGATCGAGGCGTGGTTCAGCGCGTCCGAGATGACCGCGTCCTCCGCCGAGAACAGCGCCTCGAACACGCCGCCATTCGCGTCGAAGCACGCGGCGAAGAGGATGGCGTCATCCTTGCCGAGCCAGCGCGCGATCCGCTCCTCGAGCCGCCGGTGCAGCGTCTGCGCGCCGCAAATGAAGCGCACCGACGCCATACCGAAGCCGAACTCGTCGAGAGCCGCATGCGCCGCCGCGACGACTTCCGGATGATCGGCAAGCCCAAGATAGTTGTTGGCGCACAGATTGAGCAGCTCCCGCTCGCCGCCCTGCGCCGTCTCGTCCTTGATCCTGATATGCGCCGATTGCGGTGTCGTGATCAGCCGCTCGTGCTTGAACAGGCCAGCGGCCTCGATGGCGGCAAGCTCGTCGCGCAGATGGGAAAGGAGGGGTTGGTCCATCGCCGCACCATGAAATCCATCGCGCACAGACTTTCAAGTCGGAGCCGGCCAACCGTAGCCCCGGCCGCGCTGCACTCGGACATTATCACAGACCAAGATCCGCTCGATCACAGACCAAGATCCGCTCGGCGATTCACGGGGCTTACCCCGCGTTCAACGTTCCCACCGCACGTCCCACTGCTGTTTCGCCGGCTTGCCACGCGCGCCGAAAAGGCCCATCCTTGTAGCGTACGGAAAACATTCTGGGATCAAGAAAAACAAGCGATCCCGAAAGGGAGGAAGCCCATGAGAATCCGAAAAGACGAGGGCCTGTTGCCTCGAGTCCTCGACATCGGGCGGGCGGCAGGCACCGCCATCGTGACCGCGGCCATCGCTTTGACGCTGGGCCACGCGGCTCAGGCAGCGGGTGATCCGCCTCCGATCGAGTTTAAGACGCAATATGGCTCCATGACTTTCCCGACGCAGTTTCCGGATGGCACCACGCTCAACATCAACCAGTGGAGCCATTTCGTTCCGCGCTATGACGAGTGGTTCGCCGAGTACGCTCAACAGTGGGGCGAAGCGCACAATGTTGACGTAACCGTCAACTTCATCAACATCGCCGAACTCCCGGGCACTCTGTCGGCATCGATCTCGGCCAGTGAAGGACCGACCTTGTTCGAAATGAACGCGGCGCCGGCGGCCTTCATCGAGGGACTGCAGGGGTTGGACGACGTCAACCAGGCGGCCGCCGACGCGTTCGGCGCGGAAGTCGAAACCTGCGAAAAGCTAAGCTACCTGCCGGCAAAGGACATCTGGTACGGCTTCTGCCATGGCTGGGTGCCCGATCCGGCCGACTTCCGGGTATCGTTGTGGACGGATGTCGGTCTGCCGAACGGCCCTACGACCTACGCCGAGCTGTTGTCTGGCGGCCAGAAGATCTTCGAGGACACGGGCATTCCGGTTGCGGTCGGCATGTCGCCGGAGATCGACTCGGAGTTCTACGCCCGCGCGCTGATCTGGTCGCACGGCGGCTCGGTCCAGGACAAGGACGGCAACGTCGTGTTCAACTCGCCCGAGGTGGTTGAGGCCGTCAAGTTCCAGAAGGAGCTATTCGACGCGGCGATGACGCCGGAGGTCTTTGCCTGGAACGCCGCCTCGAACAACCAGACGTTCATCGCCGGCCAGGCCTCCTACATCCAGAACTCGATATCGTTCTATCGCAGTGCCCAGGATGCCTCGCCCGACGTCGCGACCGACACGGGGTTCATTCCCGGCCTCAAGGGCCCCCGCGGTGACGTGAAGAACCCAGCGCACGTGTGGTTCATCTACGTGATGCCGAGTTACGTCACTGACGAAACCGAGAAACAGGTGGCCAAGAAGTTCATGCTGGACCTGGAGACCAACTACCCAAGCGCCAGCTACTACTCCAAGTTCTACAACTTCCCGGCCTATCCCTCGGTGACACCGCAGTTGCTCGGTGATGACAGCTGGCTCGATGACGATCCGTGGGGGGCCCAGCCGCCGGACAAGCTGAGCCTGCTGAAGACGGCGACCGACTGGACGGCTTGGCCCGGCTATCCGGGGTATGCCCATCCCGCGATCGGCGAGGTTTATCAATCGAACCTGCTGTCGAGCATGATGGCCGACGTCGCCCGTGGGGTGAAAACGCCGGAACAGGCCGTCAGCGACACGGCGGGGGAGATCGAGGCGATCTTCAAGAAATGGCGTGACCGGGGTTACATCGGCGATGGCAGCTAGACCGTCGCCGCTGTGCCGCGTTGCAGAGCTCGCCACCGACCGACGGAACATAGGCTAACAACGACGTCGGATTGGTCATGGCAGTTCTGCAAACGCGGGCCCTCAAGAAGCATTTCGGACAGATCATAGCGGTCGATGGAATCGATCTGATTGCTGAGGATGGCGAGCTTCTCGCCATCCTCGGTCCGTCCGGCTCCGGCAAAAGCACACTGATGCGCATGATTGCCGGGCTTGAGCAGCCTGATTCAGGCGACGTCCTGGTGGACGGGAGGTCGGTCGTCGGCATTCCGCCCAAGCGCCGAAATGTCGCCATGGTGTTCCAGAGCTTCGCGCTCTACCCGCACTTGAGCGTCCGGGAGAACATCCGCTTTCCGTTGGCGGCGCGCAGGGTCCCGACGGAGGAGCAGAGGAAGAAGATCGAGTGGGTCAGCCAGATCCTCGACATCGGCGACCTGATGACGCGGCGCCCGACGCGCCTGTCCGGCGGGCAGATGCAGCGCGTCGCACTAGCGCGCGCGATGGTCCGCGACCCGAATCTTTTCGTCTTCGATGAGCCGTTGTCGTCCCTGGATGCGCAGATACGCAGCCAGGCCCGGGGCGAGTTGCGCGAGCTTCTCGACCGAACCCGCATCACCACGCTCTACGTCACACACGACCAGGTCGAGGCGTTGGGGCTGGCCGACCGCGTCGCGGTGATCCACCGCGGCCGCCTCCACCAGGTCGGCCCCCCGCACGATTTGTACGACGATCCCGCCGACCTGTTCGTCGCCGGGTTCATCGGCGACCCACCGATGAACCTGTTCAACTTCGGCGAGGTGATCGTCGGTGCGCGGCCCGAGGACATCGTGCCGACCGACGGCTCTGATGGCGAGGACCTTGCGCTGAAGCTTGACGTCGAGGTGGAGCACCTGGAATTCCTCGGCGCCGAGTGGCTGATCTACGGCACGGTGCGCGGTGGCATTCCGGAAAACGGCCGCCCGCCGCGCGTGATTGTCAGGATCCGCCAGGGCGCCAGACCCGACCATCGAACCGGTGAGCGGCACGCGTTCGTCGTCAAGACGGCCAGCGCCCGCTACTTCGACCGGCAAAGCGGCAAGCGGACCGCGAGCGCCGCAGGGGGGGCGGCATGACCACGACGACCGCCGCTCCGCGACCGAAGGCCGGCCGGTCGACGGACTTTTTCGACAGGGTCGGCGACACCCTTGAGCGCCCGGGCGTTCTGGGCGTCCTGATGCTTAGCCCGGCGGTGCTTTACGTGATCGCGTTCGTCGCCGTGCCATTCTTCATCGCGATAGCGCTTAGTGTCAGCGACGCCACGGTCGGCGATCCCAGCATCGACAGCTTCGTCGGCCTGAGCAATTTCTTCGCGGTTACGCAACAGGAGGCGTTCCGGATCGCGCTGGGCAACAGCCTGATCGTAACGGTTGTCACCGTTGCGGGGATCGTGGTCCTGGCGACGATCGCCGTCGAGATTCTGGCACGCGAGTTCCGCGGCAAGCGCCTCGTCCAGGTGCTGTTCATGATGCCGTGGGCCATGCCGGTAGCGCTGGCGGCAATCACTTGGCTATGGCTTCTGGATTCCCAGTTCAGTCCCATCGACTGGATATTGGTCAAGATCGGTCTGTTGGGACCGAACACCCCCCTCGGACCGGCGAAGCACCTCTACTACCTTGGCCGCCCGTGGCTTGGCCTTGCGTCGGTGGCATTCGTCGACATCTGGCGCACGCTGCCGCTGGCGACCATCATCGTGCTAGCAGGCCGGCTGTCGATACCGCGTGAGCGCCTTGAGCAGGCGGAGATCGACGGCGCAGGTTATTTCCGCGTACTGTTCCGCATCGTCCTGCCGGCACTGGCCTCGGTTCTGATCGTCGCCATCCTGTTTACCGCCCTCCTTGTGATCGGCGAGATGTCGTCGGTCGACCTCCTGACCCGAGGCGGGCCCGGTCATTCCGGACAGGTCCTCCCTCTATGGGCCTACATCAAGGGCATCGAGAGCGGCGACCTCGGGCAGGGTGCGGCGGTGTCGCTGTTCTTGTTCCCGGTGCTCCTGGCGGCCGCGATCGTGGCGCTGCGTTACGCGTTCCGCCTGCACAGAGACTGACAATGTCCGGGACAACCTATCGGCAACTGCGGCAGATGGGACTCTACACGGCCGTCATCCTGCTCGTTCTGTTCGCCATCCTGCCGATCGCCTATGCGGCCCTCACCGTCTTCAAGAAAGAAACGGAGCTATTCAATCCAGCCACCAATCCGTTCATCTATGAACACGGTCCGACGCTCGAGCATCTAATCTTCCTGTTCGGAAGGACGCAGTTCCCGAGCTTCCTGTGGAATTCCCTGATCATCGGCATTTTTGTCGTGGCCATCACGGTGTTGCTCGCCGTGCCCGCCGCCTACGCGCTGGCCCGCCTCACGGGGCGCTGGGGCGAAAGCTCTGGAATGGCGATCTTCCTGGTCTACCTGATCCCCCCGACGCTGCTGTTCATTCCCCTATTCCGCATTGTCGTGTGGCTGGGATTGACGAACACCATATGGTCGCTGGTTCTGGTACTGCCTACCATCACCGTGCCTTTCTGCACTTGGCTCCTCCTCGGCTTCTTCCGATCGATACCGCGCGAGCTTGATGAGGCGGCCATGCTCGACGGCCGATCCCGCTTCGGCGCGTTCCGCAAAGCGGTCCTCCCACAGGCGCTGCCGGGCATCGGCGCCTGCGTCGTGTTCGCGTTTTCCTTGTCCTTGTCGAACTACATCTACTCGGTGACGTTCGTTAGCGTGAGCGCCGCCCGCAACGTCAGCGCTGGCGTTCCGACCGAGCTGATCCGCGGTGACGTCTTCTTCTGGCCGGAATTGATGGCCGCCACCGCCATCGTCGCCATCCCGCTCGGCATCGCCTACGGCCTGTTGTTCGACTATCTGGTGCACGGATTCCAGAGCGCCGGGACCGCCGCCAGCGAATAAGGCGCTCACGGGTACGATCCACCCGTGGCCGAGATCGCGATTCCGGGACACGGGATTGGGCCATGACTGGGTAGAATGCCGGCCTATGAACCAGCCCTCTGAGACGCCGATCGTCGCGGTCGCCGCCGACGTCAAGGACATCGACGGCTTCGCCTGGCATGCCGCGATTGACATCTACCTTGAGGCCATCGTCCACGGCGCGGGCGCTATTCCCCTGGTTCTGCCCTCCCTCGGCGATGCCATCGACTTCGACGCTCTCCTCGCCCGGATCGACGGCGTGCTGTTGCCCGGCAGCCGCTCCAACGTCCACCCAAGCCGCTACGGCGAGCCGCCGAGCCGCAAGGCCGAGCCCCACGACCCCGCGCGCGACACCGTGACACTGCCCCTGATCCGCGCAACCCTCCGCCACGGCGTGCCGTTGTTCGCCATTTGCCGCGGCATGCAGGAGCTGAACGTCGCTCTCGGCGGCACGCTGGTTGCCGAGGTGCGGGAGTTGCCGGGACGAAGCGACCATCGCGCCCCCGAGCACGATGAACACGACATGCGTTTCGCCATCCGTCAGGACGTCGCGGTGCGGGCCGGCGGCGTGCTCGCCGGCATTCTCGGCCCCGGCACCGTGCGCGTGAACTCGCTCCACCGTCAGGCGATCGGGCGGCTCGCCGAGGACCTGGCGATCGAAGCGACTGCACCCGACGGCACCATCGAAGCCGTGCGCGTGCGCGACTCCGCCGGTTTCGCCCTCGGCGTCCAGTGGCACCCCGAGTATTGGGTCAGGACTGACGCACCGTCGGCGAAGCTCTTTGCCGCCTTCGGCGCGGCGATGCGTGCGCGCATGGCCGCCCACTCCCGCGCGCCGCCCGCCGAATAGCGGTCATCCCGGCAGTCCCGCCGACAGCACGCCGCCTAGAAGCGTCACACCGAGAAACAGGATCGCGGCGGCTCCGACGATCTCGAGGCCGCGCACTAGCCGGTAGGCGACGGCCGACTCTGTTCCGGTCAACCGCACCGCCACCCCCCTTGCCGACACTGCCAGCACCGCCAGCGTCGCTACCGTCAGGCCCGTCCCCACCGCCATTACGAGTGCCGCCGCCACGCCCACCGCGAATATCCCCTGCGAGAGCGCGAACACCAGAACGATGATCGCGCCCGAGCACGGTCTAATGCCGACCGCCAGGATCGCCGACCAGGCGCGGGCGAGGCTCGCCCCAAGACTGAGCGAGTGCGTCAAAGAAGTGGGCGGGTGGTCATGGCTGCTACGGTGAGGCGCCTCCGGATGACTATGATGATCGTGGTCGTGGTCGTGGTGGTGATGATGGTAGTGGTGGTGCCCGACGCCTAGCGTCTTTGCCCACAACATCCACGCCCCCACGGCGGCGATCGCACCGTAGCTGGCGATCTCGATCCAATCCGTGGCGAAGGTCATCGCTACCGCGCTGACCCCAAGAACGATCGCGCCGACGGCGACGACGGCTATGGCGCTCGCCGCCTGCACCAGCGCCGCCGCGAAAGACAACAGCACGCCGCGCCGCGCCGTCTCTCCCGAGGCGAGGAGGTACGAGGTGATCACCGTTTTGCCGTGACCGGGCCCGACCGCGTGGAAGACGCCGTAGGCGAAGCTCAGGCCCAGGAGCAGCCACACCCCATGCGGGTCCTGCCGCAAGCTGCCCAAAGCTCCGGTCAGCGCCCGGTAGAAGTGCTGTTGGTGGAGCGCGACCCAGGCGAAGAACGGTGCCAGCGGCCCACCGAACGCCCCACCGCCGGGATCCGGTGTCGCCACACCGAACGGGCTCACGGCGTGCGCCGCCCGGGCCGCAACGGTTGCCACGCAAATACCACTGATGATCGCGAACACGCGTCCGACCTGTCTCATCGACAGTTCACCGAAATGAGATTGGCAAGAACCGACGTTGCCTCTCTGAGGTCGCGCGGTATCTCCCGCTGGTCGGCGGGGATTTGACTGAGGATCGCGGCGGTGCGGGCGTCGAGCTCGCCGGGCGGCCGGTATGTGGCCGAGCATCCGTCCGGCGCGCCGTCAAGCGTGACTGGGCCGTCCCGAACGAAATCGAACGCCACGAAATACTCCGGGTCGAACACCTCGACCGTCGCCCGGGCCTCGATCGCCGCCGGCTTCTCCACTGGCAGCGTGTAGAACAGCGTCAGCCGCCCACTGTGAAATGCGAGCCAGTACTCGCTCGGCGGCGCGAATGCCATGTCCTGGCCGCCGACAGTCAGAAACGTGAAAAAGTCGAACTCGGCGAGCGACTGCACGTTAACCTTGGCCAGCGGCGCCAGTTCCTCGTCACTGAGCTCACCGTCGTCGTTGGCGTCCAGTCCCTGAACGGCGAAGGCGGTGAACGCCGGGTCGAACTGCCAGATATTGCGGACTGCGGTGAGCCGCCCCGCGTTATCGAACACGATCTCCACCTTTGCATCAACGAAGACGTGTGGGTGAGCCTCCGCCCCAGTGGCCGCCGCCACAAGGACGGCCGCTAAGGCTGACACGGTCAGGCGATCGATCATCCCGGAGTCCCTGTTTCAGGTCGCCAACAGAGTGCGGCCAAATCAGGGCCGGACTTGCGACACATCATCACGCGAGGATCGCCCGAGCCAGTCCGATCAGCGCCCGGTCGCGCCCCGGGGGGCCGATCAGCGACAATCCGAGCGGGCAGCCGTCGACGATGGCGAGCGGCAGCGAGATCTGCGGTACGCCGGCGAGCCCGGCGACGCATAACAGCGACAGCGCCCGCCCGCGGAACGATTCCAGCTCCCCCTCGCTCGCCGTCATCGGCGGCGCGATCGTGGGCATCGTCGGCACCACGATGACCGTGTCGGCCCCGACGATTTCGCGCACGCGCCGACGCACGTCGATGCGGCTTGCCTTGGCCTCGTCGTACTGGTCGCGGCTGACCCTCCGCGCCGCCTCGAACCGCCCGCCGACCGGCGGCGTCAGGTTCGGCTTGCGGCTCTCGATCCAGGCGCCGTGCGCCCGCCACGCCTCGAAGC
>CAYTXI010000025.1:0-25889 GCA_964441935.1 uncultured Bauldia sp.
TCCAATGGACTGCATCACGTTTACTGACAACGGTCCGGAGAATGAGCTGAGGTTCCGCCTGACTGCCCCGGCGAGGAATATCGATCAGGACCTCTATGTTTCAGGGCCGCTGAAGACCGGGCGAATCATGGCCAAGGACGAGGATGTTTGCCTGCACTGCGGCCTCTGCGCGGAGCGCTGCCCAACAGGCGCGTGGGATATGCGCAAGTTCCTGCTCGATATGGCACACGCCGCGGGGCCATCCGGATGCTACATGTAACGCCGGAGGGCGACCCAAGAAGCCGAGTCAACGACTTCGTCGTTAAGTTTGCCAATGTCAACGGCTCGGGCTCGGCCAGCGCCAACCGCCTGTTCGCCCGCTCGATTCTGAGGATGGGCGTGCCGGTCGCCACCCGGAACATCTTCCCGTCAAACATACAGGGCCTGCCAACCTGGTACGAAGTCAGGGTGTCGGAGGCCGGCCACATCGGCCGGCGCGGTGGCGTCGACCTGATGGTGGCCATGAACCCGCAGACCTGGACGCAGGACGTGAGCGGGATCGATGCAGGTGGTTACCTGTTCTTCGATTCAACCCGGCCGATGCCGGCATCGAAGTTCCGCGACGACATCACTGTGCTCGGTTTGCCGCTGACCGCCATTTCCAACGAGCGCTACACCGACCCGCGCCAGCGGCAGCTTTTTAAGAACATCATCTATGTCGGGGCGCTGGCCGAACTGCTCGGTATCGAGGCGCCGGTGCTGGACAAGCTGGTGGGCGAGCAATTCAAGGGCAAGGACAAGCTGATCCAACCGAACATCGAAGCGTTGGCACTCGGCCGCGAGCACGCGCGCAAGGAACTCGGCGGCAAGCTCGACCTCAAGGTGAGACGTGCAGATGCCGTGGGGGATCGCATCTTCATCGAAGGCAACAACGCCGCGGCGCTCGGCTGCGTGTACGGCGGGGCCACGGTGGCCGCCTGGTACCCGATCACGCCGTCGACGTCGCTCGCCGAGGCGTTCGGCAGGCATTGCAAGCGCTACCGCGTCGACAAGGAGACCGGCAAGAGGCGCTATGCCATCGTCCAGGCCGAGGACGAGATCGCTTCGATCGGCATTGTCATCGGGGCGTCATGGAACGGCGCGCGCGCGTTTACGGCGACGGCCGGGCCCGGCATCTCGTTGATGCAGGAGTTCATTGGGCTCGCCTATTTCGCCGAGATCCCGGCGGTGATCTTCGACGTGCAGCGAGGCGGGCCGTCAACCGGCATGCCGACCAGGACGCAGCAGTCCGACATTCTCACGTGCGCCTACGCCTCGCACGGCGACACCAAACACGTGCTGCTGTTGCCGGAGGACCCGCACGAGTGCTTCGGCTTCGCGGCACAGGCCTTCGACCTCGCCGACCGGCTGCAAACGCCGGTATTCGTGATGATGGACCTCGATATCGGCATGAACGAATGGCTGTCGAAGCCGCTCGAATGGGAGGAGGGACGCAGGTTCGACCGCGGCAAGGTTCTGACGAGGGAGCAACTGGAAGCCGGCTTCGACTTCGGCCGCTACCTCGACGTTGACGGCGACGGCATCACCTACCGGACGGTTCCGGGGACCCATCCGACGCGAGGCGCTTTCTTCACCCGCGGCACCTCGCGCACGCGTTACGCGCGGTACAGCGAGGCGGGCGACGACTACGTCGAGAACGTGTCGCGCCTCAACCGCAAGTTCGAGGCGGCGAAGCCACTCGTGCCCGCACCAATCGAGACCCACGCGACGGAGGCGACCCGCTACGGCGTCATATTCTACGGGTCGACGGCACCGGCGATGTACGAGGCGCTGGAGGCGCTCACATCCGAAGGCATCCACCTAAACACCCTGCGAATCCGTGCCTTCCCATTCGCCGACGCAGTCGTCGACTTCATCATGGCGCATGACCACGTGTTCGTTGTCGAGCAGAACCGGGATGCGCAACTCAGGACCCTGATCATCAAGGAATGCGAGATCGACCCTGCGCGCCTAATCTCAATCCTGCACTACGACGGCACGCCGATCACCGAGCGCTTCATCAGCGCAGCGATCGCGGCCCAATGGCGCGCACTCAGCGGCCGGCGGTCGCAAATCGAGGCGGCGGAATGACCTACGTCCTCAAACCCAAGTTCCACCATCCGGCGTTGCCGAAGAACAAGCTCGGCTTCACCCACCGCGACTACGAGGGGTCGGTGTCGACGCTGTGCGCGGGGTGCGGCCACGACTCCATCTCGGCGGCGATCATCCAGGCCTGCTGGGAGCTCGACCTGCCGCCGCACCGGGTGGCGAAGATGTCGGGCATCGGCTGCTCGTCGAAGACGCCGACCTACTTCCTCGGCCAGAGCCACGGCTTCAACAGCGTCCACGGCCGCATGCCGGCGGTGGCGACGGGCGCCAGCCTCGCCAACCGCGACCTGATCTACCTCGGGGTCTCGGGCGACGGGGACTCCGCCTCGATCGGCCTCAGCCACTTCGCCCATTGCCTGAGGCGTGGCGTCAAGATGGTCTACATCCTGGAGAACAACGGCGTCTATGGGCTGACCAAGGGCCAGTTCTCGGCGACGGCCGACGGGGGCTCGGTCTCCCGGCAGGGGGTCAAGAACACCGACGAGCCGATCGACCTCGTTTCGATGGCGATCCTGCTCGGCGCGACCTACGTGGCGCGCAGCTTCTCCGGCGACAAGCAGCAGCTCGTGCCGCTCATCAAGGGCGCAATCCACCACCGCGGTATCGGCTTCATCGACGTGATCAGCCCGTGCGTGGCATTCAACAACCACCCGGGATCGACCAAAAGCTTCGACTACGTGCGTGAGCATAACGACGCGGTGAACGCGCTCGATCTGATGATCGAACGCGAGGAGATCACCGCCGACTACGGGCCCGGCGAGACGATCGAGGTAACCCAGCACGACGGGACGGTGCTGAGGCTGAAGAAGATCGGCGAGAGCTACGACCCGACCGACCGGCTGGCGGCCATGGGTTACGTCCAGCACGGACACGCCGCCGGCGAGGTCGTGACCGGCCTCCTCTACGTCAACCACGAGATGGGCGACCTCAACGACCGCATGAAGACGGTGGACGTACCGCTCAACTCGCTCGGCGAGGCGGAGCTCTGCCCGGGGCCGGAGACGTTGGATGAGATCAACGCGGGGCTGAGGTAGGCGCGGCCACGCGGCCGCGGACATTCAGAGAATCAGGTCGGAAGTGTGTGCCCCTTGGACGGCGCGGTGAACCGTGTCTCGGAGCGAACCGGCCGACGGACGGGCAGCCAGGCCGCTGCCTTCGCTGCAGCGCCGCGGAGGAAGGCGCGTTGGGCGCCGAGCCGGCGCTCGAAGAGCGCGGCAAACAGGTATGCCGTGGCGATGACACAGGTCAGCAGCACGGCATAGCGCAAAGCCGGCGTCATGTCGGGCAGAGCCGCATGGAACAGCTGCAACGCCGGATAATGCACCAGGTACAGGGAAAACGTGCCGCCGGCCAGCCAGCGCACCGGACGTGCCCACGCCCTGGCCGGCAGCGGATTGGCGCGGGCGAGAGTGGCGACGCCGATGAAGTGCAGCGCAACGAGAAGGCCGATCAGCGCGTTCCAGACGAACTCGTTGGAGAAGCCGAAGGCGTCGATCGCGACGGCGCCCAACAGCGTGGCGCTACGCCCAAGCAGAAGGTGGGGAACGCCGAAGGCAAGGCACAGCACGTAGGCAACCGGCGGAGCGATCGCCAGGGTCCACCCCAAGGCGGTCGAAAGCAGCGGCTGGCGGCTGATTACGCGATAGGTGACGACGCCCGTGAGCCACACTGGCATCAGGAGCATGACCTTGGGCGCGGCAACGACCGCGAGCACGATGGCCGGGACGACAAGGGCGGGCCGGCGGGAGAACATCGCCAGCCCGAAAAGCGCGTAGTACCAGACCTCGTAGGTGACCGACCAGTACGGCCCGTTGGTGCCGACGCGGAAGGAGCTCCACCCCCACTCGCCGGTGAAGCTGAGCGCGCTCGCCAGGGTCTCGTAGGCCGGAGCAACGTGATACCACCAACCGTCGTAAGCGGCCGGGTCGAGCCGCTGGCCCAGCGCGTCGAACAGCAGCGTAAGGACCACCGCCGGCAGCGCCACGGAATAGATGCGGGTCAAACGATTAAAGGCGTAGACGCCCGGCGTCCTATCCTTCTCCTCGAGCGCATAGGCGATGACCAGCCCGGACAGGACGAAGAACACGACGACGGCATCACTGCCGAGATTGAAGTCGCGGATGGCGATGAAAACACCGTCGGTGAAGCGCGGATAGGCCCAGTGCGACAGGAGCACCACGAAGGCCGCGACGACGCGGACACCGTCGAGATAGAGCGAGAAACGCCTGGTCACGACGCCGCCTGCTGGCGCCCAGCGGACTCCTTGTCGCGGCGATTGCGTACGATGCGGACTATCGCCCTGCGGCTGTCGGTGAAGGGGCGCAGAAGAGCTTCGCGGAGGCTTGGGTGAGGCTGCTCGATCGGATTGCCGGCGCTGTCAGCCAACCCGAACTCGAGAACCTCTCTGGTCTGCGGCACGTAGAGGGTGCCGAACATCCAGTCCCAGATGGCGAAGATTTCGCCGTAATTCTTGTCGTGATGGCGCGGATCGCGGCTGTGGTGGATTTGATGCTGGGCCGGCGAGATCAGGATGCGACTGAGCACCGGCCCGTAACTGATCCAGATATGGCTGTGGCGGAGATTGGAGCCGAACAAGTTGAACAGGGCGTAGGCGGCGTTGGCACCGCCGATCGTCACCGTGCTGAGGTCATTGAAAAAAAGGTACAGGAACACGCCCTGGGCGAGGCCGATGAAGACGCTCGAGACCCCATCTGAGATCAGGTCGTAGATCGGGTGCTTGCGGTAGACCGTCACGGGGGTCATGACCTCGGCGCTGTGGTGGACGGCGTGGAAAGGCCACAGCACGGGCTGCTCGTGATGCCAGCGGTGCACCCAGTAGACGCAGAAGTCGGAGACCAGCGTGAAGACCACTGTGACCGCGAGCGCCCGGCCCACGGTCCACGGCAGGGTCAGCGCCTCGGTGCCGGTCGCCGTTTGCAGCGCCGCCATCGCGCCGACCGCGACGGCCGTCCTGATGGCGATCATGTTGAACACGCCGACCGTGTCGATGGCGCGGCCAACTAAGAAGAGCTTGATGTCCACCATGTGCGAGGCGTGAAAGTAAGTGCTCTTCGGCAAGAGCCAGGCGAGGAATGATCCTTCCGGCTTGATCCGGCTGAAGCGATAGACAAGGAACGCAATGAGAGCTGCCGAGAGCAAATAGACCGGAAACAGTCTCAGGCTCGGCGCCAGAAGCGCCTTCGCCACGAGATTCGGAATGGTCAAGAGGTCCATCCGTCGTCTCCGTTCGCCGTCTCCCCGGGGTCCATGGATCGGACACCCTGTATTCCACAGCCCGGTCAGAGACCGACCAGAGGCTAGCCGCAGTGCGTTAAGACTTTGTCTTGGCCGAACGGCCGGCCGCGCGGCTGTGTGTCATCGTTTTCAAAACGGCGATGTTCCAAGGATCACCGGTCTTCGCGACCGTGCGCCGGATCGTTTGGGTGAACGGCGGGTTAACGCCCGTGCTTGCCCCCCGCCCTTTGCGCCGATATAGCGGCGGCATCGCAGGCTCGCCGGGGTTTCGGACCACTCCCCATGGACGCCAACGTCATCGACGCCCTCGCTAAGGCGAACGTCCTAGTGGTCGGTGACGTGCTGCTCGACCGGTTCGTCGAAGGCCAGGTCAGCCGGATTTCGCGCGAGGCGCCCGTGCCCGTGTTGAAGTACGCCTCGACGCGAGCACATCCCGGCGGCGCGTGCAACGTCGCCGCCAACGTGCTTGCGTTCGGCGGCCAGGTGACGCTGGTCGGGGTTACCGGAGACGATGCCGCTGCGCGCGAACTCGGCGCGCTCTGCGCCAGCTTCTCGCGGCTCACGGCGCATCTTATCGCTGACGCCGCCCGGCCAACCTCGGTCAAGACGCGCTATCTCAGCGGCTGGCAGCAGCTCTTGTGCGTCAACACGGAGGACGCGCGACCGGTACCGGCCGACATCCGCGAGCGGCTGATTGCGGCGGCAAGCGGCGCCATCGCCGCGAACCGGGCGCTCGTGATCTCCGACTACGGGCGCGGCGCCCTCGATTCCACGTCGATTACGGCTTTGATCAAGGCAGCGCGCGAAGTTGGCACACCAGCGATCGTCGATCCGCGGCGGGACGACGTCGAGGCGTTCGCCGGCGCAAGCCTGATCACGCCCAACCGGGAGGAGGCGCACGGCTACAGCGGCATCAACCCCGACAGCGACGAAGCGGCGGTGCAGTGCGCGGGAAGGCTGCTGGATCGGGTGGCGGTCGATGCGGTGCTCATAACCCGCGGCGCCGACGGCATGACGCTCGTTGAACGCGGCGGCAAGGCGCCGCTCAACGTTCGCGCCGAGACTCACCGGGTGTTCGACGTGACCGGCGCGGGGGACACGGTGGTGGCGACGCTGGCAGCGGCCGTGGCGGTGGGAACGCCACTCGCCGACGCCGTGCGCCTCGCCAACATCGCCGCTGGCATTGTCGTCGCCAAGCCGGGGACGGCCACCGCCACGCCGCAAGAGCTTCGCCACGGACTCGGAGCGGCGATGGGCGACGGAGTCGCGGACCGGGCGGTGGCGACCGAGCAGGTCGCCTTGTGGAAGGGATTGGGGTTCAAGGTCGGGTTTACCAACGGCTGTTTCGATCTCATCCATCGCGGTCACCTGTATTCGCTGGAGCAGGCGGCGCGACGGGCCGACCGGCTGGTGGTCGGCCTCAACTCGGACGCCTCGGCGCGCAAGCTCAAGGGGGCCGACCGGCCGGTCCAGGACCAGGCAACGCGGGCGGCGGTGCTGGCGGCGCTGCGTTTCGTCGACCTGGTCGTCGTATTCGACGAGTACACGCCCGAGGAACTGGTCCGGGCGGTGAAGCCGGACCTCCTGTTCAAGGGCGCGGACTATGCCGGCACGGACATCCCCGGCGGTGCATTCGTCGAGGCGAACGGCGGAACGGTCGTGCTCCTGCCGTTGCTCGAAGGCTACAGCACCACCGGAACGGTGAAGCGGGTGCGCGGGGAGGCCTGAGGCCCGAGACCCTTGCGTCAAATCAAGGGTGACAGTGGTGCCCGGCGTATGCTTGCCTTGTGCCTGCTTGCGGTGCCACAGCACCGAAACTGGCGGCACAGCTTTGACGCAGGGAGGCACGCGGGATGAGCCTGATACTCAAGGACCTTACGCCAGTCCTGCAGGAAACGACGGCCAAGGGCGTCGGCCCCATCCGATGGCAGCATCCGACCTGGATCGATCATCTGCCTCCGTGCAACCACGCGTGCCCGGCAGGCGAGAACATCCAGGCCTGGCTCGCGCTGGTGCGCGATGGCGAATATGAGGCTGCTTGGCGCAAGCTTGTCGAGGACAACCCGTTGCCGGGGATACACGGGCGCGGCTGCTACCACCCCTGCGAGACGAGTTGTAGCCGCAAGGATCTTGACGAGGCGGTCGCGATCCACGCTGTGGAGCGTTTCCTCGGCGACATGTCCCTTGAGCAGGGCTGGCGGGTCTCGCCGGGAGTCGACACCGGCAAGCGCGTGCTGATCGTCGGTGCCGGGCCGGCTGGGCTGTCGTGCGCCTGGCACCTGCGCCGGATGGGCCATGCGGTGGAGATTCGCGACGCGATGGGGGAGCCGGGCGGGATGCTGCACTACGGAATCCCGGCCTATCGCCTGCCGCGGTCTGAACTCCTCGACGAAATCAGGAACATCGAAGTGATCGGCGCCACGATCACTATGAACACGCGGGTCGACGACCTTGTCGGCGACGTGCGCGCCGGCGGTTTCGACGCCTGCTTCGTCGCCATCGGCACGCACGTCGGCAACCATTTGGACATTCCGGCCGTCGACGGGCGCGAAATGGTGGACGCCGTGACCATGCTGGAGCAGGTGGAGGCAGGCGATGCGCCGGAGCTCGGGCGCGTCGTGGCGGTGGTCGGCGGCGGCAACACAGCAATGGACGCGGCCCGCGTCGCCAAGCGTCTCGGTGCCGAAGAAGCGATCCTGGTCTACCGGCGCGACCGCGCGCACATGCGCGCCGACCCTTACGAGGCCGACGAGGCGTTCCTGGAGGGCGTCAAAGCGAAGTGGCTGACCGTTCCGACCCGTTTCGGCAAGGAAGGTGTCACGGTCGAGCGGATCGCACTCGGCGAGGACGGCAGTCTCAACCCGACCGGGGAGCTGGAGACGCTGCCGGTGGACGCACTGGTGCTGGCGCTCGGCCAGCACGCTGACGTTGGATTCCTGCGCCGGGTGCCGGGGATCGAGGTCGGCGGCAACGACAGCGTCGTCGTCGACCGGCAACTGATGACCGGCCACCCCGGCATCTTCGCCGGCGGCGACTTGATCGGCGGCCTGATGACGATGACCGCGGCGACGGGGCACGGAAAGAAGGCGGCGCGTGCCATCGATGCGTGGCTGCGCGGCGAGGTCTACATAGCGCCCCCCAAGTCGCCAGTGATCGAATTCGACAAGCTCAACCTGCCGCTCTACTTGGACGCCGGCCGTTCGCGGCCGAGCGAGCTGCCGGTCGAACTGCGCCAGGGTTTCGTCGAGGTGGTCGCCGGCGTCGACGCGCGGCAGGCGCGCTACGAAGCCGACCGTTGCCTGTCGTGCGGTAACTGCTTCGAATGCGACAACTGCCTGGCCGCCTGCCCGGATCAGGCGATCATCAGTCTGGGCAAAGGCAAGAAATACACTGTCGATCTGACGCTGTGTACGGGCTGCGCGGTCTGCTACGACCAGTGCCCGTGCCACGCGATCGAAATGGAACGCGAGCCCGAAGTGACCCCGACCGGGGACAAGCGGCACACTCCGGCCCACTTCAAAGTGCGCGCATAGAGGCCTTGCGATGACCACCGACACCATGGACGGCAACGCCGCGGTCGCCCACATCGCCTACCGGGTCAACGAGGTCTGTGCGATCTATCCTATCACGCCCTCCTCGCCGATGGCGGAGCTCGCCGACGAGTGGTCAGCCAAGGGTATCACCAATATCTGGGGTGGCGTTCCCGTGGTCCAGGAAATGCAGTCGGAAGCGGGCGCGGCCGGTGCGGTTCACGGATCACTCCAGTCGGGGGCGCTGACGACGACGTTCACGGCATCGCAGGGGCTGCTCCTGATGCTGCCCAACATGTTCAAGATCGCCGGCGAACTGTCGCCGACCGTGTTCCATGTTGCCGCACGGTCGCTGGCGACGCAGGCGCTGTCGATCTTCGGCGATCACCAGGACATCATGGCGGTGCGCGCGGCGGGCTTCGCCATGCTCGGCGCCGCCTCGGTGCAAGAGGCGCACGATCTGGCACTCGTCGCTCAGGCGGCGACGCTGGAATCACGGGTGCCGTTCATCCACTTCATGGACGGCTTTCGCACCTCGCACGAGGTCAACAAGCTGACGCTCATCCCCGACGATGCGATCCGCGCAATGATCGACGACGACCTGGTGCGCGCCCATCGAGCGCGGGCGCTCAGCCCCGGGCATCCCGTGGTCAGGGGCACCGCCCACAACCCAGACACTTATTTCCAGGCGCGAGAAACGGCCAATCCGTTTTACGCGCGTGTGCCGGCGATTGTGCAGGCGGCGATGGAGCGGCTCGCTGACCTCACCGGCCGGCAGTATCGCCTGTTCCGCTACGACGGGCATCCGGAAGCGGAGCGCGTCGTTGTTTCGATGGGCTCAGGCGTCGAGGTCGTCCGGGAAACGGCGGTATGGCTTGCGTCAAAGGGCGAGAAGGTCGGCGCGCTGCAGGTCCTGCTCTACCGGCCGTTCTCGGTCGCCGACTTCCTCGCGGCGATACCGGAGACCGCGACGTCAGTGGCCGTCCTCGACCGCACCAAAGAGCCGGGCGCGACTGGCGAGCCGCTCTACCAGGATGTGGCCGTGGCGTTCGCCGGGACCGGCAAGATGCCCCGCGTCATCGGTGGGCGCTACGGACTGTCGTCGAAGGAATTCAATCCGGGAATGGCCAAGGCGGTGTTCGACGAGCTGGCAAAGCCGCAGCCAAAGAGCCCGTTCACCATCGGTATCAATGACGACGTGTCGGGGACGAGCCTCACGTGGGACCACGATCTCGACATCGAGCCTGCCGATACCGCTCGCGCGCTGTTCTTCGGCCTTGGCGCCGACGGCACGGTCGGCGCCAACAAGAACAGCGTCAAGATCCTCGCCGAAGCGGAGGATCGCTACGCTCAGGGCTACTTCGTTTACGATTCCCACAAGTCCGGAGCGGAGACGATCTCGCACCTCAGGTTCGGCAAGCACCCGATCCGGGCGCCGTACCTCATTCGCCACGCCAGCTTCATCGCCTGCCACAAGTTCGAGTTCCTCAACAAGCTCGACGTGCTCGGCGCGGCGGCTCCGGGCGCAACCTTTCTGCTAAACACCCCCTACCCGGCCGAGGAAGCCTGGAACCACCTGCCGCGGCCGGTGCAACGCCACATCATCGAGAAGAAGCTCAAGTTCTACGTGATCGACGCGACCAAGGTTGCCCAGGAGTTGGGGCTCGGTCCGCGGGTCAACACGATCCTGCAGACCTGCTTCTTCGCTATCTCCGGCGTGCTGCCGCGCGAAGAGGCGATCGCCGAAATCAAGCACTCGATCGAAAAGGCATACGGGCGCAAGGGCGGCACCATCGTCAAAAAGAACTTCGCGGCGGTCGACGCGGCACTTGAGCATTTGCGGGAAGTGACCGTACCGGGCCGGGTGACCACGGACGCGGAGCCGCCGCCGCTGGTGCCTGAGAACGCGCCGCCGTTCGTGCGCCAAGTCACGGCCGAGATGATGGCCGGGCGTGGCGACGACATCCCGGTGAGCGCGCTGCCGGTCGACGGCACGTTCCCGCCCGGGACGACGGCGTTTGAAAAACGTAACATCGCGGTGGAGGTCCCCGAATGGGACCCGGACCTGTGCATCCAGTGCGGGCAGTGCGGCATCGTCTGTCCGCACAGCGTGATCCGCGCCAAGTACTACGACGAAGAGGCGCTCACGGACGCGCCGGAGGGTTTTCCCGCAGCACCGGTCAACGCCCGCGGTTTCCCCCACAGCCGCTTCACGCTGCAGGTCTACATCGAGGACTGCACGGGCTGCGCGATCTGCGTCGAGAATTGCCCGGCGATCAGTCCAACCGATTCCGGCCACAAGGCCATCAACATGGTCGACAAGGCCCCGCTCATGGAGCGAGAGCGGCGCAACATCAACTTCTTCGCGACGCTGCCGTTGCCGGAGCGCTCCCGGGTCAACTTCGCCAACGTGCGCGGCGTCCAATTCCTTGAGCCACTGTTCGAGTTTAACGGAGCATGTGCCGGCTGCGGCGAGACGCCCTACCTGAAACTCATCAGTCAGCTCTTCGGCGACCGGCTGCAGATCGCAAACGCCACGGGCTGCTCGTCGATTTACGGCGGCAACCTGCCAACGACGCCATGGAAGGCGGGGGCGAACGGGCGTGGGCCGGCGTGGTCCAATTCCCTGTTCGAGGACAACGCCGAGTTCGGGGTCGGCTACAGGCTGGCGATCGACACGCAGACGGAGTTGGCGCGGACGTTGCTGCACCAGCTTGCCGATGTCGCCGGCCCTGACCTCGCGGACGCGATTCTGACAGCGCCACAGGTCACCGAGAGCGATTTTGCCGCCCAGTATGCACGCGTCGACACGTTGAGAAGCAAGCTCGAGGGACGAGAGGACGAGGACTCGGTCAATCTGCTCGCGCTGATCGATTTCCTGGTGCGCCGCAGCGTGTGGATCGTCGGCGGCGACGGCTGGGCGTACGACATCGGATACGGCGGACTCGATCACGTGCTCGCCCAGGATCGCGACGTGAACGTCCTGGTGCTGGACACCGAGGTCTACTCTAATACTGGTGGTCAGGCGTCGAAGGCGACGCCGCTCGGCGCCTCGGCAAAGTTCGCGGCGGCAGGGAAGAAGGTGCCGCGCAAGGACCTCGCCATGCAGGCGATCGCCTACGGCTACGTCTACGTCGCGCAGGTGGCGATGGGCGCCAACGCCGAGCAGACGCTGGTGGCATTGCGCGAGGCAGAGGCCTATCCGGGCCCGTCGCTAATATTGGCGTATTCGCACTGCATCGCCCACGGCTTCGACCTACGCTACGGAATGAAACAGCAGGCGCGGGCCACGGCCGCCGGCTATTGGCCCCTGTTCCGCTACGATCCGACCCGGCGCAAGAGCGGCCAGAACCCCTTCCGCCTGGACAGCCCGCGGCCGCGCCTCAAGTTCGAGGATTTCGCCTACCGCGAGGTGCGCTACAAGATCCTGACCCAGACCGATCCGGAGGGCGCGGCGCACATGCTGCGGCAGGCGCAGGCGTCAGTCGACGAGCGCTACCGGGTTTACGAGGACCTCGCCGGCCGGGACGGCAGCCGGTTCCTGCCGAACTGGGAGGAAGCGTGATGGATCTCCGGACCACATATCTCGGCCTCCGGCTCGACCATCCGATTGTTGCCTCGGCCTCGCCCTTGTCTCGGGAGTTCGACGGCATTCGGCGACTCGAGGACGCAGGCGCGGCGGCGGTGGTAATGCCGTCCATCTACCAAGAGGAAATCGAGGCGGAGGACGAGGCGTTCGTGACGCTGGTCGAGCGCGGCAGCCTCGCCCAGCCCGAGGCGACCGACTACTTCCCCGGATCGACGATGGCGGTGGGCGGACTCGAAAGCCGCGTGGAAACGCTCAGGCGCGCGAGCGAGGCATGTGAGATCCCGATCATCGCCAGCCTCAACGGCTCGACGCCGGCGGGCTGGGTGGAGTTTGCCCACGAGCTCGAGACGGCAGGGGCAGCCGCCATCGAACTCAACCTCTATCGGGTGCCGACGGATCCGGCGGTCAGCGGCGAGACGGTGGAAGAGCGCTGGCTGGAGACGGTGCGCACCGTGCGCGCGGCGGTCAAGCTGCCGCTGGCGGTCAAGCTCGGCCCGTGGCTGAGCTCGCCGGCGCATTTCGCCGCGAAGCTGGTCGAGGCCGGCGCCGACGGGTTGGTGCTGTTCAACCGTTTCTATGAGCCCGACATCGATCTGGAAACGCTGATGCCGAAGCCCGACCTGGAGCTCAGCCACCCGTACGAGATCCGCCAGGCGCTCCTGTGGATTGCCCTGCTCGCGCGGCGGACGACGGCCTCGCTTGCCGCAACCAGCGGCGTCGATAGCCATGAGGAAGTGGTCAAGTACTTGCTCGGTGGCGCCGACGTGGTGATGACCACCTCGTCGCTCCTGCGTCGCGGGCCCAAGCACGTCGGAGCGCTGAGGCAGGGGCTCGAGGCGTGGATGGCCGGTCGCGGCTTTGATGCGATCGACGATGTGCGCGGCCGGCTCGCCGCTTCGCGGCTCGCCCACCCGGAAGCCTACGTGCGGGCCCAGTACATCCAAATCCTGACGGGATATGGTGGGGCGCTGAGCTAGGCCGGCGTCGGCGAGGTGGCGAGCTCGCGAAAATATGCAATCGTCGGATTCAGGCCATCCTTAAGGCTTGTCCTAGGCTGCCAGCCGAGCTTGTCGCGCGCCAGAGCAATATCGGGACAACGCTGGCGCGGATCGTCCGGCGGTAGCGGCGCGAGACGTGCGCTACCCTGGTTATTCGTTAGTCGGTTGACCATGTCGGCGAGCTCCCAGATGGTGAACTCATCCGGGTTGCCGAGATTGACCGGGCCGGTGAAATCCGCCGGGCTCGCCATCAGCTGCATCAGCCCGTCGACGAGATCGTCAACATAGCAGAACGAGCGTGTCTGGCCGCCATCCCCGTAGATCGTGATTGGCTCTCCCCGCAGAGCGGCGACGATGAAATTCGACACAACCCTTCCGTCCGCGGGCAGCATGCGCGGCCCGTAGGTGTTAAAGATGCGGGCGACCTTGACCGTCAGACCATGCTGGCGGCGATAGTCGAAGAACAGGGTCTCGGCGCACCGCTTGCCTTCATCATAGCAAGATCGCAGTCCCGTCGGGTTAACCCGACCCCAGTAGTCCTCGGGCTGCGGGTGAACCTCGGGATCGCCGTAGACCTCGCTCGTGGACGCTTGGAGGATGCGGCACTTCAGCCGTTTGGCGAGCCCCAGCATGTTGATGGCACCGTGCACGGACGTCTTGGTCGTCTGGACCGGGTCGCGCTGGTAGTGCACGGGCGAAGCCGGACACGCGAGATTGTAGATCTCGTCGACCTCGACATAGAGCGGGAAGCACACGTCGTGCCGCATGAACTCGAAATGCGGGTGGTGGTGCAGGTGGTCGATGTTGCGCTTGGTGCCGGTGAACAGATTGTCGACGCACAGAATCTCGTGACCCTGATCAAGCAGCCGGTCGACCAGGTGCGACCCGAGAAACCCGGCGCCCCCGGTGACCAGGATTCGCTTGCGGCTTTCATAGAGGACCGGCATCGCACATCCTCGATGCGCTCGCAGGAGACTGCCAGCGCCGGGCCAGGCCTGAAAGCGCCGGCCTATGACCCGGTGACGGGCGCACGGCCGACCTCAGACCGCGGCGCCTGGACTTCGGCCGCATCATCGTCGCCGGCAGCCGCGCGAATCGCGCCGACGCGGTGGAGACGAAAGCCGGCATTCTCGACGGCTTGACGGTCGAGTACATTACGGAAATCGAATACATCTGATCCGCGCATTGCCTCGCGCAGGCGCTCAAAGTCGAGGGCGCGGAACGCCTCCCACTCGGTGAGGACAACGACGGCGTCGGTGTCTTTCGCGGCGACGTAGGCATCCTCGGCCAGATCGACGCCGCGAACGATCGAGCGCGCGTTGGCCATGCCCGCGGGGTCGTATGCGGAAATCCGGGCGCCGGCCTGTTTGAGGTGGCCGATGACTGCCAGCGCCGGGGAATCGCGCACGTCGTCGGTGTCGGCCTTGAAGGTGAGGCCAAGGGCCGCAATCTTCAGACGCGCGGGCTCGATGCCGCAGGTTTCCAGAACGCGGCGGGCAAGCCGCTGCTGGCGTCGCTGGTTGGAAGGAAGGATGGTGCGGATGAGACCGCCAGCGTCACCAAGGCCCTCACAAAGGAACGACACGGCACCGACGTCCTTGGGAAAGCACGAGCCGCCGAACCCCGGCCCCGGCCTCAGAAAATGCGGGCCGATGCGACTGTCGACGCCGAGGACGCGGATCACGTCCTCGATGTCGCCGCCGACCTGCTCGCAGACGTCGGCGAATTCGTTGATCAGCGCCAGGCGGGCAGCAAGGAACGTATTCGCGGCGTACTTGGCGACTTCTGCCGATTCGATCGAGGTGGTCACCAACGGACGACCGCGCTCGGTCAACGGGCGATACAGCGCCCGGCCAATCTCAAGGGCGCGGGGATCTTCGACTCCGAGCACGATCCGCTCCGGGTTCATGAACTCCTCGACCGCACGGCCCTCGCGCAGGAATTCCGGATTCGACAGCAGGGCAAAGTCGGCGCCGGGGTTGCGACGCGAAACGAGCTTGCCGACACGCCGATTGGTGCCGGCGGGAACGGTGGACTTGACACAGATTGCGGTGAATCCGGTCAGGTGCGGGGCGATGTCATCGGCCGCCTGCTCGACAAAGTTAAGGTCGACGTGCCCGTCACGGTGCCGAGGCGTGCCGACGGCAATCATCACGATGTCGGCGCCGGTGACTGCCTCGACCACGGAGGTTGTGAACCGCAACCGACCGACCGCCAAGTTGTCGCCAAGAAGCCTCTTCAGCCCGTCCTCATGAATGACTGGATCGCCGCGCGACAGCCGCGCGACCCTGTCTGGATCGATGTCGACGCCGACAACGCTGTGACCGAGTTCGGCGAAGCAGGCACCGGTGGTCAGTCCGACATAACCGGTTCCAATGATGGCGACGTTCAGGGACACGGGTACCCGTCCGAATATTGTGGCGGCCGTCCTGCTGGCCGCGCCGGGCTCATGGTCAAAGTCCAGTGGCGATGTTCGCGATAACCCACGCCGAGGGCACGCCAAGTTGAACTGTAGCGAACTGACGGCACGAAAAACAGGGAGAAACAAGCGCCGGAGGGCCGCCCACCCGCGCATTGCGCCCGACCGCGGACCAGCGGAAACCGGCCCTGAATAGCGCATCTCGGAGGCGTCTGTCGAAACCGGCCGGCCAGAAGAGCCGGCACACCTGGGCGAACCAAGCGGTGTCGGTCAAGCCTTAACGATCCTGTCGGATTGGAACCCCGCCCTGGCGCAAGCGTTCCGCGTGTCGATGACAAGTTTCGCGTGTGTGAGCAAGAGGCCATAGTCAATGCAATCGTGATCAGTCGCGATCAAAACCGCGTGGTATGCGGCCACCGTCGAAGCGTCGAACGCAACCGATTGGCGGCCATGCAGGTCGGCGTGCCGACGGGTGTGCGGAATTCGCGGGACATGCGGGTCGTGAAAGTCGACGTGCGCGCCCCTGTCAGCCAGCAACGCGATGAGCTCGAGCGAGGGGCTCTCGCGGACGTCGGAGATGTTCTTCTTGTACGCCAGGCCGATGACGAGGATTCTCGCTCTGCCTAGCGACTTGGACAAACGCCGGTCGAGGGCCTCCTCGAGCTTGTCGACGACGTAGCGGGGCATCGCGGTGTTGATCTCGCCGGCCAATTCAATGAATCGGGTCGGAATGTCGAACTCTCGCGATCGCCAAGTCAGGTAGAAGGGGTCAATGGGAATGCAATGGCCGCCGAGACCCGGCCCCGGGTAGAAGGGCATGTAGCCGAACGGCTTGGTCTTGGCGGCTTCAATCACCTCCCACACGTCGAGCCCCATGCGATCGAACACGACCTTCAGCTCGTTGACGAGCGCAATGTTGACGGCGCGAAACACGTTCTCAGTGATCTTGACCGCCTCAGCGGTGTCCAGGGAGGAGACCACGACAAGCCTGTCAACAACGGCGCCGTAAAAGGCCTCCACCATCCGGGTCGCCTCGGGCCCGTCGCCGGCGACCACACGCGGGATTGCGGTGCTCGAGAAATCGGCATTGCCGGGATCCTCCCGTTCCGGCGAATAGCCGAGGAAGAAATCGGTGCCGGATCGCAGTCCCGTCGCCTCAAGGATCGGCTTGACCACTTCGCGCGTGGTTCCCGGATAGGAGGTCGACTCCAGGACAACGATCTGTCCTCGCTGCAAATGGCGGGCAACGGTCCGCGCGGTCGCGCGAACATAAGACAGATCGGGCGCGCGCTGGGGCGTGAGCGGCGTCGGCACACAGATGACCACGAGATCGCAGTCGGCGAGCTCTGCGAAATCGTCGGTGGCCCTGAACTGCCGCGAGGCGACGAGGCAGGCGAGCGATTCGCTGCTCACGGCTTCGATGTACGACCGTCCGCTGCTGAGTATCCGGGGCTTGTCCGGGTCACTATCGAAGCCGACGGTGCTGAATCCGGCGCGGGCCGTCGCCGCGGCCAGCGGCAGGCCGACGTACCCGAGCCCGATCACGCCCACCGTGGCGAGACGGGCCGAGAGGCGCTCCAGCACAGGATCGGCGAGACTTCTGGCGGCGGTGGCGGTCACGACTCGCGGCATCGACATGCGTTGCACGGTTGATGAACCTATACATGTATCTGTCGATTACTACAATCTTACGTAGCACTGGTTCCTCCGCCGATTGCGGGTTCATTTCCGTTGCCACGTGAACCTGCCGAGTCCAAATTCCCGATCCCGGCCGAGCCCCGCGCGGAGATCCTCCCTTGTCCTCCGAGAACCCTCTTCGCTGGCGCGTCCTGGTGACGGGGAGCGCCGGTTTCGTCGGCTTCCACGTGGCGCGCCGGCTCCTCGAAACCGGTCACGGCGTCATCGGCCTCGATGCGTTCACGCCCTGCTACGACGTCGAACTGAAACGTGCCCGCAGCGTTATTCTGGAAGGGATGAGCGGGTTCGTACCCCACGAATTCATACTGGAGGATGAGCGGCGGCTAACCGACCTAGTGGCCGATGCAAGGCCAGACATCATCATCCATCTCGCCGCGCAAGCCGGGGTCCGCCACAGCCTGGAGGAGCCACGTGCGTTCATTGGTTCAAACGTCCTCGGCACCTTCAATCTGTTGGAGGCGTGCCGTGTGGCGCCGCCGCAGCATCTGCTGATCGCTTCAACCAGCTCGGTTTACGGAGACGGACATATCCCATTCATTGAAACTTCGGAAAGTTCGCTGCCGCTTTCACCCTATGCAGCGACCAAGAAAGCGACCGAAGTGATCGCTCACTCCTATGCGCACGTGTACGGCCTGCCGATCACCGCTTTCCGTTTCTTCACCGTATACGGACCATGGGGCCGACCGGATATGGCGTTGTTCAAATTCACCGCCGCTCTCCTCGAAGACCGCGAGATCGAGGTGTTCGGAGACGGCCAAATGTCGCGTGATTTCACCTATATCGACGACCTCGTCAGCGCCGTCGTGCGACTCATCAGCGTGCCGCCATCCTTGCCCGCCGACGGCGGGGGTGGGGCAAGTCCGGTGGCGCCGTTCCGCGTCGTCAATATCGGCGCCGGGCAGCCGGTGGAGCTCGAGCGCTTCATCGACGCGATCGAAGACGCCCTCGGGCGCAAAGCGCGGCGCAAATACCTGCCGATGCAAGCCGGCGAGGCGCGCCGCACGTACGCGGACAACGCCGAACTACGGAAGCTCGTAGCCTGGGGGCCACCGACACCGCTCGCCGAGGGCGTACGGGGATTCATCGACTGGTATCGCTCACGCTACGCGAGCCGCTGACGCGGTTGATCTGTGCCGACCGCGAGAGCGGCTTCCACCCGACGTCCGGCGGCGACTGGGAGGGGCTGACCAGCGAGGCCGTCACTGGACTCAGCGGACGAAACGATAGACATTGGTACGAAAGATGCGGTGCCCCAGGGGAGCGTGGGTCATGGGGGCGTTCAACAAGTTCTTTGGCGTATTCGCCTTCATTTTCGCGGTGACGGTCGGCTATGCGATGGCCGCGACACCCAGCGGCGTCGTGCTCGCGGTCGTGCAGGCCGCCCATATCGACACCGAGACGGGCCAGGTGATCCTCGAGCCGCAGGCGCCGGTTCACGCCGGCGACCGGATCGAAACAGGTGATACGGGCTCAGCGCAAATCCGATTCCGCGACGACACCAAACTGGTCGTTGGCCCTAATTCGTCGATGGTGATCGACGCGTTCGTGTTCAGCGAGGAAGACACGGCCCGCGAAATCTCGATCAACGTCGTCAAAGGTGCGTTCCGCTTCATCACCGGCAATAGCCCGAAGGACGCCTACACGATCACGACGCCGACGGCGACGATCGGCGTTCGCGGCACCGAGTTCGACATCTCGGTGGAGCGCGAGGGCACGACCCGCGTGGCCAATTTCGAAGGCATGACGCGCATTTGCCGCCGCCAGACCAACGGCGGCGTTCGTCTGGAGGACTGCGTCGAGGTTGAGGAACCGTGCTCACTGTCGGTCGTCCGTCCAGCCGAGCCGGATGTCGTCCGCTACAGCAACGACGACGTTGAGTTTCGCAACCGCCAGCTCAAGTACTACTTCCCGTACGTCCGCAATCAGTCGAACCTCTTCGAGGACTTCCAGGTCGATCTCGACCAATGCCATCTCGCCGAGACCGTCGTCCCGGGGGGTGGCTCCGTTCCCGCACCGGGCGCACCGCCAGCCGTCATCGTTCCGCCGGAGATGCCGGGACCGCCCGCGCCGCCGGCGTTCAGTCCTCCCCCACCGCCGTCCTTCGGAGGCCGGCACGGACCACGCCCAACCTACGACCACGGCCCGGTGTTCAGATAGCGCCGGCCCCCGCGATCAAGGTTGATAGGCACCAGCACCTGCCCGCGTAACGCGAGCAAGGAAGCCGCATTCGCGGCAGCGGTTCCGCTTCCGCACGGCATGTTGCTTCCTGCCGCGCGTCCACGCGTGCTTCGTTGACCTTGGAAACCGCAAAACCGCCGCACTTCTTGTTGGTCGTTGCATAACCGCAACAGACGGGTCGCAATCGCCGACCCCGGCGTATCCAAGTGTGCCGGTCTCCCCGACAGAGGATAGAATTCAAGAACCGCGCGCACGGGCATGGGAGAGGCACCGGGCCCGCGCGATGTGGTTGTTGTCGCCGCCTGCGGCACGGCGTCGAAGCCTGGGAGTCATGACCCCGGGTGCGTTGGGGCACGTGTCATGTGGGCGTTGGGGCGCAGGCGCGATTGCGCTGCCGGTTACTCCGAATTCGCTGCAAGCATTCAACGAAGGCTCGGCATAGCGCTTGGCGCGGCCGCGCTCGCCGCCGCGGCGTTCGTGCTTGCGCCGGCGGACCGGGCGTGGGCGGACGACTGCGTGGTGTCACCGCCGCCGGGCGAAGGTCCCAATATCTTTGTCGGCAGCGGCGATGCCGGCGAAGATAATGGCCAGGGAAGCGGCGGCAGCCTCGATTGCACCGGCAACATTATTGGCGACGATGCTGTTCACCATAACGCAGTTGGTGTGGGGGGCGGCGGGCCGAATACCGCGACGATCACCGACAATGTCGTGCTGGGCGCTGACTCGTTAACCCTCAATGGGGGAGCAGCGTCTGCAGTCGCCAGCAGCGACGCTACGCTTCAAAACAACATCATCAGCGGCGAGCGCTCTGGCAGTCTCAACGGTAGCGCGGTGAATCTGAATCTCGGTGCAGCCGACGGTAACGCAACGGTCTCCGACAACCTTATCATCGGTAACGACTCAGGCAGCAGCAACGGTATAGGCAGCGGCAGTGTCTTTTTCGGGACAATCACTGGCAACGCAGTCGTAACCGACAACGTGATTCTCGGCGATGGCTCTGGCACGGGCAACGGCACAACTGTTGGCGGTGGCAACGGCGATGCCGTCGTTTCAAACAACTTCATCATGGGTGATGGCTCGGGAAGTGCCAACGGTGCCAACCTTTTTTCCGGCGACGCCGACGCAACCGTCACGAACAACTTCATCGTTGGGGATGGCTCAGGAAGTGCCAACGCGGTCGGTGGCTCGGCACTTGTCAACGACAACTTCATTGTCGGCGACTTCTCTGGCAGCGGCAACATTGGAGATGTCACCGGCAATACGATCTTCGGCGACAACTCCGGCTGGGGCAACGGAGACAACTTCGCCGACAACACGATCTTCGGCGACTGGTCCGGCTTCGGCAACGGCGAGAATTTCGAGAACAATACGATTATCGGCACAGGCTCGGGCAACCTCGGCGGGGACAACGTCGCCAATAATAACGTGATGGGCGACTTCTCGGGCAACTTCTACGGAACCGGCGCCAGTTTCAACAACGTTGTCGGCAGCGGTTCCGGGAACTTCGTCAACGGTACCGGCAACAACGTGCTCGGCAACCTGTCGGGCAATGGCGTCGAAGGCGACCACAACTCGGCCATCGGCTTCGGATCGGGCAATGTCGTCGGCAGCAGCAACAACACCGCGATCGGCGTGCTCACCGGCAATTTCGTCAGCGGCGACAACAACACCGCCATCGGCGTGCTGACGGGCAATGACATCGACGGCAACGGCAACACTGGCATCGGGCTGCTAACGGGCAATGACGTCGAGGGCGACGGCAACAGCGCGCTTGGCGTACTGACCGGTAACGCCGTCGAGGGAAGCAACAACCTCGCAGCAGGCACCGGCAGCGGCAACGTCGTCGACGGCGACACCAACACCGCCTTGGGTAGTGGGTCGGGCAACTTCATCCTCAGCGACAGCGACGACAACCTCGCCATCGGCACCGGCTCGGGCAACGTCATCTTTGGCGACCGCAACAAGGCGATCGGCGACTTCTCCGGCAACGGCGTCTTTGGCGACGACAACTTCGCCGCCGGCACCGGCTCCGGAAACCTGGTCTTCGGCGATACCAACACCGCTATCGGCAACGCGTCCGGCAACGTCGTTCTCGACGGGGCCGACGACAACATCGCCCTGGGCACGCTGTCTGGCAACGTCATCGGCGGCAGCCGCAATCAGGCCAGCGGCTTCGGCTCCGGCAATGTCGTTTTCGGTAGCGACAACCAGGCCTCTGGCACCGGTTCCGGCAATTTCGTGTTCGGCGATACCAATACCGCCATCGGCAATGCCTCCGGCAACCTCATCTTCGAAGGCAGTGACGACAACGTGGCGCTGGGCACACTGTCTGGCAACGTCATCGGCGGCAGCCGCAATCAGGCCAGCGGCTTCGGCTCCGGCAACGGTGTCTTCGGCGACGACAATCAGGCCTCGGGCACGGGCTCCGGAAACGGCGTCTTCGGCGACGCCAACCAGGCCGCCGGGGTCGGTTCCGGGAACGGCGTGTTCGGCGACGGCAACCAAGCGAGTGGCATCGGCTCGGGCAATCTCGTCGGTCTCCCGTTCCCCGGGGCCGACAGCAACAACAACATCGTCATCGGCAACTACTCCGGCAACGGCGTCTTCGGTAACAGCAACAAAGCGATCGGCGACGGCTCTGGCAACGGCGTCTTCGGCGACAACAACGAAGTGCTGGGCGATCTCTCCGGCAACGTTGTGGTCGGCAATCGCAACAGCGCCGACGCGTTCGCCTCCGGCAATTTCGTCTTCGGCAACGATAACAATGTCGCCGGCACCGGCTCGGGCAACGTCATTTTTGGCAACCGCAATTCGGCCAATGGCGACGGCTCCGGCAACGTGGTGATCGGCTCTGACAACCAAGCGGCTGGGACCGGCTCGGGCAACTTCATCCTCGGCTTCGGCAACCAGGCGAGCGGCACCGGTGTCGGCAACTTCGTTGCGGGCCTCAACAATCAGGCGTCGGGGGCGCTGTCCGGCAACGGTGTCGTCGGCGCCAACAACCAGACGAGCGGCTTTGGCTCGGGTAATGGCGTCGTCGGTCTGAACAATCGGTCGAGCGGCGATGTGACCGGCAACGGCGTCATCGGCGTCAACAACCAGGCGGCGGGCGCTTTTTCCGGCAACGGGGTCATCGGCGCCAGCAACCAGACGAGCGGTTTCGCCTCGGGCAATGGCGTCGTCGGCGTCAACAACCAATCGAGCGGATCGAACTGCGGCAACTTGGTCGCAGGCGAGAACAACCAGGCGAGCGGCGAGGACTGCGGCAACGTCGTCATCGGCGAGAACAACCAGACCAGCGGCGACGACGCCGGCAACTTCGTGTTTGGCACCAACAACCAGTCGAGCGGCGAACACGTCGGGAACTTTGTCTTCGGTGCAGACAATCAGGCGAGCGGCCTCAACGCCGGCAACGGTGTCTTTGGGTTCAACAACCAAGCCGGCGGCACCAACGTCGGGAATGGCGTTATCGGCAACGACAACCAGGCCTCGGGTCTGAATTCGGGCAACCTGGTCTTCGGCCTCAACAACCAGGCAAGCGGCGAGAAGACCGGCAACTTCGTCTCCGGCACCGACAATCAGGCAAGCGGGTTCCACGCCGGCAACGACGTCCACGGCATCAACAACCAGGCCAGCGGCTACAAGGTCGGCAACCACGTCATCGGTACCGACAACCAGGCCAGCGGCTTCCAGGCCGGCAACCATGTGTTCGGCGCCAACAACCAGGCTGACGGCACTCATGTCGGCAACTTCGTCATCGGCAACGACAATCAGGCCGCCGGGCTGGGCTCCGGCAACGGCGTCTACGGGGAGAACAACCAGGCGAGCGGGACCGACTGCGGCAACGGCGTCGTCGGCAACGACAACCAGGCGAGCGGCTACGGCTGCGGCAACGCCGTATGGGGCGAGAACAACCAGGCGTCCGGGACCCACGTCGGCAACTTTGTCATCGGCAACGACAACCAGGCGAGCGGCTATGCTTCAGGCAACGGCGTGTTCGGCTACAACAACCAGGCCAGCGGCTATGCCACGGGGAACGGCGTCATAGGCGGCGACAACATCGCGATGGGTGCGTACTCGGGCAACGGCGTGTTCGGCTACAACAACATCGCCATCGGCACGGGTGCCGGCAACGGCATCGTCGCCTTCGATACCATCGCCATCGGCACCAACGCACAGGCCGATGCGACCTACGGCCTGGCCATGGGCAGGGGCACGTGGGTGCAGATGCCGGGCGGGGTGGCTATCGGCACCGATTCGTCCGGCGCCGGCGCCATGTCGGACGACTACGACAAGTTCGTGCTCGGCACCACCATGCACACTTACACCACGCCCGGCATTACGACGCCGCTCAGCAAGTCGCGCCAGTCGGGTCCGCTCGAGCTTGTCACCTCCGACGCCGCCGGAAACCTCGCGACCGACGGCGGCGCCTTCCTCCAGACGCTCGACGAGCATACGTCCGGCATCGCGCTGGCGATGTCGATGGAGAACCCAGATCTCGTCGGCCCCGAGACGTTCGGTTTTGCCGGCAGCGTGGCGACATTCGATGGCGCCTTTGCCGCGAGTGTCTCGGCAATCGGCGTGGTCGGCCACGACGTACTCAAGGAGGGCGACAGGATGGCGTTCTCCCTCGCCGGCGGGGTGGGCTTCCCATATGGCAGCGGCGAGCCGGTCGCCGGGGCGCGCGCCATGCTCCAGTGGACGCGTTGATCGGATAGGTGCGGAGAGTGGGAAGGAAGCCCATGCTGCAGTTGGTCCGGGACAGACAAGCTGACTGGGACTGGCCGCAAGCGCCCAGAGGCGGCGATCGCCGACCCCGGTTGGACGATTACGAGAAGGACTTCCTGCCCCCTCGTCGCCGCCCTAAGAGACGCTCGGTGGCCGGGCGCGTGGCGTTGCGGTTGCTTTTGGCCGTGGCGTTGCTGGGCGCAGGGGCCGCTCTCTACGTCTCCGCCCGCGATGGCACGCTGCAAGCGGCGCTCGGACGCCTGGAGGGGCCGTCTCGGCCAGCGGCGGAGCAGGACACCGCAGCCGCGCAGCTCACGGCTGCCGAAACGGGAGCCCTTCAGCAGCAATCGGCAGCCCAAGGGGGAACGGCACCGCCGATGCCCGACGTTCCGGGGCTGGTCATCCTCATCCGCAATGCCGTCGTTGCCCTCCATCAGGCGAATGTGTCCGGCAACTACGCGGTTCTGCGCGCGATCGGCGCACCCGGACTTCAGCAGGCAAACAGCCCGGCCAGCCTGAGCGAGGCATTTTCCGATCTGCGCGGCCGCGGTATCGACCTCGCCCACATTGCGGCCGTCAATCCAAGCCTGAAGAGCCCGCCGACGATAACCGAACAAGGCCTGCTGACGCTTTCCGGTTTCTTCCCCGTCGGAGACGAGCAGGTCGGCTTCGATCTTGCCTTCCAGATGGTCAACGAACGGTGGCGGCTGTTCGGCATCGGCGTCTATCCGCCAACGCAGCCCACCGGCGAAAAGGCCGCGACTAAGGAGCCGACGCCGACGACGGACAAGCCGTCGCTTCCCGACGCGGCGACGATGGTGACGCTCATTCGCAGCGCCGTCATTGCGCTCGACCAGGCGAACATGGTGGGCGACTATTCGGTCCTGCGAGACATTGCGGCGCCCGGTTTCCAAGAGGCAAACGACGTTGCGAAGCTCAGCGCCGCGTTCGCGGATCTGAGGGCGCGCCGCCTCGATCTTGCGCCGGTGGCGATCATCGACCCGCAGCTCTTCCGCCAGCCAGCGATCGACCAAAACGGCTACCTGAGGCTTACGGGATTCTTCCCAAGCCGGCCAGAACAGGTGAACTTCGATCTCGCGTTTCAGCGCGTCGACGGCGATTGGCAGCTGTTTGGTATCGGCCTCAACACGAGCCGACAAGTTCCCGTCGAGTCGTCAGCTGCCCCGGTCTCCGTCGGGGCTGGTGAGCCACGGGATGGTGCCCAAGCGGGTGCGGGAGCAAACGAGGGAAGGACATTGCCCCCGCCACCACCCCGCCCACGGCCGCAAGGACAGCCTGTTACCCAGTGACCTGACTTTCGTTGAAGATCGCGTGGCGATATCGGCCCGGGGGCTCGGGTCCCGCGC
>CAYTXI010000026.1:0-25549 GCA_964441935.1 uncultured Bauldia sp.
GGCGCGGGAAGCCTCGTTCTGCGCCTGCTGGGCGGCCTCGGCCCGCGCGATCAGGCCGCGGCGGTCGTAGTCGGCCTGGCGGAGCGCCTCCACCGTCTTCGTGCGCTTCGCCTCCGGGGTCGCGGCGGCCGCGATCGCCTTCGCCGCGTCCGCCCACGCATCGCCGAGCTTTCCCAGGAACGCCTCGTCCGGCATCCAGCCGCGCTTGGCGAGCGCGTCCCCGAGCGCGTCGGGGTTCTCGCGAATCCATCTGATGTCGAGCATGGGGCCTCGGCGGGACGTGCGCACGGCCACGGCAAAGCCGGGCGCGCTCTCAATAGACGCTGATCCGCCGCGATGGAAGGGCGCCTACGTCGCCCCCTGGGCGGCGCGCGCGGCGTCGGCCTCGGCGCGTTTCTTCTCGACGTAGCGCACGGAGAAAATCGAGGCTTCGTAGAGAAGGATCGTCGGCACGGCCAGTCCGAACTGCGAGATGACGTCGGGCGGGGTGAGGATCGCCGCGGCGACAAAGGCAAGAACGATTGCGTAACGCCGGCCGCGCCTCAGCATGTCGCTCGACACAATGCCGATGCGGGCAAGGAGCGTCAGCACCACCGGAAGCTGGAAGACCAACCCGAAGGCAAGGATCAGCGTCGTGATCAGGCTGAGGTACTCGTTGACTTTGGGCAAAAGCTCGATCGAGGCCTGACCCGGCCCGCCGGTCTGCTCCAGAGACAGGAAGAAGCGCATGGCCAGCGGCATGAGGACGAAAAACACCGTCATGGCGCCGATGACGAACAGGACGGGCGTGGCGATCAGGTAGGGCACGAACGCCTTGCGCTCCGTCCTGTAGAGGCCGGGGGCAACGAACTTGTAGATCTGCGAGGCGATCACCGGGAAAGCGATGAACAGCGCGCCGAACAAGGCGAGCTTCATCTGGGTGAGGAAGAACTCCTGCGGCGCGGTGTAAATCAGGCGGATGTCGCGGGTCGGGCCAGCCGCCCACTCGTACGGGATGATCAGGATGTTGTAGATGTACCGGGCGAAGGCGAAGCACAGCACGAACGCGATGAGGATCGCGATCAACGCCTTGATCAGCCGGCCGCGAAGCTCGATCAGGTGATCGAGCAGCGGCGCGCGGCTCTGCTCGATTTCGTCCTCGTCCTTGGTGTCACTCACGACCGCGGATCCCCGGCGGCCGCTGCCGGCGCTTCGACAGCCGGCGACGGCGTCGCTTCAACCGCGGACGCCTCGGCCGCGGGCTCGGTCCCGGCCTTCTTGACGGCCGCAGGCTGGTCGACGCCTTTGCGGATCTCCTCGCCGGTCTTGGCCATCTCCTTGCGGACGTCGGCCATGGGGTCGATCTTGCCGATCGCCTCGACGTCCTTCTTGACCGTGTCGAGTTCGGCCTCGCGCAGCGCTTCGTTGAACTGGTTTTGGAATTCCCGCGCCATGCGCTTCATCTTGCCGGTCCACCGACCGACGAGGCGCATCGCTCTCGGCAGGTCCTTCGGACCAATGACGACGATCGCCACAACGGCGATCAGCAACAGTTCGGTCCAGCCGATGTCGAGCATGTGATCAGGGTTTCGGGCCGCACACCCGCGTTCCGGGGGCGGCGATGCTGAACCCCGCGGCGCGGGGTCAGCTGACCTTGGTCTTCTCTTCCGAGGCCTTGCTCTCGATGGGCTTGGCTTCCTGCTCGTCGTCGTCGGCGAGGCCCTTCTTGAAGCTCTTCACGCCCTTGGCGACGTCGCCCATCAATTCGGAGATCTTCCCGCGGCCGCCGAATAGAAGGGCGACGACGGCGATGACCACCAGCCAATGCCAAATGCTGAGAGAACCCATCAGCCATTCTCCACGATCGTGTTTGGCCGCGCGAGCCCCGCGACACGACACACCTAAACGCATGATCTAGGCGCAATCGTGCGCGATGGCAAACCGTTCGGCGCCGAAGGCCAGGAAACCGGCCGTTTAGCGGCGCTAGTCCCTGTCAGGCTCGTCGTCCTCCAGGCCCAGCCTCGGCTCCTCCTCGAGCGGGTCCTCGTCGGGCGTCAACGCCTCTCCCACGTGAGGATCAGGGACGGTGAAATCCGCTGGAACCCGCGAATCGAGCAGGCCGGCGGCCTTTAACTCGTCGATGCCGGGCAGGTCGGCAGCGCTGTCGAGGCCGAAATGAGACAGGAACGCCTCGGTAGTGCCGTAGGTGACCGGGCGGCCAGGGGCGCGGCGGCGACCGCGCATCCTGATCCAGCCAGTCTCAAGGAGAACGTCGATCGTGCCCCGGCTCACCATCACGCCCCGAATCTCCTCGATCTCGGCGCGCGTCACCGGCTGGTGATAGGCAATGATGGCGAGGGTCTCCAACGCGGCACGCGACAGCCGGCGCTGCTCAACCGCCTCGCGCGAAAGCAGGAACGCGAGGTCGCCGGCGGTGCGGAAGGACCACTTGCCGGCCACTTGGACGAGGGTCACGCCGCGGTCGGCGTAGAGCGCCTGCAACTCGTGGAGGAGGCCGACGACGTCGGTACCCTCCGGCAGGCGGCCGGCGATCTCCTCGGCCGACAACGGCTCGCCGGCGGCGAACAGCAGCGCCTCCACCAGACGAAGGTTGTAGCGCCGGTCCTCCGGCAACTGATCGGCTGGTGCGTCGTTGTCCACGGCAATCGCGACCGCAGCGTTCGAACTAGGCATTTCCTGTCTCCGATGGGGCCACCGCGGCGGCCGGCGGGCGGTCGCGGATGTAGAGGGGCGTGAAGTGTTTGGTCTGCTGGAGCTCGACGCGGCCCTCGCGCACCAGCTCGAGGCTCGCGCCGAAGGCGCTGGCGGTGACGCTGCGCCGCATGGTGGGCGAGGCCAGATACGGGGCAAGCAGACTCGCCAGCGGCGTCCAGTCGGCCACCCGGCCGATGACGCGGGCGAGCGCCTCGTGGGCGTCCTGCAACGACCAGACGGTTCGCGGGCGGATGTGGACGACGGCGACAGCGGTCTCTTGGCGCCGGGCGGCATAGGCCGACAGAAGGTCATAGAGCGTGGCGGTGTACCGGCTCACCCGTTTGATCTCGACCGGCTCGGGCGCGCCGCGGGCAAAGACGTCGCGGCCGAGACGGTTGCGGTTGGCAAGTCGCGCGGCGGCCTCGCGCATTGCCTCCAGGCGGCGCAGCCGGAAGGCGAGTTGGGTGGCGAGTTCCTCGCCCGTCGGCTCCTCTCCGCCATCGACCTCGGGCAGAAGCAGCCGCGACTTGAGGTAGGCGAGCCAAGCCGCCATGACCAGATAGTCGGCGGCGATCTCGAGGCGCATTTGCCGCACACGCTCGATGAAGGCGAGGTACTGTTCGGCCAACGCCAGGATGGAGATGCGGGTGATGTCGACCTTCTGGCTGCGGGCCAGCGCCAGGAGCAGGTCGAGTGGTCCCTCGAAGCCGTCGACGTCGACGACCAGCGCCGGCTCGTCGCCGCCACGTTCAACCGACTCGTAGGCCTCCCAGATCTTCTCCTGATCGCGTTCGTCGACGGTCATGGCTCAGCCTGTTGGCGCCGGCCAGCCGACGCGCGCCAGAAGCGCGTCATACTCCTGGCGCCCCGCTTGACGATCGAAGGGAACCGGCCTGTGTCGCGCTTGCAGGGCTCGCGACGCCCGCTCGCTGGATAGGCCAGCGAGCTCGGGCGCCGCACCGGCAATCGCGCGCATCTCCTCGGTCCGGCCATTGCAGTGAAGCACGACATCGCAGCCGGCGTCATAGATTGCTGCCGCCCGCGTGCGGTAATCCCCAGAAAGTGCATTCATCGACACGTCGTCGCTCAACAACAGCCCATCGAAACCGATTCGCCCCCGGATGATATCGCGGATCACCACCGGCGAGATGGTCGCCGGACGATCTCCGTCAACGGCGGCGTAAGCAACGTGCGCGGTCATCGCAATCGGCAGGTCCGACAGTTGGATGAACGGTAGGAAGTCCGAAGCGGCGAGCGTGTCAATGTCCGTGTCGACCACGGGCAGTTCGGCATGGCTGTCGCTCAATGCCCGCCCGTGTCCCGGTATATGCTTGATCGCCGGCAAGACGCCACCGTCCATGAGGCCGTCGGCGAAGGCGCGGCCGAGCGCCGCAACGGTGCGCGAATCGGCGCCGAAGGCGCGGTCGCCGATCGCGGCGCTGGCGCCGGCGACGGCGACGTCAAGCACCGGCGCGCAGTCGACGTCAATGCCAAGATCGGCAAGGTCGGCGGCGATCAGGCGCCCGTGCAGCCATGCCGCGCGGCAGGCATCGGCCGCACCGGCCGGATAAAGGCGCGCAATCGCCCCCGCGGGCGCGTATTCCGGCCAGCGCGGCGGCCCGAGCCGCTGCACCCGGCCGCCTTCCTGGTCGATCAGGACCGGCGCCTCTTCGTTTCCTACAGCTCCGCGAAACCCTTGAACGAGCGCACGAATCTGATCCGGGTCGCGGCAATTGCGGGCGAAAAGGATGAGGCCGAACGGCCGTTTGGCAGCGAATAATCCGCACTCTTCGTCGGTCAGGCTCTCTCCTGCGCACCCGCAGATGAACGCATGGGCCGCCACGTCAGGTCAGCGCTCGCCGGGCCGGGCGCCGGCCCGGTTCAACGGCGCGCCAGGATACAGTCGCCGCCGGCGGCCTTGAGAGCGCTGCACAGGCGGTCGGCGTCGCCCGGCGAGAAGGGGCCGACGCGCGCCCGGAAGAAGATGCCGCGGTCGCCAAGGTCGGCGCGCTGAATGTTGACCTCGTATTTGCCGAGAATGCTCGGATACCGGGACTGCAGATCGCGGAAAGTGGCGCGCGCGGCGTCTTCGGAACGCTGCGACGAAACCTGAACCAGCATGCCGCCGGTCACGGTCGCGACCGATGTCTTGGCCGGCTCCTGCGCGGGCGGCCGCGACGCCGGTCGGCCGGGCGTGATGTCGATCGGGCCCTGGTTGCTGGTTGCGACTCTGGCTGGTTCGGCTGGTTCCGGCGCCGCGCCCGGCTCGCGCGCGGTCACGTCGGCTCCCCGCGGCGCATCCGGCACCGGCGTGATCGCGAGTTCGCCGTCGGCGTCGGTGCCGTCGACGCCTGCGATCGCCATGGTGTCGTCGTCGGTTACAGGGGGAAGCGCCGGCGGCGCAGCCGCTTCGGGTTCGGCCGAGGCAACGTCGGTCGGCGGGGCCGCCTCGGCCGCCTCGTTGCTGACGATGGTGCCGTCGGGCCTGACCACGACCGTGCGGACCTTGCGCGGGCCGATCGGCTGGCTGGTCGCGGTCTCATCGATCGTCGGCTCGGTTCCGGCGTCGCCGACCATCGTCCCGATGTTGTCCGTCATGTCGGTTTGACCCGCGCCAGCATTGGCGTTGGGCCGGTCGATACCGGGTCCGCCCGGGATGATCACGCGGGTGATGGCGTCGTCCGTACCCGCGGTCGACGGCACCGCAGCGATCGGCTCGTCGCCGGGCGTGACCAGGGTCGTGTCGGGCTCGGTGTCGGCCGAGGCGACGCGGTCATAGATCAGCTTGTTCTGATCCCCGTCGGCGGCAGCCGCTTGGTCTTCCGGCATGATCTTCGTCGGCGATCCGTCCGCCGTGATGATCGGCGGTGGCGACTCGCCGGTGCCGCCGGCGCGGAACAAGAGCGCGGCGCCACCGACGAGCACGACGGCGACCAACGCGAGCGCGGCCACCCGTCTGCGGCGGGGGCGCGGTTGGACAAGGGATTCCAGCTCCTCTTCCGGATACGGCGGCAGGTGATCCTCCTCACCGTAGCCTGCGCCGAGGTCGAACTCGTCGAATGGCGTTTCGCTCTCTGCGGTGTCGTCGGAGCCCTGCGCGAAGGGGAAGCCTTCACCAAGGGCGTCGTCTTCCCCGTCGGCGACGGGCGAATCGGGAACCGGGCGCACCGCCCGCGGCGGGGCGAACCGGCTGGCGACGCTCGACGGCGACGTCTCGACCTCGGATGGCTTGTCCCAGCGGGAATGCGGCTGGCGTTGCGGCGGCGAGCGCAGCTGCATGTTCGGGATATCGACGGTGTCGGCGGGCGCCGCCGTTCGCGGCGGCTGAGGCCTGGGCGCCGCTGCCTTCGGTCGCTGCGCGGCGCGCGGCTCGGCGCGCGCAGCAACGGCCGGTCGTACACGGGCCGACGGCTCGGATGACGCGTGGGAGGCGTCAGCGGTTGCCTCCCTCGTATTCGTGGGTGCGGCCGGCCTTGTCCGCGCCTGCTCGCCGGGCGCCGGTGAAGGGTCAGGTGCGGCGCCGGCGAGCGGCACCAGGGGCGTGACCTGTTCCTCGGCCCCCTCAAACTGGGCGCTCCGCGCCGCCGAGGCCGGTGAGTCGGCCCTCAACCGCGGTGCGGGCGCCGCGCGGGCTACCGAGGACGTGTCGGCGAGCGCTCCCTTGACGGTCGAGAACGACGCCTGCAGCTCGGTCAGCAGCTCCGCCTCCAGGTCGCTTAGAACGTCGGGCGATTCGGCAGGCCTGGCGACATCGCTCGCGGCTGGCGCGATGCCGCTGCGCGGCTGGGGCGCCGCGCCGCCGGAGGTCGACCGCCCCGACACGATTCTCGCAAGTTCCATCAGCGGATCCTCGGCCGCAGGCTTGTTTGCCGCCTCGGAACCTCTGCGGTCACTCATCGCACGCACGGACAGTTTCGGATCGTACCGGTCGGGCATGCCGATCTTGGTCCCGCATCTTTTTGTCGGTTCACCGCATTTCTTCCGGGGCACTCACTCCAAGCACAGCCAACCCCGACGACAACACCAATTTCACCGCATGCACAAGGGCGAGTCGCGCCAAAGTGAGCTCGGGTTGCATGACGGTGATAAAACGCAAATGCGGCAACTCCTTGCCACGATTCCAATGGGCGTGGAACTCCGAAGCGAGGTCGTACAGATAGAACGCCACGCGATGCGGCTCGTGAGCCTCCGCTGCCGCCTCGATCATTCGGGGAAACTCGCCCAAACGCCGGACCAAGGCCATTTCGCCCGGATCGTCAAGCAAATCCAACGCAGCGGCCGCCAATGCCGCAGCGTTCTGGGTGAGCCGCGGCATTTCGGCGCCGGCCTGGCGAAAGACCGAACAAGTCCGCGCGTGAGCATACTGCACGTAGAACACCGGGTTGTCCTTCGACTGCTCCGTCACCCTGTGGAAATCGAAGTCGAGGGCGGCGTCGTTCTTGCGGAAGATCATCATGAAGCGAATCGGGTCGCGGCCGACCTCCTCGACCACCTCGCGCAGCGTGACGAACTCCCCTGCCCGTTTGGACATCTTGACGGGTTCGCCCGCGCGGAAGAGGCGAACCAGTTGACAGAGCTTGACGTCGAGCTCGCCCTCGCTGCCGGTGATCGCCTTGACCGCCGCCTGCATGCGCCTGACATAGCCGCCGTGGTCGGCGCCCCATACGTCGATCATGTTGCGGAAGCCGCGCAGGTACTTGTCGTAGTGATAGGCGATGTCGGAGGCGAAGTACGTATAGCTGCCGTCCGACTTCTTCAGCGGGCGGTCGACGTCGTCGCCGAATGCGGTGGAGCGGAACAGCGTCTGCTCGCGGTCCTCCCAGTCGTCCGGCAGCTGGCCCTTGGGGGGCGGCAGCCTGCCTTCGTAGATCAGGCCCCTGCCAGAGAGCCATTCGATCGCTTCGCCGACCTTGTCGTCGGCGCCCGTCACCAGCGAGCGCTCGGTGATGAAGACGTGGTGACGGACGTCGAGCGACGCCAAATCGCCGCGGATCGACTGCATCATCATCTCGATGGCGACCTCGCGGACGACCGGCAGCCAGTCGTCCTCCTCCTCCATCTCTTTGAGCGTGGTTCCGAAGCGTTCGGCGAGTTCGTCGCCGACCGGAATCAGATACCGCCCAGGATAAAGGCCCTCGGGGATCTGGCCGATCTCGTCGCCAAGCGCCTCCAGGTAGCGGAGGTAGGCGGAGCGGGCGAGTTGATCGACCTGGGCGCCGGCGTCGTTGATGTAATACTCGCGGGTCACGGCGTAGCCGACGGCCTCGAGCAGCCCGGCGAGCGTGTCGCCAACCACCGCCCCCCGGCCATGGCCGACGTGCATCGGCCCGGTCGGATTGGCGGAGACGAACTCGACGTTGACCTTCTCGCCCCGGCCGACGTCACTCTTCCCGTAGTCGGCGCCTTCCTCGATGATGGCCTTGAGCGCGGCGTGCCAGTAGGCGGGTTTCAGACGAAGATTGAGGAAGCCCGGCCCGGCGACTTCGGCGCCGTCGACATCGTCGTCTGCGGCCAGCACGGCAGCGATCCTACCGGCCAGATCGCGCGGGCGCGCCTGAGCTGACTTGGCCAGCACGAGGGCGGCGTTAGTTGCGAGATCGCCGTGGGTCGGATCGCGCGGCGGCTCGACGACCACGCCACCAAGATCCGAGTCCGTCGCTGTCGGGATGACCGATCGAACCGCACCTCTGACCCGATCCGTGAAATCGCGGAAAATGTTCATCGGGTCGGAGGCGCGCCCGCGGCAGAAGCGAGCGCGGCCTATCCCAAATCGGGTGTTTCGTCAAACAAGCGCTGGTACTCGCCGATCGCGTAACGGTCGGTCATGCCGGCCAGGAAATCTGCGATCCGTCGCGCCCGACCTTCGTCATCGTCGTCCGGCACGGGCCGCCAGGCATCGGGCAGCGCCGCCGGGTCGCGGCTGTAACGATCGAACAGGCGTGCGACGACGCGCTCGGCCTTGTCCATAACGTCGCGGACGCGCCGGTGCTGGTAGACATCGTGGCCGAGCTTTGTCTTGATCGCCGCGTCGGCAGTGGCCATGGCGGAGGAGAAGCCGACCACGGGACGGCCCGCCCGACGGATTGCGTCGGCCGAGGCCGGCTTGAGCTCGGTGAGGCGACCGCTGGTTTCGCTGACCACGTCTGCGATCATCGCCGCGATCATCCGCCGGATGAGTTCGGCAATCGTCCGTTCGCCAGCGAGGCCGGGGTGCTCGCGGGCAATATCCTTGAGGATTGTCCCGACGAGTTCGGTTTCGGCGAGGCCGGCGACATCCAGCAGCCCGGCGCGCAGACCGTCGTCGATGTCGTGCGCGTCGTAGGCGATATCGTCGGCAATGGCCGCAGCCTGCGCCTCGACCCCGGCATAGGTCGACAGCCACAGGTCCTGCCTGGCGGCGTAGTCGGCGACGCCAAACGGCAGGCCACGCGCATAGCGGCCCGTCGGGCGGCCGTCGGCGTCGGTCAACGGACCGTTGTGCTTGACCAGACCCTCCAGCGTCTCCCAGGTCAGGTTCAACCCGTCGAAGCGCGGGTAGCGGCGCTCCAGATGGGTGACCACGCGCAGGCTCTGGGCGTTGTGGTCGAAGCCGCCGTGGTCCGCCATGGCGGCGTGGAGTGCGCGCTCACCGGCGTGTCCGAACGGCGGATGGCCGAGGTCGTGGGCAAGCGCCAGGGCCTCTGCCAGGTCCTCGTCAAGCCCTAAGGAACGGGCAAGCCCCCGGGCGATTTGTGCCACTTCCAGGCTGTGAGTCAGGCGCGTGCGGTAGTGATCGCCCTCGTCGAAGAGGAAGACCTGCGTCTTCTCCTTGAGCCGACGGAAGGCGGTCGAATGGATGATGCGGTCGCGGTCGCGTTCGAACTCGGTGCGCGAGGCGCTCGGTGGCTCATAAAACAGCCGGCCGCGGCTCGCGGCCGGATCGGCGGCATAGGATGCGCGCCCGTGCGATCGCGTGATCATGAGCGGCACAGACCGAGTTGGCGGATTGGGGTCGTGTTGCGCCGCAACAAGAGCGCGGGTGGGAAGCGACGAGAAAACCGATGGTGGATGACGGGGGCGCGGCATTGACTTTGAAGGCCCCGCTCCATAACTATGACGGTCAGTAAGTCTAAGGAAAATAGGACTTTTTCAGGCGCCATGGCGACCATGACCGAGACCGCAGCGGTGACCATCTCGGAAAGGGCGGCCAGGCGAATCGCCGGAATCCTGTCGCGGGAGCCGAGCGGCACGGCGCTGAGGATCAGCGTGTCCGGCGGCGGCTGCTCGGGCTTCCAGTACGGCTTCGACCTCGACCAGACGTGCGCGCCGGACGACCTCGTCGTCGAGCGCGGCGGAGCACGGGTGGTCATCGATTCCGTTTCGCTGCCCTACATGGGTGGCTCGGAGATCGACTTCGTCGACGATCTCATCGGTCAATCCTTCCAGATAAGGAACCCGAACGCCACCGCCTCGTGCGGTTGCGGAACCAGCTTTACCATTTGAGGCGGAGTGATGGCGGGGGGCAAACGCCAAGCGGCAAGCAGGAAGAAGGCGCCGGCCAAGGCGGCGAAGAGCCCGGCGCGCGCCCGCAAGCCCGCTACCCCAGCCAAGAGCACGGCACGGCGCGCCAAGCCGCGCACGCAAGGCTCCGCCGCGCGGTCGACGGCCGGCGCCCGTGGCCCCGCGAGCGCCAAGGCTGCCGTCGATAAGCTCCATCAGGTCGCGCTGACGGCGACCGACCTCGACGCTTCGGTGGCATTCTATCGCGACGTCTTGGGCTTCCGCTTCATCGCCCGCTTCGACCCGCCGGGGCTGGCATTCTTCAATCTCGGTGGTGGCGCGCGGCTGATGCTGTCGGCGACCGCCTCGCAGGCGACGCTCTATTTCCTGGTCGATGACGTCAAGGCCGCCTACAAGAGCTTCCAGAAACGCGGCGTCCACTTCCTGCAGCCGCCGGCGATGATCCACAAGGACGAGACCGGCGACTTCGGCAAGAAGGGCACGGAGGAGTGGATGGCGTTCTTCCGCGACCCGGCCGACAACGTGTTGGCACTGGTGGAGAAGCGGTAACCTGCTCCGCAGCCGTCAGGTGTTTCGAGGGCCGGGGAATGGTCCTTCGATCGCCTCAGCTTCCTCCGCCCAGGTATCGATCGCGGCTTGAACAGAGGCCAGAGCGGCCTCAGGCGTGTCTCCCTCCGACACGCATCCGGGAAGGTGGGGCGCGATTGCCACGAATCCGCCGCCATCTTCCTCCGGCAGCTGTTCGATGATCACGGGATACTCGTCGTGTTTCATCGTGTCCCCAGCGCAACAGAACCCACCACTCATCAACGGTATGTGTCTTTGATTAGCGTTGTGTGAACGTCACTGGAACGCCGGCTCGACGAAGCTTCTGAGTTTGCGCGAATGAAGCCGCTCCGGCGCCATCGCCCTCAGCTTTTCCATGGCGCGCACGCCGATCTCCAGGTGCTGGCCGACTTGGCGGCGGTAGAAGTCCGCGGCCATGCCGGCGAGTTTCAACTCGCCGTGCAGCGGCTTGTCGGAGACGCACAAAAGCGTGCCGTAGGGCACACGGAAGCGGAAGCCGTTGGCGGCGATGGTCGCCGATTCCATGTCGAGGGCGATGGCGCGCGACTGCGAGAACCGCTGGGCCAGCTCCCGGTGCTCGCGCAGCTCCCAGTTGCGGTTATCGATGGTGGCGACCGTGCCGGTGCGCATGATGCTCTTCAACTCGAACCCTTCGTACCCAGTCAACTCGGCGACCGCCTCCTCCAGCGCAACCTGGACCTCGGCCAGCGGCGGGATCGGGATCCACAGAGGCACGTCGGAATCGAGGACGTGGTCGTCGCGCACGTAGCCGTGGGCGAGCACGTAGTCGCCGAGCGTCTGGGTGTTCCTCAATCCGGCGCAGTGGCCGAGCATGACCCAGGCGTGCGGGCGCAGGACCGCGATGTGGTCGGTGATCGTCTTGGCGTTCGACGGGCCGATGCCGATGTTGACCATGGTGAGGCCGCCGCTGCCGGGAAGGGTCAGGTGATAGGCCGGCATCTGCGGCAGCCGCTCGGGTGGCGTGCCGGAGACGGGATGCGTGCCGCCGGCCGGGGTAATGACGTTGCCCGGCTCGACGAAGCTCTCGTAATCGCCCTCGCCGCTGGCGATCATGCGGCGGGCCATCTCGCGGAAACCGTCCAGATAGAACTGGTAGTTGGTGAAGATGATGAAGTTCTGGAAGTACTGCGGCTCGGTTGCGGTGTAATGCGGCAGGCGGTGGAGCGAGAAGTCGATGCGCGGGGCGGTGAACGGCGCCAGCGGCAACGCTGCGCCGGGTTCGGGGACGAACGTGCCGTTGACGATGGCGTCGTCGGTGACGGCAAGGTCGGGAACGTCGAACATGTCGCGCAGCGGCCGCTCGATGCCGTCGGTCAGTTCACCCTCGACGTACACGCCGTCGGTGAAGGCAAAGTGGAGCGGGATCGGCTCGGCCGAGGGCCCGATCTCCACCGGCAGGCCGTGATTGCGCACCAGAAGCCTGATCTGTTCGCGCAGGTAGCCGCGGAACAGCGCCGGCCGCGTCACCGTCGTCGAGTAGACCCCGGGACCGGCGACGTGACCGTACGACAGGCGCGAGTCGATTTGGGCGTGCGAGGAGGTGATGAGGCGGATTTCCGGGTAGGTGGCGCGCACCTTGCCTCGAAGCCGCCGGTTCCTGAGAAGTGCGGCAAAGCGGTCGCGGATGAAGGCGGTGTGGCTATCGTAGATCTCCTCGAGTCGGGCGACCGCGGCGTCGGCGTCCGTGAATGATTCGAAAGGGATCGGCTTGGGCCGGTCGACGGAGTCGGCGTCGTGCTTCATGGGTCGCACCTTCTCAAGGGTGCGCCGGAATGTCGGTCAGCACCCGTCGCGGGTCAAGGCGGATGGCATCAATGTTCGAAACCGGCGTGAACGCCACTATCCGGGCGTCCGGGCCAGCCAGTAGGACATGCCGAGTTCGGTGTAGATGGCACGGGCGGCAGCGTGGTGCTTGGTCGCGGTCTCATCGTCGCCCGCCTTGAGCTTGATATCGCCGAGGCTGCGAAGGGCATGTCCCTGCTCGGGCCGCATGCCGAGCTCCCGCGCCAGGGCGAGGCCCTCGTTGGAACGCGCCTCGGCGGTGGCGCCGTCGCGGCCGGCCGAGGCGGCAGCGGTCAGGCGCAGGAGCTCCGCCTCCTGCCCGCGGTAACCGCGCGCGCGGGTGATGTTGAGAGCGTCATCCGCAAGGTCGAAGGCTTGCTCCGGATCGGAGTCGAGCAGGGTTTCGGCGAGGAAGCCGTGCGCGTACGCCTTGACGTGCGGCAGGCCGAGGCCGTCGGCTTCCTCTATCGCGACTCTCAGCTGCCGGACCGCTTCGTCGGTCTCTCCCAGCAGACAATGGCTGTAGCCGAGAAGGCCCCGGAGCCAGGCCATGGTGAACCGCAGGCCGAAGTCGTGCGCGTGCTCCATCGCTTTGACCAGCAGCGGCAGCGCGGTGGCGGCATCCCCGCGTTGCAGGTGAGCGCGGTTCAGGTGGTACTGGATGACGGAGAAATCGAATGCTGCCGAGGTCATGAACTGTCTGGCGCGTTCCAGGCAGGCAAATGCCACGCCGAATTCGCCGCGATAGGCACGGCACGCACCGAGGATCGACAACGAGTCCATCATCAGGGATCCTGCGGTGCCGAAATCGCGAACGTATCCGGGGTTCTTCAGATTTTCCGGCAGATTTTGCGTTAGCACGCGAATGCTTTCGGCGTAGTTGCCGGTGATCCAGTGAGCCTGCCCGAGGCTGAAGCGCGCGCCGTAAGCAAGGGCTTCGTCGTCGAGGCGCGTGGCGATGGCAAGCGCCTTCTCGCAGAAGCGGATCGCGTCGGTTGGGGCGCCGCCGTACTGGATAAGGTCGTGGCCTTGTTGCATGGCGATCTCGGCCACTATCACCTGATCCCCGGCGGCCTCGGCGTCGGCCATCGCCAGTTCCAGATGCTCCCGCACCAGCTGATGGTTGCCGCCCGTAAAATAGGCCGATGCCATGGCGCGATGGGTGTCGGCGCGCCGCTTGCGCTCCGATTCCGGAAAGTGCGACAGCGCCTTGCTAAAGGCGCCGATCGCCTCCCTGTAGGCGGACTTGCCGAGCGCGAGATGGCCAGCCCGCCACCAGCACTCGGCGGCGCGTGGCGCGTCCCCGGCACGGGCAAGATGCTCGGCGAGCACCTCCGGTTCGTTTTCTGCCATGCGCGGTCGCTCGCGCTCGAGCGTGCGGACAATCGCCGCGTGAACCTCCCTGCGTCGGCTCTTCAGCATGCTTTCATAGGCGGCATCCTGGACAAGCGCGTGCTTGAACACGAAGCGATCGTCGGCCCGCGACGGCTGAAACAGCACCTCGATCGCGGTCAGGCGTTCCAGGTCGCCGGCAATCTCACCTTCACTCCTGCCGAGCACGCCCGCCAGCAGCGAAGCCCGGAACTCGCGACCGATGGCGGCGGCGGCCTGGGCGACCTCCTTTGCCGAGCCGAGGCGGTCGAGGCGCGCGGTCAGCGAGTCTTTCAGGGTCGCCGGAATCTCGGTTGCTCCTGGTCCGCCGGCACGGATCGCCTCAACCGTCGACCCGGTCAGTTCTTCCACGAACAACGGAACGCCGTCGCTCTTTGCGACGATCTCGTCGATGGTCTCGGTCGCGATGCCGTCGCCGCCGGTGAGCAACGCCTCGACCATTTGATGCGTTAGCCGCCGGCCGAGACGGCCGAGCGTCAACAGGCCGGCGTTGGTCCGCCTGGTCCAGGGTGCCACGAACTCCGGCCGGTAGGTGACGATGATCATGGCGGTGGCGTACTCGAGCCGTGCGACCAGGCGATCGATGTACTCGAGCGTCGTGGCATCGAGCCAGTGGGCGTCCTCGACCAACACCAGCAGTGGCTTTGCAGCGGCAAGTGCAACGCTACGATCTCCGAGGTAAGCGAACGCGGCCTCGCGCTGTTCGTCCACCGAACCCGATGCGGACGGGTCATCCGGCACCAGCTTCGCAGACATGAGCCCGCCTATGTAGCGAAGCGCGTGGCGGTCGCGATCGGACGCAGCAGGCAACGCCGCGGACAGCCTTTCGGCGCGTTCCTCCGCGTCGGCGGTGGCCGGAATCGCCGCGGCGGCCTCGATCTGGCGCGTCACCGGATAGAGCGCGGTGTTCGTGTGAAGGGGTGAGGTCTGATAGAGCACGCGCCCCGCGCCTCCGTCGCCGACGCGGTTTTCGATTTCGGCGACCAGGCGCGACTTGCCAAGCCCCGCCTCGCCGGACACCAGAACGAGCTGCCCGTCTCCCTCAAGCGCCTGCCGCCAACGCTCCATGATGAAGCCGGCTTCATAGTCGCGACCGACGAGCGCGCCCAGTCGCGCGCCGCCGTGGAAGGCGCTGAAGCGGCTTTCCGCCGTCCGCTCGCCGTCGACGCGCCACACGCGCAAGGGCCCGTCAAGGCCCTTCACCTGCCGCTCACCGAGGTCGGTGCACGCGAACTGTTGCCCGAGGAGCCTCAGCGTCGGCTCGGCGACGACGACGGTGTTGGGATCGGCCAGGCCCTGGAGGCGGGCGGCGAGGTTTGGCGCCCCACCGACGACCGCACCCTCCTCGTCGACGCCCTCACCCACGAAGTCGCCGACCACCACCTCACCCGTGGCGATGCCGATCCGCCCGGCCAGTGACGTCGCGGCGGGCGTCGTCAGCGTGCCGATCGCGGAGACGGCGGCGAGCCCTGCGCGGACCGCCCGCGCGGCGTCATCCTCATGCGCCTGCGGCCAGCCGAAATAGATCAGCAGCCCGTCGCCCAGAGGCTTCGCCACGTAGCCGCCGAAGCGGGCGACTTCGCTGCCGACCGCCCTCTGGTACGCGGCGATCACGCCCTGCATGTCCTCCGGGTCGAGCCGCGCAGCAAGCTGGGTGGAATCGACTAGGTCAGCAAACATCACAGTGAGCTGACGGCGTTCGGCCTGCCGGCTTTGGTCGATGGCGGGTTCTGGGGCTTGGCCGGCCAAATCCAGCTTGGCCGCTGCACGCAGAAAGCGCCGGCGATCGCCCAGCGAGACTCCGAGGCGTTCGAGATCGCCGTCAGTGAGCTCGGGGAGCACGTCCAGGCCGACATCCTGTTCGGCAAAGCGCTCGGCGTATTTGCCGAGACCGTGCCGGTCGAGCCATTCGGCGAGTGACGTCACTGCCTTAGCCTCAACGACACCCTTGCGGTCAGGCGGACACGAGCTTCGCCGTCACCGTGATGTGCTCGACTGCGGCCAAGGCCTTCGACACCGGGCAGATCTCGCGCGCATGCTCGGCGGTCTTCAGAAACGCATCCTCGGCGATGCCGGGAACGTCGCCCTCGGTCTCGAGGTCGATCCTGGTGATGCCGACGCCGTGCCGCATGGTCACGTGTGCGGTGGTGCGGATGCTCTTCGGCGGGTGCCCGTGGCTGGTGAGAAGCCCGGAAAGCTGCATCGAGAAGCATCCGGCGTGGGCCGCGGCGAGAAGTTCCTCGGGGTTGGTGCCCTCGCCGGTCTCGAAGCGCGAAGCGAAGGTGAACTCACCATGGTAGGCGCCGCCGCCGAAGCGCATTTCGCCGCCGCCCTCCTTCAACGATCCCTTCCATTCAGCCTCGGCTGACGAGCGAACTGTCATGGCGTCCTCCTGGCGGTTGTGCCCGGGCCCGGTTGCCGGCCTATCCTCGTTTTGCACGAACGGGTAGCTTCTGGCCAGAGCGCGTGGAAGACACGACCGCATGAAGATCGCGACCTGGAACATCAATGGCGTACGCGCGCACCTGGACAGCGTGACGTCTTGGCTGAGCGACGTCCAGCCGGATATCCTGTGCCTGCAAGAGACCAAGTCCGAGGACGCCAACTTCCCGACCCAGGCGTTCGGGGACCTCGGTTACAACGTCGCCAGCCACGGGCAGAAGGGCTTCAACGGGGTCGCGCTTCTCTCGAAGCTTCCGATCGACGAGGTCGTGCGCGGCCTTCCCGGTGACGAGGACGACGCGCAGGCGCGCTTCATCGAGGCGGTGGTCTCAGTCGAGGGCGGCGCGCTCCGCGTTGCCTCGCTCTACCTGCCGAACGGCAACCCGGTGGGCGGCGACAAGTTCCGATACAAGCTCGCGTGGATGGAACGGCTGGAGGCGCTTGCCCGGGCTCTTCTCGCGGCCGAAGAAGCCTTCGTGCTCGCCGGCGACTTCAACGTCATCCCGGAGCCACTCGACGCCCGCCTCCCCGACAACTGGATCAAGGACGCCCTGTACCAGCCGGAAACGCGCGGTGCCTTCCGCCGCCTGGTCAATCTCGGCCTCACCGACGCGCTACGCGCTTGCGACGCCGCCGGCGACAACTACACCTTCTGGGACTATCAGGCGGGCGCCTGGCAGAAGAACAACGGTATTCGCATCGATCACGTGCTGTTGTCGCCGCTTGCGTCGGACCGCCTCGAGGGGGTCACCATCGACAAGCGCACGCGGGAATGGGAGAAGCCCTCCGACCACGTCCCGGTGATGGTGGACCTGGCGGTGGCGCCACTGGGCCGGTCGTGATCCACGAGGGGACAGCCGTCGTTTTCGTGATATCCTTCCGGCCATGGGTGGCCGATTACTCATCGCCGTCGCCGTTTTCCTGGCGGTGGCTTCGCTCCCCGCGCAGGCCGAGGGCCCGGAGTGCCGGTGCCGGTACCAGGGCAAGTATTTCGGTCAGGGGGAGACCGTCTGTATCCGGGTCGGCGGCCAATCCAAGCTCGCCCGCTGCGACATGGTGCTCAACAATTCGTCGTGGACGTTCCTCGGGAACGGCTGTCCCTCCGCGCTTATGACGCCGGCGCAAACGCCACTGTCGAGCACCGGTCCCTCGACCTCGCCATTGTGAGCGGCATGGGCTTCCGCGCGTGCGCGGCCCGCGATAGAGTCGTTGCCATGACTTGGTTGCGGTTGACGATGACGGCGGCCGGTGTGGCGTTATGGGCGGGCGCCGCCCAAGCGCAGGAGCAGACCACGTTCATCTGCACGAACGCCGGGATCCAGTACGAGGTCGGCGAGTACGCCTGCATTCCCGCCTGCCACGGCCAGCGGCGGCTGGCGCGCTGTGACACCGTCGCGGAGCGCGCGTCGTGGACCTACGTCGACGACGCCTGTCCGAGCGCCATGATCATCAACCCGCCGTGGCCGTCCGACTGGACGGAGTTGCCGGTCGCCTCGGCGATGACGCCAATCCCGCTCGTGGTCAATCTCAGCGCCATTGCGCCGGAGATCGCGCCGAAAATCACTCGGCGCGTGTTCAAGTCCTACTGACCGCTAGTCGCAGCTGACGGCCGGGCAGCCGAACTACTGGCCGACGTTCACCGCTACCGGCGCTGGATTGTTCGCCAGCCACTCGTCGGTGCGTTGTTTGGCCGCGTTCCACTCCTCCTCGGTTGCCGCCGAGCGCGCCTCGGCGTGCATTTCGAGGATCCAGTCGGCAGCGTCGGGGCCGGCGCGCGCAAGTGCAATCGTCAGGTACGTCAGACCCTCGACCGGCTGGCGCGTGGTGCCAATGCCTTCGAACAGAAGATGGCCGAGCAGCGCCTGACCCTCGGGGCTGCCGTAATCGGCGGCACGTTTGGCCCATTTGGCCGCTTGGCGCAGATTATACGCCGTCTGGTTGGCGTCGAGGTGCGAGCGGGCAAGCTCGATCGAGATATCGATCAGAAGGACCTGGGCGTCGGCGTTGCCCTTGTCGGCCGAAAGGTTGGCCCATTTGGCCGCCTGGATCAGGTCGCGGTCGCCGCCCTCGCCGCCGTAGTACATGCGGGCAAGGTTCAATTGGGCGGACGGGTCGCCGAAATATGACGCCGCGTAGGCGAAGAACTGGCGCGCGCGGCCGAGGTCGGGTTCGATCCGGGAGTTGGGGATACCCTTGCGGTAGAAGGTGCCGAGCTGGACGAAGGAGTTGGACACGTACGGCGCGGAAGGCTCGCTCGGGCTGTCGTCGGCGTGGGCGTCGGCCAGCTCGCTGAACATTTCGAACGCCTTGTACTCGTCGCGCTCGACGCCGTCGCCTTTGGCGTACATCTGGCCGAGCTTCCAGCGGGCGCTGGGCAGGCCCTTGTCGGCGGCGAAGTTGAGCGCCTCAATGGCCGCCGCGGTATCGCCGCTCTTGTAGGAGTCGAGTCCGAAGCGCAGCGCCTCGGACGGCGCCGTGTCGGCGTTGAGCTGGTTGAGATCAAACGCGGCGGCGGGTCCGGCAAGGGCAACCGCCGCGATGAACGCCCCGCCGATCGTTGCACTAGATATCCGCATAGCTCGTCGTTTCCGCACCACCGCCCGGGTGGGTCACGGCGCCGTAGCGCGCGGGCCCCACCTCATGGGCATATTTCCACAATGCTCCGCTGGCGAACGCCGGCGGGCGTGCCTTCCACGCCTTCCTGCGCGCCGCTAACGTGGCCTCGTCGAGGCGAACGGACAGCGTGCCCGCCTCGGCATCCATGTCGATGATGTCGCCGTCCTCGATCAGACCGATCGGGCCGCCGTCAGCCGCTTCTGGGCCGACGTGGCCGATGCAAAAACCGCGCGTGCCGCCTGAGAAGCGGCCGTCGGTGATCAACGCCACCCTGTCGCCCGCGCCCTGGCCGTAAAGGGCGGCCGTGGTCGACAACATCTCGCGCATGCCCGGTCCGCCCTTCGGGCCCTCGTAGCGAATGACGAGTACGTCGCCGTCCTTGTACCTGCGTCCGGAGACAGCGGCGAAGCACTCCTCCTCGCTGTCGAAACAGCGCGCGGGCCCGGAGAACTGCAGCGACTTCAGGCCGACCACTTTGACGATGGCGCCGTCGGGGGCGAGGTTGCCCTTGAGGCCGACGACACCACCGGTCGGGCTCATCGGCTTGTCGGCCGGATGAATCACGTCCTGGTCGGGATTCCAGCCCACGCCCGCCAGGTTCTCGGCCATGGTGCGGCCGGTCGCCGTCATGCAGTCGCCATGCATGAAGCCGTTGTCGAGCAGCGTCTTCATGAGCATTGGGATGCCGCCGGCTTCGAAAACATCCTTGGCAACGTAGCGTCCGCTCGGTTTCAGATCGGCCATGTACGGCGTCTTCTTGAAGTTTTCGGCAACGTCGAAGAGATCGTACTTGATCCCGCACTCGTGGGCGATCGCCGGTAGGTGCAGCGCACCGTTGGTCGAGCCGCCGGAGGCGGCGACGACGGTGGCGGCGTTTTCCAGCGCGTCGCGGGTGACGATGTCGCGCGGCCGGATGTTGCGGGCGATGAGCTCCATGACCTTCTCGCCGGCCGCCATGCAGAAGCGGTCGCGAAGCTCATAGGGCGCCGGCGCTCCGGCCGAATACGGCAGGGCGAGGCCGATCGCCTCGGAGACCATCGCCATGGTGTTGGCCGTGAACTGGCCGCCGCAGGCGCCGGCCGAGGGGCAGGCGACTTCCTCCAGCCTGACCAGGTCCTCGTCAGACATCTGGCCGACCGAATGCAGGCCGACCGCCTCGAACACGTCGACCACGGTGACGTCCCTGCCCTTGAACGTGCCGGGCAGGATCGAGCCGCCGTAGATGAATATCGACGGAACGTTGAGGCGACACATGGCCATCATCATGCCGGGCAACGACTTGTCGCAGCCGGCCACGCCGACGAGCGCGTCGTTGCAGTGCCCGCGCATGGTCAATTCGACCGAATCGGCGATGACCTCGCGCGACGGCAGAGACGACTTCATCCCGGCGTGGCCCATGGCGATGCCGTCGGTGACGGTGATCGTGCAGAACTCCCGCGGGGTGCCGCTGGCAGCCGTGACGCCGTGCTTGACGGCCTGGGCCTGGCGCATCAAAGCGATGTTGCAAGGGGCGGCCTCGTTCCAGCAGGTGGCCACACCGACGAACGGCTGGTGGATCTGCTCGGCCGACAGGCCCATGGCGTAGTAGTACGACCGGTGCGGCGCACGCTCGGGGCCTTCGGTGACATAGCGGCTCGGCAGTTTCCGCTTGTCGATTACACGCGCTTCCATTCCAACCTCGTCAGCCGGCCCTGTCGATGAGGCGTGGCGCCAACCACAAGCCATGCCCCATATGGCCCTTTTGACCCTGTCAAATTCGGGCGCTCGCCTCCTCGGACAGGTGGCCTGTTGGGGCGCGACCCTCGTGCGCGTTTATGGCTGAAAGACGACGACCCGCCCCTGTTTGGGGGATAACAGTTAACTTCCTGCAACACTGTGGCCACATCGCAACAACTGTGGCCAGCGCCCGTGCCGTGTTGGGTCAAAACGGCGGCACGATACGACATCGACCCCAGCCCCTCCGCCGGGAGGCTGGGCCTCAGCGCTGGCCGAACAGGATTTTGCGAGCCTCCTCGTCCGTAGTCAGATCCATCTCAACCGGCGCCTTGATAGACAGGCCTTTGGCCACCGCCGTACGGGCGGCGATGGCGTCGTGCCAGCGCCTGACGTTGTCGAACTCGTCGATGTCGATCCCCCGCCGCTCCCAATTCCGGATCCAGGGAAAGAGCGCCATGTCGGCGATCGAATAGTCACCGGCGACGAAGTCGCGGCCGGCGAGCCGTTTGTCGAGCACGCCGAACAAGCGGTGGGTCTCGTTGACGAAACGGTCGATGGCGTACGGCAGCTTCTGTCTGGCGTAGGTGCGGAAGTGGTTGGTTTGACCGAAGATCGGGCCGACGTTGGCCATCTGCCACATCAGCCATTCGTTGACCGCCACCCGCGTACGCGGATCCTCAGGATAGAAGCGGGCGAACTTCTCACCGAGGTAGATGAGGATCGCACCGGACTCGAAGACCGAGATCGGCTTGCCGTCCGGCCCCTCGGGATCGACAATGGCCGGGATGCGGTTGTTGGGCGCGATCGCCAGGAACTCCGGCGCAAACTGTTCGCCCTTGCCGATGTTGACAAAGCGTACGGCATAGGGAACGCCCAGCTCCTCCAAGGCGATGGAGATCTTGTAGCCGTTCGGCGTGGTCCAGAAATGGAGCTCGATCGGCAGGGTTTGGGTCGCGCGCAAGATTCTCAGGCCGCCTGTTTCCATTTTATCGAGCAGCCGATCGACGGCATCTGCTCGTCCGGTCCCTTGCCGGTCTTCGCGATCATCCGCATCGCCTCGACGAGCTCACGCTTAGCGTCGGCCGGTGGCGGATCCTTGCGCCCCTCATCGAGGCGGCCATGGTAGACGATCCTCCCATCCGGCGCGACGCCGTAAAACTCCGGCGTGCAGACCGCGTCGTAGGCGTGGGCAATCTGTTGGCTCTCGTCGTGGAGATACGGGAACGGAAATCCGTACTTCTCGGCGAACAATTTCATATTGGCGAAGGAATCGTCCGGGTGTGACACCGGATCGTTCGAGCAGATCGCGGCAAAGCCGATCCCCTCGGTGGCAAGCGTCTTGGCGTCGGCGACCATGCGGTCGGCCACGGCCTTCACGTATGGGCAGTGGTTGCAGATGAACGCCACGACCGTTCCGTTCTTCCCGGCAACGTCGGCAAGGCTGTAGGTTTTGCCGTCGGTCGCCGCCAGTCGGAAGTCGGGCGCCGCGATGCCGAGTTTCGGTGCGGTCTGCAGCATTGCCATCGATGTCTCCTGTTCCTGACCTTCAGCGGCCGGACCATTAAACGACGCGCCGGCGTGGTGAGGCAAGCCGAGCGGTCGCCTGACCGACTCCATCGGTTGCTGTCTGGTTGCCGCCGGCCGGCGCGGCCGGCATGATTGCCTTCGGCTCCCACGAGGATCACGGCGGTGTTCAAAGGTCTTCTCGGTGCGGCGGCCGCCGCATCCCTGCTCATGGTCGCCGTACCGTCCTGGTGCGCCCCTCTGGACCGGGCCTCTGCGCCTCTGATTTGGTTCGGGCCGCAACCGCCGCTGCCCGGCCGACCGGGCTCGACCGACTTTATGGACCTTTTCAGCCCAGACGCTGATTGGCCAGTCACGACCAAGCACACCAGGGTCTTCTCGCTGTTCGGCGAATGGGTCGCCCACATCGCGAGCCCGAAGATGCTCAAGACCGTCGTTGCCGGGATCGAGCGCCGTGGCTTCCTGCTCGCGGTGGAGGCCGGCCCTATGGTGCGGCCCCACAATTGCGGCGAGGGCTACGATGGGATGGCCGGCCCCGCCGAAGGAAGGATCATCGCGGAAAGGATCAAGGCGGCCGGAGGGACGATCGACATCCTGGCTTACGACGAGCCGTTCTACAACGCTGCCATCCGCTCCGGGCCGGAGCAATGCCTACTGCCCCCCGACGAAGTCGCACGGCGCGTGCTGCCGTATGTGGAGCTGATGCGCGCCCACTTTCCGGACATCCTTCTCGGCGGCAACGAACCGCTCATCGACGGGCTCGATGCCGACGGCATCGCTGATTGGTTGGAGGCTTACAAGGCCGTTGTCGGTGAACCGCTCGCATTCCTGCATCTCGACGTCGACTGGGGCTACGAGAACTGGCCGGAGGCGAGCCGCCGGGTCGCCGAGATGTCGCGCGCCCATGGCGTTCCATTCGGCATCTTCTACATCTCCGACGCACCGCGACGGGATTGGTGGGTCAACCTCGCAGGTGAGCACATCAAGGCGTTCGAGGCCGCCGCCGGCGTGCCCGATCATGCTGTTTTCGAAACCTGGACGCTGCATCCCGACCGTGTCCTGCCGGAGTCGGACGACTGGACGTTCACGGGTCTCGTTCGGCGTTACGTGCAAGAGCGCGAACGACTTGGCTTCCGCACCGAGGGACCGGGCGGCAACCTGGCCTACCGCCGGGCCACGGTGTCATCGCACGCGTTGCCCGGGCGGCCGGCGAGCAACGCGGTCGACGGCGAGCCGGCCATCTGGTGGTCGGCCGGCGCGCCGCCGCCCGCCTGGATCGAGGTCCGACTCGACGAACCCGCGAACGTTGCCGAGATCCGCTTGACCGTCAGCCAGTCGCCGCCGGGCGACACGCGCCACATCGTCTCCGTGATGGACGTTGCTGGTCGTCAGCATCCACTGACCACGCTTGACGGCTACACCAGCGACGGCCAGGTCCTCCTCGTCCGGCCCCAAGCACCGTTGGCCGGCATCACGGCGGTTCGCATCGAGACCGTGGAAAGCCCTTCTTGGGTCGCCTGGCACGAAATCGAGATCATCGCGGCCGACTAGGCGCCGACCGAGGGTGGGTCCTTGTACGGTGGTTCGAGTGCCCAGTCTTCCGGCGTCACGCCAGCAGCGCCGCGCGCTCCACCTGCTCTCGCAACGCCGAGACGAAGCGCGCCGCTGGGGCGCATCTGGGGCTCGACGGCGCCCACGTGCTTACCAGAGCACGATCGGGTGGCCGTTGATCGGCGGCGAAAGGCGCTGTGGGCGCTTTCCCGCGCCGTCTCTCCCGATTTCCCGCCGGTGCCGCCACATGTCAGACTGCCGCCACGATTCGAGCCTGAGACCCGCATGGCCAAGAAGCGCGCGAAATCCCGCCAATCAGAGGACCTGTTCGCCGCCCTCGACCGTCAGGTCGGCGACCTCAAAGCCGTTGCCAGTGCAGCCAAGCGCGGCAAGGCGGTGCCGATGAAACGCGCCGTCGGCGCCGAAGGTACCTACTCGGCCTCCGATATCGAAGTCCTGGAGGGTCTGGAGCCGGTCCGCCGCCGGCCGGGCATGTACATCGGCGGCACCGACGAGAAGGGCCTCCACCACCTTTTCTCCGAAGTCATCGACAACGCGATGGACGAGGCCGTATCCGGTCATGCCACTTGGATCGAAGTCGCGCTCGCGGAGGATGGGTTCGTCACCGTCAGCGACAACGGCCGCGGCATTCCGGTGGATCGGCACCCGAAGTTCAAGGACAAGTCGGCGCTGGAAGTGATCATGACCACGCTGCACGCCGGTGGGAAGTTCCACTCCAGGGTCTACGACACCTCCGGCGGGCTGCACGGGGTCGGCGTGTCGGTGGTCAACGCGCTGTCGGAATCGCTCGAGGTGGAGGTGGCGCGCGGGCGCAAGCTCTACCGGCAACGTTTCTCGCGGGGCAAGCCGGTCGAGAAACTGAAGAGCCTCGGCGAGGTGCACAACCGGCGCGGAACACGGGTGCGCTTCAAGCCCGACACCAAGATCTTCGGCAAGGACGTCGCCTTCCGGCCAGAGCGTCTGTTCGCCATGTCGCGAGCCAAGGCCTACCTCTTCGGCGGGGTCGAGATCCGTTGGTCGTGCACGCCGTCGCTGATCAAGGGCAAGGACGTCCCGGAGACGGCGACCTTCCACTTTCCCGGCGGCCTGTCGGAGTACCTGACGGCCGAGCTCGGCGGCGAGAAGACGATCGCCCCGATCTTCGCTGGGCGCACGGACAAGGCGAGCGGCCACGGCGCGGTTGAATGGGCGGTGGCCTGGTTCCCGGGCGACGGCTTCATCCGCTCCTACTGCAACACCATCCCCACCGGCGAAGGAGGCACCCACGAGGCGGGCCTCCGGTCGGCGCTGACCCGCGGCCTCAAGGCCTACGCCGAACTCGTGGGCAACCGGCGGGCCGCCGTCATCACCGCCGACGACGTCCTCACGTCGGCAGCGGCGTTCGTATCGGTGTTCATCAACGAGCCGGAATTCGTCGGCCAGACCAAGGACCGCCTTTCCAGCTCCGAGGCCACCCGCATCGTCGAGACCGCGGTGCGCGATCCCTTCGATCACTGGCTGGCGGCGGCGCCCGCCGATGCCACGCGCCTCCTCGACTGGGTGGTCGAGCGGGCCGAGGAGCGGCTCCGCCGCCGTCAGGAGCGCGAGATCGGCCGTAAGCAATCGGCGCGGAAGCTGCGCCTCCCGGGCAAGCTCGCCGACTGCAGCGCCGGCGCCGCCTCAGGCACCGAGATCTTCATCGTCGAGGGCGACTCGGCCGGCGGCTCGGCCAAGCAGGCGCGCG
>CAYTXI010000027.1:0-25032 GCA_964441935.1 uncultured Bauldia sp.
GCGCACCTCGTTCGGGACGAGGGGGTCGCAGGTTCAAATCCTGCCACTCCGACCATTCTTGCTGAGGTCAATCCAGAAACCAAAATGCAAGCGTGGTGCCGGCCTCAGGCAGTGCCGACGCCCTGCAGCGCCTCGTCGAGATCGGCGAAGAAGGCGCGGATGCGTTCGGCGTTGGCGCCGAGATCGTGCGCGGCGTTGCGGGCGGCGGAGCGCATCTGCACGAGCGCGCCGTCGCCGTCGGGGGAAATGACGATCACGACATCTTGCCGGAAGCCGAAGATGAGCGTGACCGCGACGGCTTCGATGCGACCGGTCTCGTCTGCTTCTGAGGGGGCGCGAGCGTCGAGAACGGTCCAGCCGCGCCGGCCGACGATGGCCATCGCCTCCTGAAAAATGCGGGCAGTGCTCACCGGATAGTGACGGGGGACGATGTCGGGATAGGCATCCTCCTGCACGGCGATGTCGCTGCCGTCCGGAGCGACGACCGCGGCGGCGTCATCCCCGCGATCGGCGAGCGCGGCGACGAACGCCGGCGGACTGCGAGGATCGGTAGAGACGTCAGTCAGACGCGGATAGACGGCGATCTTCCAGGCGCCGACCGCGGGGATCGCCAGAACCACGAGACCGACCACCAGGCCGCGCAAGGCCGCCCCCCCGCCGGCGCGGCCGTCGCGCCAGATCGCCATGAAGGCAGCCACCGCGGCGATTACCGCGAGAGCCGCGATCGTGAACCCTACCGCCAACGCGCCGTAGGTGGGAGCGGCGTCGAGTAGCCGGGCGCGACGGGCGACGGCGGCGATGATCAGAACGGGAATCGCAAGGGTTGCAAGTCGCGCGCTCCAATCCGCCAGCCGCGAGCGGCGTTGGCGCATTCTCGAGGTCATGACCTTTGATCCGCCGCTAGGATTGGGACACAATGCCCCAGCCGCAGCGAAACGCGAGGGAGGTGGCCATGGCTGAGGAACAACCGAAGAAACGCTCGGAGTCGACCCAAGAGGGCGCCGAGTCGGCGTTCGACGTCATCAGCGTCTATCTCCACCCAGGCCGAGAGAACGTGATGCTGATCTACGTGCTCTACCTCCTCGGCTTGGTGCCGGCGTTTGGAGCGGTACCGATCATCGTCGGCTTCATCATGGCCGTGCTCAACCGGACGAGCGGGGGCGAAGTCTGGGCAAGCCATTACGAGTACCAGTTCAGAACGGCGGCAATCGGCCTTCTGTTCCTCGTGGTGTCAGGCATTCTGGTGTTCGTCGTGATCGGGGTCATCGGTATCATCCTGACCGCGGTATGGTGGATCGTGCGGGCGGTCAAGGGGCTGCAAGCGGCGAGCCGGCGGGAGGCGATCGCGGACCCCAAATCGTACAGCTGGTAGCCCGCAACATCAGACAACATCCTGAAAAGACGCGCGTTTCACGCGTGCAGCCGGGGCGTTTCACGCCGGCGGCCGGAGCAAGGTGCCGCTTTGCGCCCCGGGTAGGACCGGATACCGTACCGGCGATGCCCCGGGACGAACCGAAGCCGATTCTCGGTGTGAGCGTGCTTCTACGCCGGGGCGAGCGCGTGTTGCTGGTGAAAAGAGCGCGGGCGCCGCTCCGGGGCCGCTGGGCGCTGCCCGGCGGCAAGGTTGAACCGGGGGAGCGGCTCGCGGACGCCGCCGGGCGCGAGGTGCGCGAGGAGACTGGGATCGCGGTCGACAATCTCCGGTTGATCGACGTGGCCGAGATTATCGACCGTGCAGACGGCGGCGACGTCAGGAGCCATCACGTCGTCGTGGTGTACGAAGGGGAAGCGCGCTCGGGAACGCCGGCGGCGGCGGACGATGCGGCCGAGGCCAGATGGGTGGAACCGGCAAACTTGAAGGAAATCGCGCTCACCGAGGATACCGCCCGCGTTCTCGCCCGCTTCGCTGGCGCCTGATGGGCCGGCGAAATGCACACGGCCGCAGGGTTGCCCTCGCCGCGGCGATCGCGCTGTCGATTCTCGCCCAGCCCGCGTTGAAGGCACAGGAGGCCGACCCGACCGCCCTCCCCTACGACGCGCAAATGCTGCGCCTGTCGGAGATCCTGGGTGCGCTGCACTATCTGGAACGGATGTGCGGCGACGCGGAGGACAGCCGCTGGCGCGACCAGATGGAGGCGCTGATCGAAGCCGAGCGCCCCGACGAACGACGCCGGGCGCGCATGGTCGAGAATTTCAACCGCGGCTACAGGAGCTTCCGGTCGGTTTACCGGCGCTGCACGCCGGCAGCTGAGATCGCCATCGAACGTTACACGCGGGAAGGCGCAGAAATTGCCGCCGACGTATCCAAGCGGTACGGGGAAACTGGTGGTTAATGAATGGTTTAGCCGATCCCCTCGATTTGTAACGTTGCGTTAACCCCTTCTTGACGATGAGGCTGTGGGAGCGTGACCCCCTGTGTTAGCCTGATGGTGGTTAACCCTGTGGGGGCCGGGGGGTGAGGACATGACAACGACGACAGCGCTGGCCGTCAGCGCCAAGGAAGAGACCATCATCGCCGAGAAGAAACGACTCGCCCTGGCATACCTGGGCGAGGCGTGGGACGAGGCGATCGCCGAGGGCGTAGACTCCGAGATCCTGGCGCACGCGGCCCTGTTCACGGCGCTTGCAAACCTGGTGACCACTTACGGCGAGCGGCCGGTCGCCGACCTCGCCGAGACTTTGGCGCGCCGCATCATGGCGCTGGAGTTCAGCGTCGACTCGACCGTCCAATAGTCCACTAGAAAAGCGCCAGCCGCGGCGTTCGCCGGTGGTCGGGAATCACCCGATCCACTAGAATCAACCGGGACGATGTTCACGCGGCGTCATGACGGCCTTTGGGGGCCGAGTTTGGTTGCGGGCGCGGTCCTGTTTGCCTGGGCCGGCACCGCGGTGGCGATTGAACCCGTCGGCCGCGTTCTCGATACCGCACCGGACGGGGGTCAAATCGGCGAGCAAACGCCTGAGGCGCTGCCGCCCGGAGTCGCGCAACCCGCGGCCACCGAGACGCCGCATATCCAGTACGACCCGTCGGCGCTGCCGACTCCGGTCCGGCGCCTCCGCGAGCAGATTATCGAAGCGGCCTCGACGGGCGACCCCGAGAAACTCAGGCCGATTATCGAGGCCAACGGCGAGCCGCCGATGTTCGCGTTCGGCGGCGTCGATGACCCGATCGAGCACCTGAAGTCGACTTCCGGCGACCCGGAGGGCCGGGAAGTCCTGGCGATCCTGATCGAAGTGCTCGAGGCGGGCTACGTGCACGTCGACGTCGGAACGCGGGACGAGATGTACGTGTGGCCGTATTTCGCCCGCTACGCCATTGAGGCGCTGACGGCGCGTCAAATGGTCGAGCTCTTCAAGCTGGTTTACGCCGGCGACTACGAGGACATGATGGAGTACGGCCACTACTTCTGGTACCGGGTCGGGATCGCCCCGGACGGAACTTGGCGTTACTTCCTCGCGGGGGACTAGGCTCGAAGCAGTATTCGGTTCACCGCCGCGCGCTGACCTCGTCGACGTGGGCGAGGAGATCGGCGGGGTCCTCGTAGACCCTGACGGCGCCGCTGCGCTCGAGCTCGTCCTGGCCGTAACCGCCGGAAAGGAGGCCGACGCCGAGGGCGCGGCAGCGGCGCGAGGCGAGCATGTCCCAGATGCTGTCGCCAACCACGATGGCGCTCTCGATGGGCATGCCCAAGCGTTCGGCGGCCGCCAGGAAAAGGTCGGGATCGGGCTTGGCGTGCTTCACCTGGTCGCGCGTCACAACCGGAACGTCGGCCGGATCGACGCCGAGAACGGCGAGATTGGGCGCGGCGGTTTCCATGCGGCCACTGGTGGCGATCGCCCAGGGGGTGCCCGACTCGCTCAGGGCCGCCAGAAGCTCGCGCGCTCCAGGAAGGGGCTTCACCGTGGGAGCGAGACGCTTGTATGCGTCCGTGTGGACGCGGCGGAGCCGTTCGACCCGATCGGGGCTGATCGGCCCGTCGGTCTCGCGCAGGAGCTGGTTGGTGAACAGGCCGCCGCTCATGCCGATCTTGCGGTGGATGCGCCAGATGGAGAGCTCGATGCCTTCGGCGTCAAGCGCCTCGTGCCAGGCGAGAACGTGCTGGTAGACGCTGTCGACCAGCGTGCCGTCGAGATCGAACAGGAATGCGTTTGGATTGCTCATGCGCGGCCCCCGCACCGGTATATCCGCAAAGCGTCACGGCGGCAAAACGATGCGGCGACAGTCCGCTCACTGACATACCTGCAGAGTGGGCGTAGTCCCTTTGAAGCGGACGATCACAGACCGGCGTTGTGCATGCCCGAGGCCAGCCGGTCGCGGTCTTCCTGCCGAGCATAGGGCTTGCGCTCGAGGTACTCGTCGACGGAGAAGTCGCCGCAGTTGCGTTTGATGTCGGCAACCGCAGCGTCGGCTTGCTCGTCCAGCCCGGCCTGTTTGAGGCTGGCCGCCAATTCGGCGCGCAGGCCGCAGTTCGGAGAGGGCATCCTGCGGTATGCGCTCGCCGCATCGTCGTAGCGGCCGGCGCCAAAGCACGCGCGACCCAGGAGGTGCGCCCTGCCCGGCGCGCCCAGCGGGTCGAGCCGAATCGCCCTTTCCACCCACTCGACGCCTTCTTCCGGCTTGCCCAGCCAGGTCAGAAGCTCGCCACGTTGCGCCACAATGCGCGGGTCGTTGGGGTTCATGGCGAGCGCCCGGTCGCTGTGCACCATCGCCTGATCGAGCTTGCGGTAGACCATGTAGACCTCGCACAGCAGGCGGTGGCACTCGACGTTGTCCTCTTCGAGGGACATGGCATGGTGCACGGCCAGCACCGCGCGTTCCAGCGCGGCGCGAGGATCGCCGGCGAAGCCGAACTGTATCGCCTGACCGAGCACGCAGGCCTTCCAGGCGTAGGCCGGGGCAAAGTCGGGATCGAGCTGGATCGCCCTGTCCAGCAACTCCAGCGCCTTGACGTTGTCGTCCCGGGTCGCCCGATGATGGTGGATCCTGCCCGCGACGACGCAGTCATAGGCCGCCAGATCGTGCACAGACTTGCGACGAACCCGCTCGAACTCAGCCGAGCGCAGGCGGCCGGGCAACGTCGCCACAATGCATTGGGTGATCTCGTCCTGCAGTTCGAACAGGTCGACGAGGCTGCGGTCGAATTTTTCAGCGCAAACGTGGCTGCCGGTGTTGGCGTCGATCAGCTGCACGGTCACCCGCACCCGGTCGCCGCTGCGCCTGATGCTGCCTTCGACCACGTAGCGCACGCCGAGGTCCCTGGCGATCTCCTGCACCTTTACGGCGCGGCCTTTGTAGGAGAAGGCCGAGTTGCGGGCGATGACGAACAGGTCGGGGAATCGCGACAGCTCGGTGATGACATCCTCGGTGATGCCGTCGGCGAAGAAGTCCTGCGAGGCATCGCCGCTCATGTTGTCGAACGGCAGCACCACGACCGACGGCAGTGTGGCTTCCTTGCCGGCGCTCGGTCGCATCGACGTTTCGCCACCATCCAGCAAGACCTTGAATGCACGCACGGGCTCCTGAATGTTCTTGAGTTGCTGCGGGCCGAGATCGTCGAAAGCGTTGGGGAGCTTGCCCTTGACCTGATCGTAAATACTGGCCGCGGCGACGATGCCGCCGGGTGGGGCCACGCCTTCAAGCCGCGCGGCCACGTTTACCCCGTCTCCGAACACGTCGTCGTCGCGTATGATGATGTCGCCGAGATTGATCCCAATACGAAAACGGACGCGCTTTTCTTCCGGGATGCCTTCCGTGCGCCTTTCCATGCCCCTTTGAAACGCCACCGCGCACTGGACCGCGTCGACGGCGCTGGCAAATTCGGTCAGGAGGCCGTCGCCCATCGTCTTCACGAGGCGACCATGAAAGTCGCCGATCAGCGGCCGGATGAACCCTTCGATATGCGCGCTGACGGCGGCGTGGGTGCCGGCTTCGTCCGCCCCCATCATGCGCGAATAGCCGACGACATCGGCCGCAAGAATCGCCGCGAGCCGCCGCATGGTGCGCTCTTCAGGCATGGGCTGGTTTGTATTGGAAAATCGGGGGCCACGCTACTTCCGTGGCGGTGCCGCCGCTCACTGAGGCCCCGACCGCGATCCGCCCATCAGTCCGTAGCCCGCATGGAGCGAAGCGAAATGCGGGAGCGACATCGCAATCCGGACAGGCACTTCCCGGATTTCGCTGCACTCATCCGGGCTACTTGCTGCCACAACAAAAGGCCCCCGCCGCTCGGGTCTAGGGGAAACGAACCGAGCAGCGGGGCGCCGTCATTCACGCGGAATGTCCGCGCAGAGCGGTCGGCTCGTCGGACCCGAAGGCGTTGGCCAGCGGATAAAGCTGCCACAGCGCCGAAAGACCGACGACGACATAGACCAATCGCGAGAGCACCGATGAATCTCCGAAGAGCATCGCAACGAGATCGAAGTTGATCGCGCCGACAAGCCCCCAGTTGAGACCGCCGATGATCACCAGGATGAGTGTAATCAGGTTCAAGGCTTTCATGTCCGTTCTCCCAAGCATCAGGCCTGCTGCGTGAACGACTGTTGAGCAGTAGTGCCGGGTCGCCGCTCCAACGACGACCCGACCCCTCAGCTAGCCGTTCGGCGGCAGAATGACGGTGTCGATGACGTGAATAACGCCGTTGGAGGCCGCGATGTCGGCAGCGGTGACCTTGGCATCGTTGATCATCACATCGCCGCCGTCGACCTTCACCCTGACCATCTTGCCGTTGACGGTGTTGGCTTCACTGAGCTTCACCACATCGGCCGCCATCACCTTTCCGGGGACGACGTGGTAGGTGAGGACCGCAGTCAGCTGATCCTTGTTCTCAGGCTTCAGCAGAGTCTCGACGGTGCCTGCCGGCAGCTTGGCGAAGGCTTCGTCGGTCGGGGCGAAGACCGTGAACGGACCCTCGCCTTTGAGCGTGTCGACCAGACCGGCCGCATCGAGAGCTGCGGCCAGAGTCTTGAACTGGCCAGCGGCAACGGCTGTGTCGACGATGTCAGCAGCCTGAACACTTGCGCTGCCAGCCATGATGCCGACCGCAGTGGTCGCCGCGGCTGCGAGTTTCGAGATCGAGTTCATTCCAGTGACTCCTTGGTTGTCGGGCGTTCTACCCGTCGGTTTCAACAGCGGCCGCTGCTTGACGCCGTATGCCGCCGCTGGCATTTCACATAGTTAAAATCGGTTTGAGTGCCACTACACGTTTTCGTGAGGTGAATATTGTTTTTCTCCATGATAAAAGGGCACTGGTCTGATTTGATCGCCATGAAAAGAAGGCACGACGCATGCTCTCCGAAACGCTGGCCACCGGTCTCGAGCGCTATGAAATCGGCCCTAGAATCCGAGCGCTGCGCTTGAAGAAGAAGCTGGGTTTGGTGCAGCTCGGTGAGCACACCGGCCTGTCGCCGGCGATGTTGTCGAAGATTGAGCGGGGTCAGCTGTTCCCAACCCTGCCGACGCTCCTGCGGATCGCAATGGTCTTCGGCGTCGGTCTCGAGCACTTCTTCAAGACGGACGAGGCCAAGCCTGTAATCTCGGTGGTCCGCAAGAAGGACCGGCTGCGCTTGCCGAATCGCGCCGGTGAAAAGTCGCCAGCGTATACCTTCGAAAGCCTCGACTTCCCGGCGACAGACCGCAAGATGGAGGCGTTCTTTGCAGAGTTCCCGCCAAAATCGAAACCGTCGGAACCCCACCACCACGATGGCGCCGAGTTCATCTTCGTCCTTGACGGGCAACTGAACGTCAATATCGGCGGCGACGACACGACGCTGGACGCAGGCGACGCGGTGTACTTCGACTCAAGCGTCCCGCACAGCTATTGCTGTCCAGGCTCCTCGCCATGCTCGGCGATCGTCGTCGTCGCACAGTAGCCGGCGGCCATGCAGCATCGACCGCCCGAACCGACCGCTCCGATGAAGTCTGCTTTGGGTCGGAGTTCCGCCTTGGCCGCGCCATTGGTCGATGGCTGCTCTCTGGTCTTTGTTGGACATGAAACAGGGTACGACGGCACTATCGAAGCTTCACGGGCCACTCTCCAACGTCTCCAGGAAGCGCACCGGTGCGCCGGCCGACGGCGAGACGAGATCGCCGTCCCACATGACGCGGCGGCCGCGCACGACGGTGCCGACGGGCCAGCCGGTGACCGCCCTCCCCGCGAACGGCGTCCAGCCGGCGCGCGAGACGATCCACGCGTCGGCGATGGTCTCGCGGCGTTTCAGGTCGACCACGGTGAAATCCGCGTCATAGCCGACAGCGATGCGGCCCTTGCCGGCGATCTGGAACACGCGGGCCGGGCCGGCGCTCGTCAGGTCGACGAAGCGCTCGATGGTGAGGCGGCCGGCGGCGACATGGTCGAGCATCACCGGCACCAAAGTCTGCACGCCGGGCATACCCGAGGGCGAGGCCGGATAGGGCTCCGCCTTTTCGTCCAGCGTGTGGGGCGCGTGGTCGGAGCCGAGCACGTCGGCGACGCCCTCCTGCAAGGCGGCCCACAACCGCGCCCGGTGGGCGGCGTCGCGGACCGGCGGGTTCATCTGCAGTCGCGTGCCCAGGCGGGCGTAGTCGGTGGCGTCGAAGGTCAGGTGCTGCGGGGTCAGCTCGACCGACACATGGTCCTTGTGATGGCGGACGAAGTCGATCTCATCTGCCGTAGAGACGTGCAGCAGGTGGACACGGGCGCCGGTCTCGCGGGCGATGCGGGTGAGGCGCTCGGTGGCGCGGAGGGCGGCGACCGCGTCGCGCCATACGGGATGGGAGGACGGGTCGCCGGTAACGCGGAGGTCCATACGTTCGGTGAGGCGCGGCTCGTCCTCGGCGTGGACCGAGACGCGGCGGCGGGTGCGCGACAGGATCGCGCGCAGGCCCTCGTCGTCGGCAAGGAGCAGGTCGCCGGTGGACGAGCCCATGAAGATCTTGATTCCGGCGGCGCCCGGAAGCCTTTCCAGTTCCCCGGCATTTGCCGCGTTGTCGCGGGTGCCGCCGACGAAGAAGGCGAAGTCGCAATGCATGCGGCCGGTGGCGCGGGCGACCTTGTCGGCGAGCGCTCCGGCGGTGACGGTGAGCGGCCGGGTGTTGGGCATCTCGAAGACGGCGGTGACGCCGCCCATGGCGGCGGAGCGCGAGCCGCTCTCCAGGTTCTCCTTGTGCTCGGCGCCGGGCTCGCGGAAATGAACCTGGGTGTCGATAACGCCGGGCAGGATGTGGAGGCCGGTGCAATCGACGACCTCGCCGGCGCGTTCCGGGTCGATCGTGCCGATGGCGGCGATGCGGCCGTTGCGGGCGGCGACATCGCGAACGCCGACGCCGTCGTGATTGACGACCGTGCCGTTCCTGAAGGCGACGTCGAAGGTTTCAGCCACAGGGGGGAGTTGCTCCGGAACAGCGGCCTTGCCCGCCGCCAGGGTCCCGATTAGTTAAGCCGCCGGAGCGATGCAAGCGTGGCAAGAGAAATCGTGAGCGCGGGGCGGATTGCCAGTCTGGTGCGGCGCGGGGTCGTCGCCGTTGGTGGGGCAGACGCGGAGAAGCTCCTCAACGACCTCGTCACCGCCGATATCGGCCAGGCGGGGCCCGGGCGCGCCGTCTATGCCGGGCTGCTGACGCCGCAGGGCAAGGTGCTGTTCGACTTCATCGTGTTCCGCGACGGGGACGGCTTCCTGTTCGACGTCGCCCGGGCGAGCGTCGCCGACCTCGTCAAGCGGCTCACGTTCTACCGCCTCAGGGCGAAAGTGACGATCGAGGACGTGTCCGAGGGCCGGCAGGTTCTGGCGGCGTGGGGCGACGGCGCGCCCGACGCCGACGGCGTCGTCGCGCCCGACCCGCGGCTCCCGGCGCTCGGCTGGCGGGCGATCGCTGCGGCCGGCGCCGACCTCGCCACGGCCGGCGAGGCCGACTACGACGCCCATCGGATCGCCCTCGGGGTGCCGGAGGGCGGCATCGACTTCGCCTTCGGCGAGGCCTTCCCCCACGACACGGACATGGACCAGCTCGGCGGCATCGACTTCAACAAGGGCTGCTACGTCGGCCAGGAGGTGGTGTCGCGGATGGAGCATCGCGGAACGGCCCGCCGGCGCGTGGTGATCGCCACGGGCGCCGCGCCGCTGCCGGCGGCAGGCACCGCGGTCACCGCCGGCGAGCGGCCGATCGGCACGCTCATGTCGTCCGCCGACGGGACGGGGCTCGCGCTGGTGCGGCTCGACCGCGCCAGGGAAGCCATGGACGCCGGCGAGACCGTGATGGCAGGTGGAACGGCGCTCGCATTGAAACTGCCGTCTTGGGCCCGGTTCGGCTGGCCGGACGGCCCGGCCCAAGACTAGCCCGACATGGCCCGCCGCCCCTCCCCGCCCCGCGCCTGGCAGCGGATGCTGTCGGGACGCCGGCTCGACCTGATCGACCCCTCGCCGCTCGACATCGAAATCGACGATATCGCCCACGGCCTCGCCCGCGTCGCGCGGTGGAACGGCCAGACCAGCGGACGGCACGCGTTCTCGGTCGCCCAGCACACGCTGCTCGTCGAGGCGATCGTGGCCGCGACGGCACCGGACATCGGCGCCAGCGGGCGGCTGGCGGTCATGCTCCACGACGCGCCGGAATACGTCATCGGCGACCTCATCTCGCCGTTCAAGGCGCTGCTCGGGGGGGAATACAGGGAGGTGGAAAAGCGCCTGCTCGCCGCGATCCACCGCCGGTTCGGGTTGCCAGCGGTCCTGCCCCAGCGGCTCGCCGACAAGATCAAGGCGGCTGATCGCATCGCCGCGTACTACGAGGCAACGCGACTCGCAGGCTTCGCAGAGGGGGAAGCAGCGCGGCTATTTGGGCGGCCGCAAGCGGTGGACCCGAGCCGGCTGGCGCTCGATCCATGGCCGGCTTCGGTGGCGGAACGGCGGTTTCTCACGCGATTCCGGGTGGTCGAGGCGGCCGCCAAGTGATGGTGACCCGGAAATCGGGTCGGCCTAAAATGGCTTTTTGCTGAGCAGGATCCCCATGCCCCACGTTCTCGTTTGCCCGCTGTCGGAGGTCACGGCCAGCGTTACCGGATCCGGGGCGAGCCACCTGATCAGCCTCATCGATGACGGTACGCCGGTCACGCGCCCGGAGCAGATCGCGTCCGAGAACCATCTGCTCATAGGCATCAACGACATCGTCGAGCCGATGGACGGCATGATCCTGGCGGACGAGGACCACGTCCAGGAGCTGATCGACTTCATTCGGGGTTGGGACCGACGGCAGCCGATGGTGATCCACTGCTACGCCGGCATCAGCCGGTCGACGGCGGCCGCGTTCATCGCGCTGTGCGTGGCGGCGCCAGAACGCGACGAGCGCAAGATCGCCGAGCGCCTCAGGGCCGCAGCGTCTTTCGCCACGCCGAATGCTCGGCTGGTCGCACTCGCCGACCGGCTGCTTGGCCGTGACGGCCGGATGATCGCCGCCGTTGCGGCGATCGGGCGCGGGGAGCTGGCCCTCGAAGGTGTGCCGTTCGCGCTGCCGGTCGAGGACATTGGATGAAGCGAACGCAGCGGCCGCCGATCGAGATCGGTCTCAACGCGGCGATCGTTGCCGTCTCCCATGAGCAGCCTCTGATCCTCGTCACTACTGGCGAGACGTCGCGCGAGCCCGTTGGTCTGCCATTCGGTCCATTCGACCCGGTAAGGCACCGGACGTTCGAGGCCGGCCTCAGGGCATGGGTCGCAGAACAAACGGCTCTCAAGCTCGGCCACGTCGAGCAGCTCTACACCTTCGGCGATCGCAGCCGGCATGCGGCACCGGGCGACAGCGGACCTCATCTGGTCTCGGTTGGCTACCTGGCGTTGACGAGGGCGAGTGAAGAGTCGTCGGAGGCGTTGGCTCGTGCCGGGGCAGCGTGGCGGCCGTGGTACGCGTTCTTTCCGTGGGAGGACTGGCGCGACGGACGCCCGGCGATCCTCGACGAAACGCTGATACCAGCACTCCAGCACTGGGCGCGGACCCGGCCGGGCGAACGGCACGAGGCGCGGCCGCTCGGGCGTGCCGAGCGCATCCGCCTGGCGTTTGGCGACGACATCGCCCGGTGGGACGAGGAACGGGCGCTTGACCGCTACGAGCTGCTCTATGAGGGCGGGCTGGTGGTCGAGGCCGGCCGTGATGGCCGGCCGGTCGCCGACGACCAAGCGGCCCGCGCGGCTGGGGCCGCGATGCGCTTCGACCACCGTCGCATCCTGGCCACGGCGATTTCGCGCCTGCGCGCCAAGCTCAAATACAGGCCGGTGGTGTTCGAACTCATGGACGAGTCGTTCACTCTGACCGAGCTGCAACGGGCAGTGGAGGCGATCTCGGGCCGGCACCTGCACAAACAGAACTTCAGGCGGCTCGTGGAAGGCGCCGATCTGGTCGAATCGACCGGAGCCACGACCCAGCGGGGCCGCGGCCGGCCGGCCGCGCTCTTCCGTTTCCGCCGGGAGATCCTCAAGGAGCGGCCAGCACCGGGATTCAGGCTGGGGGCGCGCGGCTGAACCGCGACGGGCGGCGCCGGATGCGCGGCGTTCTGACACGATCAGCGCAGCCAACCACGATTTGCGTCACATCAATGCGTTGGTTACGAAGGCGCGTCACAAAAACCTGCAATACGGATCGGGTTCATGCCGAAATGGGTTTACGGGTTCGGTGACGGCCGCGCAGAGGGCCGCGCCGACATGCGCAACCTCCTCGGAGGCAAGGGCGCTAATCTCGCCGAAATGTGTCATCTCGGCCTGCCGGTGCCGCCCGGCTTCACCATCACGACCGAGGTCTGCGACTACTACTACAAGAACGACCGACGCTACCCGTCCGACCTTGAAGATCAGGTAGAAGCCGCGCTCGACGAAATGGCGCGGGCGACCGGCCGAGGGTTCGGCGCCCGCCGCCAGCCGCTGCTCGTCTCGGTGCGCTCCGGCGCACGCGCCTCAATGCCGGGAATGATGGACACGGTGCTCAACCTCGGTCTCAACGACGACAGCGTCGAGGCGCTTGCCGCCGACGCCGACCGGCGGTTTGCCTTCGACTCCTATCGCCGCTTCATCCAAATGTATGGCGACGTCGTCCTCGGCGTCGACCAGCACCTGTTCGAAGAGCAGCTCGACGAATTCAAGGCGCGGCGCGGCCACACGCTCGACACGGACCTCGACGGAGACAACTGGGCCGGCGTGGTGGAGGAATTCAAGGCGATCATCGAGCGGGAACTGGATTCGCCGTTTCCGCAGGATCCGAAAAGGCAGTTGTGGGGATCGATCGGCGCGGTGTTTGCGTCGTGGATGAACCAGCGCGCGATCACGTACCGCCGCCTGCACAACCTGCCGGCAAGCTGGGGGACGGCAGTCAATGTGCAGACGATGGTATTCGGCAACACCGGTGAAACTTCGGCCACGGGAGTGGCCTTCACCCGCAATCCGTCGACCGGCGAGAAGGCGATTTACGGCGAGTTCCTGGTCAATGCGCAGGGCGAAGACGTGGTCGCCGGCATTCGCACACCGCAGGACCTGACGGAGGCGGCACGCCGCGCGAACGGGTCGGACCGCCCATCCCTGGAAGCGGCAATGCCAGACGCGTTCGCCGAATTCGCGCGGAACTGCGAGATCCTGGAGAAGCACTACCGCGACATGCAGGACCTCGAATTCACCATCGAGCGCGGCAAGTTGTGGATGCTGCAGACGCGCACCGGCAAACGCACGGCGAAGTCGGCGCTGAAGATTGCCGTCGACATGGCGAACGAGGGCCTGATCGACCGCGACGAAGCGGTGCTGCGCATCGATCCGGCCGGACTCGACCAACTGCTGCACCCGACGATCGACCCCAACGCCGAGCGCGACCTGATCGCGACCGGCCTGCCGGCCTCGCCGGGGGCCGCCTGTGGCGAGATCGTGTTCTCGTCGGACGCGGCCGAAGCCATCACCCAGAAGGGCCGCAAGGTCATCCTGGTCAGAGTCGAGACCAGCCCCGAGGACATCAGCGGCATGCACGCCGCCGAGGGCATCCTAACCAGCCGCGGTGGCATGACCAGTCACGCGGCGGTGGTGGCGCGCGGCATGGGCAAGCCGTGCGTGTGCGGCGCCGGCGGGGTCAGGGTCGACTATCAGGGCGGGACGATGACGGCCGGCGGGCGCACGTTCGCGGCGGGTGAGATCATCACCGTCGACGGCACGACCGGAGAAGCGCTCGCCGGCGCCGTCGACATGCGACCGCCGGAACTCTCGGGCGAGTTCTCGCGCCTCATGCAGTGGGCCGACGCGGCACGACGTATGAAAGTGCGCGCCAATGCCGAGACACCGGCCGACGCGCAGGCCGCGCGAACGTTCGGCGCGGAGGGCATCGGTCTTTGTCGGACAGAGCACATGTTCTTCGAGGAAGACCGGATCGTCGCCGTGCGCGAGATGATTCTCGCCGACAGCGAAGCGGGACGACGGGCGGCGCTCGCCAAACTGCTGCCGATGCAGCGCTCAGACTTCATCGAACTGTTCGAGATCATGAAGGGACTGCCGGTGACGATCCGGCTGCTCGATCCGCCGTTGCACGAGTTCCTGCCGAAAACCGTGGACGAGATTGGCGAAGTCGCCAAGGCGATGGGCGTCAGGCCGGAGAAGCTGCGCGAACGGATGCTGGCGCTTCACGAATTCAACCCGATGCTCGGCCATCGCGGCTGTCGCCTGGCGGTCTCCTACCCCGAGATCGCCGAAATGCAGGCGCGCGCCATATTCGAGGCGGCGATCGAGGTCAGCGCCAGGATCGGCCAGACCATCGTACCGGAGATCATGGTGCCGCTGGTCGCCGTGAAGCCGGAGCTCGATCTGGTCAAGGGCCTGATCGACGCCACTGCAGTCGAAGTGGCGGAGGAGAAGGGCATCAAGCCGCGCTACCAGGTCGGCACGATGATCGAATTGCCGCGCGCGGCGATCGAGGCCGGGAAGATCGCCGAGTCGGCCGAGTTCTTCTCGTTCGGTACCAACGATCTCACGCAAACCACCTTCGGCATCTCGCGCGACGATGCGGCCAACTTCATCGGCGCTTACACCGAGCGGGGCGTGTTCGCCAACGACCCGTTCGTGACCATCGACCGGGACGGTGTCGGTGCGCTCGTCAGGATGGCGTCGGAGCGCGGGCGCGCCACGCGGGCCGGCATCAAGCTCGGCATCTGCGGCGAGCACGGCGGCGACCCGGCATCGATCGAATTCTGCGACGAGACCGGTCTCGACTACGTTTCATGCTCGCCGTTCCGCGTGCCGATCGCCCGCCTCGCCGCAGCCCAGGCGGCGCTCAAGGCCAAGGGCCACGAAGGTGGTTCCGGAACCGCCTAAATCATTCCACACGACCGCCGGGACTCGCGCTCATTATCGCCCGACTCACAGTGTCGATTGGCGGTGGGCGCTGCCGGAACTCCCGCATTAACCGACTTTCAAGGTTAATCCGGCATCTCTGGACACGTGGGCTGTCTGGTCGTGTTGGCACCGATTGCGGCCAAGGCGATCGTCACCGGATTTGCGTGCGTGGAGTAACGCGTTGGTCGTACGGGGGAGACAACGTCAGCAGGTCCGACGGGGAACCGTCCACCGCCGCGCGCTCCTTGCCGGCCTCTTCTTCGCGCTGTCGACGCAGTCAATCGCGCCACTGGATGCACTGAGCCGATTCACCGACCAGGTGGCGCGGAACGACCGCTGGCAGGTACGGCTCGTCGTCAAAGATGCCGGAGGCGCTGAGCGGCGCGCGTTTGCCGCGCTGATCGGACCGGGGGTACCAAAGGGAACCGCCGTTAGGGTCGACCGCGGCTTCGACCCCATTACGACCGGTTCGATCGCGCGCGCCGACACCATCAACCGTGCCGGCAAGGCGGACCTGGACGTCGACAAACCCATGGGGGCCATCAGCGCCGGCGTCATCGAAACGGCGGCGCTGTTCGCGCCGGTCGACGACGGCGCCGGACTGCCGCGGGCGGCGTTCGTCTTGGCCAAACCCAAGACCACCGCCGTCTCGGAAGCCGCGCCGGGCGAGGAGAGGACCACCGAAGCACCGCCGATGAAGGCCGCCGAAGCCGCGGTGCCGGCCGACACCGAGACCAAGAAGACCGGGCCGGCCAAGCCGGTCCTCCTGTCCTACGCGCCGGCCGACCATGCCGACGCGGCGAACGAACCGTTCGACGCGGTAATGGCGGGCAAGACCAAGGGCGCGATCGTCGACCCGGAAGCCGGCGCCAACCATGCCTGGGTGAACGCCAAAATCCCGGCGAGCGCGCGCTCGGCAACCGAGGTCAAGTGCTTGGCCACGGCGATCTATTTCGAGGCCCGCGGCGAGCCGGAGAGCGGACGCACCGCCGTCGCCCAGGTGGTGCTCAACCGGCTGAAGAACCCAGCCTACCCGAACACCATCTGTGGTGTCGTCTATCAGAACAAAAACAAGCGCAATCGTTGTCAGTTCTCGTTCGCCTGCGACGGTATCCGCGACCGCATTACCGACAAGCGCTCGTGGGCAGAAGCGCAGGCGCTGGCGCGCAAGGTGATCAACGACGACAAACACCTCTACATGAGCGACGTTGGCGCGGCGACGCATTACCACGCAACCTACGTCAAGCCGCGCTGGGCGAGTAGCATGAAGAAGATGAAAAAGATCGGCCGCCACATCTTCTACAAGACCTACGGCGGCGGTTGGAGCTAAAGTTCAGCTCGTCTCGACGTCGAGCGCGATGTCGAGCGCCGGGGCGGAGTGCGTGATCCAGCCGGACGAGATCAGATCGACTCCGGTGTCGGCGATCGCGGCAACGGTATCTAGGGTGACGTTGCCAGAAGCCTCGACCACGGCGCGGCCGGCGACGAGGCGAACCGCGGTCCGCGTGTCCTCAACACTCATGTTGTCGAGCAGAACCGCGTCAGGCCCAACGGTCATCGCCTCGGCAAGCTGGTCGAGGTTGCCGACCTCCACCTCGACCTTGACCATGTGACTGGCGGCCGCCTTGGCACGTTCAATCGCCGCGATGACGCCACCGGAGACGGCGATGTGGTTGTCCTTGATGAGGATGGCGTCGTCGAGGCCGAAGCGATGGTTGAAGCCGCCGCCGCAGAGCACGGCGTATTTCTCCAACGTTCTCATGCCCGGCGTGGTCTTGCGGGTGTCGACGATGCGGGCGTGGGTGTGGGCGACGCGGGCCACGAGCGCCGCGGTCGCCGTGGCGACGCCGGACAGGTGGCAGAGATAATTGAGCGCGACGCGCTCGGCCGAGAGCACGGCGTGCGCCGGCCCCTCCAGTTTGGCTACGATCGCGCCAGCCTCGACAGTACTTCCGTCGGCGACTTTCGCGTCAAAGCGGATCGTCGGATCGAGTTCGCGGAAGGCCGCGGCGGCGAGATCAATTCCGGCGATGACGCCGCGCTTGCGGGCGACGAGATCGGCGGTGGCGCGCGCACCGGCCGGAATGGTCGCGGCGGAGGTGATATCGCCGGCGCGTCCGAGGTCCTCGCTGAGCGCGGCGCGGACCGCATCGTTGATCAGCGTGGAAGAAAGGACGGGCAGGTCTTTCATGGGAGTTCCCTACGCCGGAAGCGGTCGCTCGCCGATGTGCTCAGCGATCATGATCAGATACCCGTCGGGGTCCTGAACGAAGAACTCGCGTTGGCCGCCTTCGCGGTCGCCCCACCGCCGCCAAACCTCCTGGACCGGCGTGTAGAACGGCCAGCCGCGCCCCGACAATGCCTCGGCAATCGGTGCCAGGCTGGCGACATAGACCTGCAACATTGCGCCTCGTCCATAAGGCGGTTCCATCGGCCCGGTCTCGAAGGTGCCGTCGCGCTCGCAGAGCATGATCTGCGCACCTTCAATCCGCTCGAGATAGACGAAGCCGGGCCGTACGTATGCGATGCGAAAGCCGAGAAGATCGCGCCAGAAGGCGAGGCTGGCGCCGAGATCGGAGACGAACAGCTCCGACACCAGTGGCGCCCAGCCGCTTCGTGGCGGAGCCCCGGCTTCATCCTCCAAGGGTGCGCTCCATCCGTGTGACCGGTACCGGTTCCGTCTCCAACCGTTCGGCCTGCGCCAGGGTCATGAACGTGCGGTGCCGCCACGCGGGATCGTGCGCCGGGAAATCGGAGCGGTAGTGGCCGCCGCGGCTCTCGGTGCGGGCGAGCGCGGCGGCGGCAATCATGCGCGTGGCGGTGAGCATATTCAGGAAGCGTGGTGAGCGGCACCTACCCTCGAGGTCGGAAATGGCCCTGAGGGCCCGGCACAATCCATCGCGATTGCGGACCACGCCGACGTGGTTAGTCATGATTCGGCGGAGACGCGCGACATCGTCGGGGTCCGGATCGGCGGTCTGGTCGACATCTGCCAGATCGGACAAAGTCGCCGGCTCGGGTGCGGGCAGGCGGTCCTTGACGTCGGCGGCAACGCGGGCAGCGAACACGACCGCCTCGAGCAACGAGTTCGAGGCGAGGCGGTTGGCGCCGTGGGCGCCGGTCGAGGTGACCTCGCCGCACGCCCACAGGCCGTCGAGCGTGGTGCGGCCGCGGGCGTCGGTGAGGATGCCGCCCATGTGGTAGTGGGCGGCCGGCGCCACCGGGATCAGCTCATGGGCCGGGTCGATGCCGGCTTCCAGGCAGGAGCGGTAGACGGTCGGGTACTTCTCCGCGATGTCGGCACCGATGGCCTCACGACAATCGAGAAATGCGCCGTGGCCGGCGGCGATCTCGGTGTGAATGGCGCGGGCGACGACATCGCGCGGCCCGAGCTCTGCATCGGGATGAACGCCGAGGAGGAAGCGCTCGCCGGCGGCGTTGACAAGGGTGGCACCGGCGCCGCGCAGAGCCTCGGTGGCGAGCGGCGCCGGGTCGCGACCGACGTCGATGGCGGTCGGGTGGAACTGGACGAATTCGGCGTCGGCAATCATCGCACCGGCGCGGGCGGCCATCCCCATGCCGCCGCCGTCGGCCTCGGCCGGGTTAGTGGTGACGGCATACAGCCTGCCGACGCCGCCCGAGGCGAGAACGACGGCGCGGGCGGCCAAGCGAACGGCTCTGCCACCGCCCCTGGGGCGCGCGACAATGCCGGTGGCGCGCTCGCCGGACACGTCCAGGCTTTCGGCGACGTAGCCCTCGAACAAACGGATCGATGGCGCCTTGCGGACCGCGGCCAGCAAAGCCTGCATGATCGCGGCGCCGGCGAGGTCGCCGCGAACGTGGACGATGCGGGCCTCGGAGTGCGCCGCCTCGCGCGATACGGCGAGACGGCCCTCGAGGTCGCGGTCGAACGGAACACCGTAGGCGAGCAGGTCATGGACGCGGGCCGGCGCCTCCGACACGACGAGACGGGCGATTTGCTCGTCGACGATGCCGTCGCCGGCGCGGATGGTGTCCGCCAGGTGTTTGTCGATCGAATCGCCGGGGGCGATGGCGGCGGCGATGCCGCCCTGGGCCCAAGCGGAAGATGCCCCCTCCCCGATCGGCGCAGCGGTCAGCACCGTCACCGGGCGCGGCGCCAGGCGCAGCGCGCAGAACAGGCCAGCAAGGCCACCGCCGACGATGATCACGTCGGAGGGGAGGGCCCCTGATCGACTCAACACGTCAAGCATTGGCGTGACCTCGGGGAATCGCGCATGCCTCGGAAGCGTCGACTGTCAACTCTTCAGATTGATCATGCGCTCGACGGCGGCGCGGGCGCGGTCGGCGACAAGCGGGTCGATCGTTACCTCCTCCTTCAGCTCGACCAGGCTGTCGAGGATCTTGGGGAGCGTGATGCGCTTCATGTGCGGGCAGAAGTTGCACGGGCGGATGAATTCAACGTCCGGCGCCTCGGCGGCGACGTTGGAGGCCATAGAGCACTCGGTGACGAGCAGAACCTTGGGCGGACGGCGGTCGAGGACCCACTTGGTCATCTTGGCAGTCGAGCCGGTGAAGTCCGCCTCGGCGAGGACGTCCGGCGGGCACTCGGGATGCGCCAGGATTTGGACGCCTGGGTTAGCGTCGCGGTATTCGCGCAGTTCCTCACCGGTGAAGCGCTCGTGGACCTCGCAGGTGCCGTGCCAAGCGATGATCTCGACCCCGGTCTGGGAGGCGACCCACTTTGCGAGGTACTGGTCGGGGAGGAAGATCACGCGGTCGGTGCCGAGGCTCTCGACGACCTCGACGGCATTCGACGAGGTGCAGCAGATGTCGCTCTCGGCTTTTACCTCGGCGGAGGTGTTAACGTAGGTGACGACGGGAACGCCCGGGTAGCGCTCGCGCAGCAGGCGCACGTCGGCGCCAGTGATCGAGGCGGCGAGCGAGCACCCGGCCTTCATGTCGGGGATCAGCACCAGTTTGTCTGGATTGAGCAGCTTCGAGGTCTCGGCCATGAAGTGGACCCCGCACTGTACGATGACATCGGCATCGCTCTTGGCGGCGGCGACGGCAAGCTGTAGGGAGTCGCCCTTGATGTCGGCGAGGCAATGGAAGATCTCTGGCGTCTGGTAGTTGTGGGCGAGGATGACCGCGTTCCGCGTCAGCTTGAGCTCGTTGATGGCCTTCACATATGGCGCCATCGTCGGCCACTCGATCGCTGGGATCACGTTCTTGACGCGCTCGTAGAGGTGTGCCGTCTCGGCGGCAACCGCATCGGTGTACTCCAGCGAGGGTATCGGCAGCGGCGCGAAGTCCCCCCGCGCCTTCCCGGTCCGGCGCTCGTGGGCAGCGGATTCGAGGGCGGTCATGTCGCCTCCTTAAATATGCTCATATTGAGCATATTTAACACATTAAAAGACCCGGCCACACGGCCGGTTCGCCGTGGATATAAGCACTTCGGGAGCAGAATTCCAATCGTCGGGTGTGCACAACGGCGCATCATGCGGCGGCCGGAGCGGCTTCGCTCCGCCGCGGTCTGACGGTAGGTGTCGGCAAGAGCCGGGAAGCGATCATGGACACCTTCAGGGCCCTAGTCATCCGTCGCGACGAGGCGACGAACAAGCAGGGGATGGCGATCGAAACGCTGACGCCCGACACTCTGATGGACGGCGACGTCGACGTGCGGGTCGAATATTCGACGGTCAACTACAAGGACGGCCTGGCGATCACGGGCAAGCTACCCGTGGTCCGGCGCTTCCCCATGATCCCCGGCATCGATTTCGCGGGCACCGTCACCGCCTCGTCGCGCGTCGAGTTCCAGCCCGGCGACAAAGTGATCCTCAACGGATGGGGGCTCGGCGAGACGCACATGGGCGCCTATGCCGAAATGGCGCGCGTCAAGGGCGACTGGCTGATCCCACTGCCGGAGGGGTTCACCGGTGCGGAGGCGATGGCGATCGGCACCGCCGGCTACACGGCGATGCTCGCCGTGCTCGCGCTCGAAGCCCACGGGGCCGCGCCCGGCCACGGCCCGGCGGTGGTGACCGGGGCGAGCGGCGGCGTTGGCTCCATGGCGGTCGCGCTGCTTGCCGGCCTCGGCTACGCCGTCGCGGCGGTGACGGGACGCGCGGACGAGGCGGACTACCTCAAGGGTCTCGGCGCCGGCGAGGTCGTCGAACGCGCCGAGCTCTCAGACGCGCCGCGCCTCCTCGGCAAGGAACGCTGGGCCTCGGGCATCGATGCGGTCGGTGGGACGATTCTCGCCAACGTTTTGTCGATGACCAGGGCGGAAGGCGCGATCGCCGCCTGTGGCAACGCCGCCGGCATGGACCTCGCCACGTCGGTGGCGCCGTTCATCCTGCGAGGGGTGTCGCTCCTCGGCATCAACTCAGTCTACCAGCCGAAGGCGCGACGCATCGAAGCGTGGGCCCGGCTCGCGCGCGACCTTGACCGCGACAAGCTCGCGGCGATGACGACGACCATCGGCTTCGATGGCATCGCCCGCGCCGCCAGCGACATCGTCGCAGGCAAGGTGCGCGGGCGGCTGGTCGTGGAGATCGGCTAGGGACCGGCGATCCGCGAGAATTCGGCGACGGCAAGCGTCGCTTGGCGAATACGGTTGAGGAGGCGGAGACGGTTGGCGCGGACCCCGGGGTCCGGCGCGTTGACGAGAACCTTGTCGAAGAAGGCGTCCACGGGCGCGCGCAGCTTGGCGAGCGCGCGCATGGCATCGGCGAAGTCCTCGACCTCGACGGCCGCCCTCACCTCGCCTTCCGCCGCGCCGATCGCCTCGAACAGCGCCCGCTCCTCGGGCTCGGATAAAAGCTTCGGGTCCGGCTCGTCGTCGTAGGTCTCGCCCGACTTCTTTTCCTCGTCGCGCAGGATGTTGGCAGCGCGGCGGTAGCCGACGAGAAGGTTGGCACCATCGTCGGTGTCGAGGAAATCGCCCAACGCCTCGACGCGGCGGACGACGAGCACGAGGTCGCGCTGACCGGGAAGCGCAAAGACCGCATCAACCAGATCGTGTCGGGCTCCCTGCTCGCGCAATTGAACCTGCAGTCGATCCCGGAAGAACGCTTGCAAACCCGAAACGCCAAATGCGGTGGCAATTCGTTCAGTGGTCGCGCGCGCACTCTCATCGGGGTGGACCGCCTGGTCGATCCAGGCGTCAACACCGGCGGCGACATGCTCATTGCCTTGGTCGATATAGGACCCGCGGGCGGTTGACAGAGGCTCCCAAAGGTCAAGACGCACGTCGTTGTCCAGCACGATGCGGATCACGCCGAGCGCCGCGCGTCGAAGCGCGAACGGGTCCTTGGAGCCCGTCGGCTTTTCATCGATCGCCCAGAAGCCGACCAGCATGTCGAGCTTGTCGGCGAGAGCAACGGCGATGGCGACCGGGTCGGTTGGAACGTCGTCCGAGGGGCCGAGGGGCTTGTAGTGGTCCTCGATCGCGGTGGCGACCGAGGCATCCTCGCCCTCAGCCAGCGCGTAGTATTTCCCCATCAGGCCCTGGAGCTCGGGGAATTCGCCGACCATCTCCGTCATCAGGTCGGCCTTGGCGAGGGCGGCAGCGCGGCCCGCCTTTGCGGGATCGGCGCCGATCAGCGGCGCGATCTCCTTCGCCAACCTGACGATGCGCTCCACCCGCGCGCCCTGGGTGCCGAGCTTCTCATGGAAGACGATGGTCTGCCCCTTCAGCTTGGCGAGGCGCTGGTCGAGCGGCTTGCCGGCGTCCTCGTAGCCGGGCAGCGGCTTCAGGTCGGTGTCGTAGAAATAGTGCGCGTCGGCGAGGCGGGCGGCGATAACGCGCTCGTTGCCGGCGACGATCGCCTTGCCGCCGTCCGGTGCGTCAATGTTGGCGACAAGGACGAAACGGTTGGCGAGCTTGCCCGTGGCGGGATCGCGCAGCACAAAGCATTTCTGGTTGGCGCGGATGGTGGTGCGGACGACCTCGGGCGGGATGTCCAGGAAGGCGGCGTCGAAGGTGCCGCTTAAGACCACCGGCCATTCGACGAGGCCGGCGACCTCCTCCAGCAGCCCCTCGTCCTCCACCAGTTCGAGGTTGAGGGCCAGCGCGCGGTCGCGGGCGTCGGCGCGGATCATCTCCTTGCGGCGGTCGTCGTCGAGGACGACCTTCGCCTTCTCCAGGTTGGCGACGTAGTCGTCGAAGCGCCGTACCTCAATCGGTCCCGGCGCCATGAAACGGTGGCCGTAGGTAAGATTGCCGGAGCGGACGCCGCCGATCTCGAAATCGACCACCTCGGTATCCTCCGTCTCCGGACCGAAGACACAGAGGATGGCGTGCAGCGGACGGATCCAGCGAATCCAGTCCTCGGTCACGATCCGATCGCCTGCCTCGGTGACAATTTGGTCCCCGCTTTCAGTCACGATGCCGGCAAGAACAGGTGCGCCCCAGCGCATCGACTTCGGCCACGGGAAGTCGCGGACGACCTTGGGCACGATCTCGGCAATCACGTCCGGCGCGGCGCGCCCGGGCCTGTCGATCAGCGCGACGTAGAAATCGCCTTTCTTGTCCTCGCGGACCGTCGCTTGATCGATCGAAGCGAGGCCTGCCCCTCTTAGAAATCCTTCGATGGCCTTGTCCGGCGCGCCGACGCGGGGGCCCTTGCGTTCCTCGCGGGTATCGGGGGAGCGGGCCGGCAGCCCGTGGACCGTGAGCGCGAGGCGGCGCGGCGTCGCGAAAGCCCTGGCGCCTTCGTAGACGAGGCCGGCCTCGACCAGCGCGTCGGTGACGAGCTTTCGCAAGTCCTCGGCGGCGCGCCGCTGCATGCGGGCGGGGATGTCCTCCGAGAAGAGTTCGAGCAGGAGGTCAGGCATGGTTCTGCCCACCCTCCCCTGGAGGGGGAGGGTCGGCGCGCCTAGCGCGCCGGGGTGGGGTGGCCTGCTCGGCCGACCCTCGTACATGACGCCGGTGCTTCAATTTCGTCGTCTCGGCGTCCAAACTCCCGTGAACGGCGGCGTAGACCGTCTCCAGCACACCGTTCAGGTTCTGGTGCAGATCGGAGTTCCAAAACCGCAATACGCGATAGCCCTCCGACTCAAGCCGGCGCGATCGCTCTTCGTCAGCGGCCGAGGTTTCCTCGTCGCCATGTTGCGAACCGTCGATCTCAATGACCAGGTGCGAGGCCATGCAGGCAAAGTCGGCCACGTAGGGGCCGATCGGCACCTGCTGCCGGAAATGCGAGCCGATCAGTGGCAGGTCGCGCAGCGCTCCCCAGAGCCTCAACTCGGGTTCCGTGCGGCGTTGGCGAAGGCGCTTCGCGGGGCCGCGACGAAACCTGTCGACGGGGCTTGGTCTTCGACTCACTGAAGTCATGCCACCCCTCCCCGGCGCTTTGCGCCGACCCTCCCCCTCCAGGGGAGGGTAGGACGCTGGCCCCCAATGATCACGCACTTCCCCCCGCCGTCGCCAACCAGGCGCCGCCGCAAGCCTTGGCGAGGTCGCGCACCCGCAGGATGTAGCTCTGGCGCTCAGTGACGGCGATGACGCCGCGGGCGTCGAGCAGGTTGAAGATGTGGCCGGCCTTGATCACCTGGTCGTAGGCTGGCAGCGCCATAGTGCCGTCCCTACCCGCTTCGAGATATTTCTTGCACGCGGCCTCGGCCATCCGGAACTGCTCGAACAGCATGTCCGTGTCGGCGTACTCGAAATTGTGCCGCGAGTACTCCTGCTCGGCCTGCAGGAACACGTCGCCGTAGGTGACCTTGTCG
>CAYTXI010000028.1:0-24955 GCA_964441935.1 uncultured Bauldia sp.
TTGGGATGGGCGTTGCCGAGGCGATGCGGCGATACCCCCGACACGAGATAGTTCATCGCCTGGTTGGCGAGCACGCCGACCTGGGTGTCGAGCAGCGCCATGTCGATATGTTGCCCCTCGTCGGCGCGCTCGCGGTGGGCGAGCGCCGCCTGGATGGCGATCACCGCATAGAGGCCGGTGAAGATGTCGGCATAGGCGACCCCCACCTTTTGCGGCTCGCCCGAAGGATCGCCGGTGAGGTCCATGATGCCGCCCATCGCCTGGATCAGGAAGTCGTAGCCCGGCCGTGCCGCATACGGTCCGTCCTGGCCGAAGCCGGAGATCGAGCAGTAGATGAGGCGGGCGTTGGTCGGTCTCAAGCTGTCGTAGTCGAGGCCGTATTTCTTGAGCCCGCCTACCCTGAAGTTCTCGATCAAAACGTCCGACCGCGCCGCCAGCACCTTGACGATGTCGCGCCCGGCAGGTGCGCCGAAATCGACCGCGATCGATCGTTTGCCGCAGTTGCAGGCGTGGAAATAGGCGGCGTCCTCGGTGCCGTCGCCGTTATCGACCATCGGCGGGCCCCAGCGGCGGGTCTCGTCGCCGGCGAGGCTCTCGACCTTGATCACCTCGGCACCGAGGTCGGCGAGCACCTGCCCCGCCCACGGGCCGGCGAGGACACGGGCGAGCTCCAGCACCTTCAGGCCGGCGAGCGGCGGCTGTCCCGCCGTCACGAGAACGCCTGGATGTCGGTCTGAGCGCGGCCGAGGATGAGGGCGTGGATGTCATGGGTGCCCTCGTAGGTGTTGACCGTTTCGAGGTTCACCATGTGGCGCATGACGTGGAACTCCTCGGCGATACCGTTGCCGCCGTGCATGTCGCGGGCGGCGCGCGCGACCTCGAGCGCCTTACCGGCGTTGTTGCGCTTGATCAGGCTCACCATCTCAGGTGTCGCCTTGCCTTCGTCGAACAGCCGGCCGACGCGGAACGCCGCCTGTAGCCCGAGCGCAATCTCCGTCTGCATGTTGGCGAGCTTCTTCTGGACGAGCTGGTTAGCGGCGAGCGGTCGCCCGAACTGCCTGCGCTCGATGACGTAGGTCCGCGCCCGCTGCCAGCAGTCCTCTGCCGCCCCCATCGCACCCCAGGCGATGCCATAGCGCGCGCCGTTGAGACAACCGAACGGCCCGGCGAGGCCGAACGCGTCCGGCAGCAGGTTGTCATCCGGAACCTCGACGCCCTCCATGACAATCTGGCCGGTCGCCGAGGTCCGCAGCGACATCTTGCCCTCGATTGGCGGCGTCGACAGCCCCTTCATCCCGCGTTCCAGGACGAAGCCGCGGATCGCTCCGCCGTCCGCCGCCGACTTCGCCCACACCACCATCACGTCGGCGATCGGAGCGTTGGTGATCCATGTCTTGGTGCCGGTCAGGCGGTACCCGCCGTCGATCTTCTCCGCCCGTGCCGTCATGCCGCCCGGATCCGAGCCGTGGTCGGGCTCAGTCAGGCCGAACGAGCCCACCCACTCCCCACGCGCCAGCCTCGGCAGGTACTTCCGTCGTTGCGCTTCAGTGCCGTACGCGTGGATCGGATACATGACCAACGACGACTGGACGCTCAGAGCCGAACGATAGCCGGAGTCGACCCGTTCCACCTCCCGGGCGATCAGCCCGTAGCTGACGTAGCTCGCACCGCCGCCGCCGTCGGCTTCCGGGATGGTGCACCCGAGGAATCCGAGCGCCCCCATCTCACCAACGATTTCGCGGTCGAAGCGCTCCTCGCGGAATGCGGTCAGGACGCGCGGCAGAAGTTTTCCCTGCGCGTAGTCACGCGCCGCGTAGCGGATCTGCCGTTCCTCCACGGCGAGCTGCTGGTCGAGCAGGAGCGGATCCGCCCAGTCGAAGTTCGCCGTCTCGGTGGTCTTGCGTGCGCCAGCCAAAGCCGTCCCCCGCTTCCAACCGAATCTCGCGCTCACCGATGATATCCGAAGCCGGCTCGCCACGGCGCTCGCTGCCGCGACGGCGACCACGCCTCGCCCGTGTGAATAACAAAAAGTATTTTCGCACGCCGAGATAGTTCAAATCGCCCATGTGGACAAAAACGTTCGGTACTTTTCTAGAATTATTCCAAATCAACAGCCTAGACTCATTCCAAAACGGTCATCGTTACTTGACTTGGCCGATCGCCCCCCTGTATTCCCTCGCACCATCGCGCGGCCCTTGAACCGCCGCGACACGAGGAGAACACGATGCGTTTGTCGCCCGCGGCCGCGCGCTGGCTCGGCCTGCTTGCCTCTCTGATCCTCTCTCCCGCCGCCTCGGCCGCCGAAGTCAACCTCTACACCACCCGCGAACCGGGGCTCGTCCAGCCCCTGATCAAAGCCTTCACCACCGAGACGGGCATCACGGTCAACACCGTGTTCGTCGAAACCGGACTGGCCGAGCGGGTCGCCGCCGAGGGTGAGAACTCGCCCGCCGACGTTCTCATGACCGTCGACATCGGCAACCTCGTCGACCTCGCGGACGCCGGCGTTACCCAACCGCTTCAATCGGACGTGCTTGAAGCTGCGATTCCGGCCAACCTGCGCGATCCCGACGGCCGCTGGTTCGCCGTGTCGATGCGTGCCCGCGTGCTGTATGCCGCGAAGGACCGCATCGACCTCGACGCCATGACATACGAGGATCTTGCCGACCCGCGCTGGAAGGGACGGGTCTGCATCCGCTCCGGCCAACATCCCTACAACACCGCCCTCTTCGCCGCTTTCATCGCGCACCATGGAGAGGCCGCGGCCGAGACGTGGTTGGCGGCGGTCAAGGACAATCTCGCTCGCAAACCGGGCGGCGGCGACCGCGACGTCGCCCGCGATATCCTCGGCGGCATCTGCGACATCGGCCCCGCCAATTCGTACTACGTCGGGCTGATGCGCAGCGGCGCCGGCGGTCCCGACCAGGAAGCGTGGGGCGCCGCGATCAAGGTCATTCTGCCGACGTTCGAAGACGGCGGCACCCACATCAACATCTCCGGTGCGTCGGTCGCCAAATACGCACCCAACAAGGACAACGCCCTGCGCTTCCTGGAGTTTCTTGTCTCAGATCAAGGACAGGCGCTCTACGCCCACGCCAACTTCGAGTATCCGGTCAAGCCGGGCGTACCGCCGGACCCGATCGTCGCGAGCTTCGGCATGTTGGAGTTCGACCCGTTGCCGCTTGCCAAGATTGCCGCACATCGCAAGGCCGCGAGCGAGCTGGTGGACAAGGTCGGATTCGACAACTAGGCGGAGCCGCATGATCCTGCCGCCGTCAGGCCAAGTGCTGTGAATGCGACGACGCTTGCCGAGCAGCGGATGCGGCCGTTCGTTTCCCTGCCGCGACGCTGTTCCGGCTATTGCAACTGGCTGATCGCCTCGGCCGCGGTCGCAGCGCTCGTTCTGACGCCGATCCTGGCGCTGGTCGTGATCGCCCTTGGCGGCGAGGCGGATGTGTGGCGGCATCTCGTCACCAACGTCCTACCGTCGGTCGTCCCGGCCACCGCCATCCTCCTCGCCGGTGTCGCGGTGGTCGTCGTCCTCATCGGGACCGGGTCGGCGTGGCTGGTGACGGCCTACGATTTTCCTGGCCGCCGCACCCTCGATTGGGCGCTGCTGCTGCCGCTTGCGGTTCCGACCTATGTCGTCGCCTTCGCCTACGTCGACCTCCTCCACCCGATCGGGCCTGTCCAGAGCGCTTTGCGCGCCCTCCTCGGCATCGCCGATCCGCAAGGCCTGCGCCTCCCCGACGTCCGGTCGATGCCAGGCGCGATCCTGCTCTTCGGCATGGTTCTCTACCCTTACGTCTACCTCTCGGTGCGCGCGTTGTTCCTGATGCAGGCCGCTGGCTTGATCGAGACGGCACGCATGCTGAGCACCGGACGGCGTGCGTTCTTTCGCGTCGCGTTGCCGCTCGCACGTCCCGCGATCGCCATCGGCGCGAGCCTTGCCCTGATGGAGACGCTCAACGATATCGGCGCATCTCAGTTCCTCGGCATCCGCACCATGACCGTCTCGGTCTATTCGACCTGGGTCAACCAGTCGAACCTCGCCGGCGCCGCCGAGATCGCGCTCGTCATGCTGGCGATCGTCGTCGTCCTGATCGTTCTGGAAAGGGCAGCCCGGCGCGGCCGGCGCTACGCCACCGCGACCCAGCGCTCCCATGTCCTGGCCCGCAAGCGGCTCTCCGGCAAAGGCGCCGCCCTGGCCCTCGTCCTCGGTGCCGCTCCCGTTCTCCTCGGCTTCGTCGTCCCCGCCCTTCATCTCGCCAGTCAGGCAACGCGGCGCATCGGCTTTGCGGGTTTCTCCGATGCCATCCTCGCCGAGACCGCCAACACGCTCATCGTGTCCGTCGTCGCCACTGCCATTGCGCTGGTTCTCGGTGTTCTCCTCGCCTACGCCGCGCGCCTCGATCGCGGCCGCATCGGCAAGGGCCTCGTTCGCGTCGCCGGTCTGGGCTATGCGCTCCCCGGCACGGTGCTGGCGATCGGGCTTTTCATCCCGCTCGCCGGGTTGGACAACCTGGTCGATGGCTGGAGCCGCGGCGTGTTCGGCATGTCGACCGGGCTGATGCTGTCGGGGTCCCTGGCGATCCTCGTCTATGCCTATGTCGCGCGTTTCCTGGCGATCGCTGCCGGCGGTATCGAGGCCGGCTTCGACAAGATCGCCCCGTCGCTCGACCAGAGCGCACGCACGCTCGGCCGCACGCCGGCCGGCGTTTTGCGCGCCGTCCATCTCCGTCTGATCCGCCCTGCGCTCGGCGCCACCGCCATCCTCGTCTTCGTCGACTGCATGAAGGAGCTGCCGGCGACGCTGCTGCTGCGCCCGCTGAACTTCGAGACGCTCGCCACGCACATCTACGCTGAGGCCGTGCGCGGCACCTACGAGGACGGCGCCGTCGCCGCGCTGGCCATCATCGCCGCAGGCCTCGCCCCGGTGATCCTGCTCGCGCGCCTCGGCCGCCCGGCGGTGCGCGGCAAGAGGCCGACGCCATGAACCCCGCGCCGGCCGCGCGTCGACCGCAACGGCCGGCGAGTCTTGCGCCACAGCGGCGCGGATGGCACATGGCGGCGTTCAGGGCCACCGAGCCGGCCGCCGGGTCGGCTGTCGAGATGCACAGGATGCTTAGCCGCGATCCGAACGTCACTCCACCGAGCGACAATCCAGGCGCACTTCGGACCGCCGGCGCCGCCGCGGCCCCGGCGCTGATCCTCGACCATCTTTGCCGGACCTACGGGCCGGTGACCGCGGTCGACGACGTGTCTCTGTCCGTCACAAGCGGCGAGATCGTCGCCCTCGTCGGTCACTCCGGCTCCGGCAAGTCGACCCTGCTGCGCCTGATTGCCGGGCTTGATCTGCCCGAGTCCGGGCGCGTCGTCATTGACGGCCGCGACGTCACCGCACCGTTCGTCCCCCCGGAGAAGCGCGGCGTCGGCATGATGTTCCAGGACTACGCGTTGTTTCCCCACCTGACCGTGCTCGCCAACCTCACGTTCGGGCTGGACCGGCCCAAGTCGGCCGAGGCAACGGCGCGCGCGCGCGGCGTCCTGCGTCGAATCGGATTGGCCGAACGCGAGCGGGACTATCCGCATCGCCTGTCCGGCGGCGAGCAGCAACGGGTCGCGCTCGCCCGCGCGCTGCTCCCCCGCCCCAAGATCCTGCTCATGGACGAGCCCTTTTCGAATCTCGACCGGCGCACCCGCGATTCGATCCGTGGCGAGACGTCCGCCGCACTCCGCGACACTGCCGCCACCGCCATCCTCGTCACGCACGATCCCGACGACGCCACGCGCATGGCCGATCGCATCCTGTTGATGCACGCCGGCCGCATCGCCGAGGCAGGCACGGCGGAGGACCTCCACCATCGACCGGCGTCGCTGCTCGCCGCCCGCTTCTTCTCGGACTTCAACGAGATTGCCGGTGTCTGCCACAACGGCGTCGTCACCACGGCACTCGGTCGCTTCCCGGCCGACGGGCTCGCCGACGGCGCGGACGCGATCGTGTGCATTCGCCCGCGCGACCTCGCCCTCGACCCCGCAGGTGTGATCCACGGACGGGTGTTGTCAGTCGCCTCCCACGGCGACGCCCGGCTGCTCACCGTCACCGTTGAAGGGCTCCCTGCGAACCTGACCGTCGCGGCGCCGCGCGGGGGCGCACCAGCAATCGGCGAGCCGGTCGCGATCTCGATCGCGGGCACGGGACCTCTTGTTTTCTCAGCCAAATGACGACCGCCGCGCCCGGCACCGCTCGTTCTCGCGAGTGGCCGGGACCGCGCGGGGGGATATCCACGTTTCAGGACGCCGACTGGCTTCTCGTGTCGCGATACGCTGAGACCGGCAAGTCCGCCTCTCAGATCACGCCGGTGGTGCGCATCAGGGTCGCGATATAGTAACCCCAGGCGCGAAACGACGCGCCGTTGTTCACGGCGATGTCGCCGGCGACGAAGATGAAGATCCCGAGAACTAGCATGACAATGCGCATGGCCGTCATGATCGGCTTCCACGCGTCTCCAGGCGGTAAACGCGATTGGTACAATCCGCCAAGGGTTTGGCTGGATTTTTCGAAGATTGCGGCACATGGCGCCCGGAACCCGGGGATCCGCTGGGCCGAAGCTTGAACTGCCCGTCCCGGAGCAGTACATACCCGGACGTCGCGGGGGGGCCGTCCATCGGCTGAGATCCCGGTAGGGACCACCCCAAGAACCTGACCTCGATAATGCGAGCGTAGGGAGCGGTATAGGCCTGATGACCGTATCTTACGAATCGAGCGGACACGCCGGTGGCGTCTTGCCCGCGTGCTCCAGCGACCAATGGGTTCACCCCCGCGCGCACATCTGGTGCCAGCGAGGTGAACCCGATGATCGTCGAGATCGAGTGCCTTCCTGACCCGCCGGGGATTGCCGGCCACCGCTACGCCCACGTTGAGGCGGCCATCGCCGTCGTCCAGCGCTCCGGCCTCAACTATGTCGTCGGCGCTCTCGGCACGACGGTCGAAGGGCCGCCCGACCGCCTATGGCCGCTCGTCCGCGAGGTCCACGAGGCCTGCCTGAAGGCCGGTGCTTCCAGCGTCGTCAGCGTCATCAAGGTGGCCCAGTCGGCAAACGCAGCCGAGGCGCAATCGATGAGCGACCTCACCGCCAAGTTCGCGCGCTCATGACCGCCACCGCACGCCTTGCCGTTCGCGCGCCGGCATGGCGCGCCCGACTACAACGGGCCGTGCCGCCGCTCGCCCTTCTGGTTGCCGCACTCCTCGTATGGGAGCTCGCGGTCCGCGCGTTCGCCGTCCCCGCGTACATTCTACCGCCACCGAGTGGCGTGTGGTCGGCGTTCCTTGAGGTGCGTGGGCTGCTGCCCGCCCACATCGCGACGACCTTGACCGAAGCGCTCGGCGGCCTCGCGTTGGCGATTGCCGTTGCCGTGCCGGTCGCCGCATTGGTTGCGAGTTTCGGCCCGGCGCGGCGGGCGATCCTCCCGCTCCTCGTCGTCTCCCAGAACATTCCGATGATCGTGCTCGCGCCATTGCTCGCCGTCTGGTTCGGCTTCGGCATGATGCCGAAGGTTCTGGTCGTCGCGCTGATCGGGTTCTTTCCCATCGTCGTCAGCACCGTCGACGGGCTCACCGGCGCCGACCGGGAAATGATCGACCTTCTGCGCAGCATGGGTGCCGGCCGGCTGAGAGTGCTGCGCATGGTGCTCATTCCCTCCGCAGTTCCCTCCTTCTTCGCCGGACTGAAGATCAGCGCCACCTATTCGATCCTCGCCGCAGTGATCGGTGAATGGGTTGGCGCGAGCTCCGGTCTCGGCCTTTTCATCGTGCGCGCGCAAACCGCGTTTCGCACCGACCGGGTGCTGGTGGCGGTCGTCGTCATCGCGCTCATCAGCGTGGCCATGTTCCTGGCGACCCAGCTCCTCGCCCGCCTCGCCATGCCCTACCGCGCCGCGGAACAGGAGAACCGACCATGACGATATGCCGATGGATACGCTTGGCAGTGGCCCCGGCTCTGGCCCTGGCGCTCGCCGCCGGAGCCCGACCCGCGACAGCCGAGAATCTGACGCCGGTCACGCTGATGCTGAACTGGACGCCGAACAACCACCACGCCGGCATCTACATTGCGCGCGCCAACGGCTGGTACGCGGAAGCCGGCATCGACTTGCAGATCGTCGAGCCGGCCGCCGCCGGCGCCGACCAGGTCGTCGGCGCCGGCAAGGCCGACTTCGGCATCTCGCAGGCCGAGTCGGTGATTCCGGCCCGCGCCAACGGCGTCCCGGTCGTCTCCATCGCCACCATCTTGCCCTACAACGACTCGAGCCTGATGGCGCTCGCCTCAGAAGGCATCACCCGTCCCCGCGACCTTCAAGGCAAGACCTACGGCGGCTACGGCGGCCCGCTGGAGCGCGAGCTGATCGACCGGCTGGTCGCCTGCGACGGCGGCGACCCGGACACCGTCACCTTCGTCGAGGTCGGCAACATCGACTACCTCGCCGGGCTCGAGCGCGACCGCTTCGACTTCGTCTGGGTGTTCGAGGGCTGGGACGCGCTGCGCGCCCTGGAAATCGAAGGCAAGGCGATATCGACGATCAAGTTCGTCGATCACCTCGACTGCATTCCCGACTGGTACACGCCCGTGTTCATCACCAACGAGGCGACGATCCGCGAGCGGCCCGATCTCGTCGAGCGGTTCATGGCGGCGACGACGCGGGGCTACCGGCGCGCGGCGGAAAGTCCCGACGAAGCGGCAACGGCGCTGCTGGAAGCCGTCCCCGAACTCGACGAGAGGCTCGTGCGCGCGTCCGCGCGTTACCATGCCCCGCTCTACATCGCCGCAGACAAGCCCTGGGGCTTCCAGGCGGCGGAGACCTGGCAACGCTTCGAGACGTTCCTGCGCGAGGCCGGCCTGACCGACACCCACGTCGACGCCGCGGCCTTCACCAACCGTTTCCTCGCAGAAGACTAATCTCGAGCCGAAAGTTCACGCCATGGGCGCATCGATCACCCTCGGGGCCGTTCGCCACGTCTACTCCGGTCCGCCGCCGGTAACGGCGCTGGCCGACGTTTCCCTGGAAGTGGCAGAGGGCGCCTTCGTCGCCCTGGTCGGCGCGTCCGGCTGCGGCAAAAGCACGATCCTCAAGATTCTCGCCGGGATTCTGAACCCAGGCGCCGGCAGGGCCGAGATCGCCGGCGCCGATGTCGTCGGCCGTCCCGGCGCCGCCGCGTTCATGCCTCAGGGGACGCTGCTAATGCCGTGGCGCCGCGTCAGGCGCAACGCCACCCTCGGCGCCGAGGTCTCCGGGCTTTCTCGCCACGAGGCTGACGCCCATGCCGAGCCGCTCTACGTCGAGTTCGGCCTCGCCGGCTTCGAGGACTCCTGGCCCTCGCAACTCTCCGGCGGCATGGGCCAGCGCCTGGCGCTGCTGCGCACGTTCCTGACGCCGAAGCCGGTGCTCCTCCTCGACGAGCCGCTGGGCGCCCTCGACGCCATCACCCGCCGGGCGATGCAGGACTGGCTGCAGCAGGTCTGGCGGCGCGACGGCCGCACGGTCCTGCTCGTCACTCACGACGTCGAGGAGGCTTTGGTCCTCGCCGACACCGTGCACGTTCTGTCGCCAAGACCGGGCCGGATCGTCGCAAGCCTCGACGTCCCGCTGTCGAGACCGCGCACCACCCGCGACACCACGTCCGACGCATTCATCGCGTTGAAGGCGAATATCCTGGAGGCGCTGGAACGGTCCGACCGAACAGCGGAGACGGCGGCGGACAGCCGCGCGTCGGGCGAATGATCAATCTGGTAGCGGAGGAGGGACTCGAACCCGAGACACGCGGATTATGATTCCGAGTGTCCAGGGCACCTGGACCCCGCCACGGTCACCGGGTCGGGGCGCGCCGCAACTCGGCCCTTGCGTCGGGTGCATGTACGTTCCGATTGCCGAGTTGGAAACGATGTTGTCCGCGTTGTCGCAGGTGTTGCTGCGGCTTGGGGCGCAAGATCGAGAGGCATCATCGCGCCGGTATCTTTTTGTCGACAAAAAACATGTTGAATCGCTCGTGGATAACAACTTTTATGCAAAAGAGACCGGCCGTGAATACTCAAGATCGTGCCGGCGGAACACCATCACTCGAGGGAGGAACAGAAATGAGTGACGATCGGAAGCCGAACGCTGACCGGCGGAATTTCCTAAGAACGTCGATGCTCGGGACCGCGGCAATAGCGGGCGCGACGAGTGGATTGTTCGCGAGGTTCGACACTTCGGCCGGCGTGCCAGATATCTCGCAAGCCCGGGCCCAGGACGCGCGCTACAAGATGGCGTTCATCCAGTGGCAGCCCCACACTGTGCCGGCCGCGTGGTCGAAGGGGATTGAGGAGGTCCTCGGCCCACAGCAGATCGTTGACTACGAGTTGCTCGACGGTCAAAACAAGGTCGAGGTACAGGTCAGTCTGATGGACACCCTGATCAATCAGGGAACCTCGGTAATCTTCTTGCAGCCGATCGACTCGGTCGCGCTGGCTCCGTCTATCGCCAAGGCCAAGCGTGCGGGAATTTCAGTGATCACGCTCAACATCGACGCGACCGAGCCGCACGCCGCGCACGTGGAGATGAACCACTACTTCGGTGCGATCGACATCGCCAAGGCGATGGGCGACGCCATGGGCGGCAAGGGCAAGGTTGCGATCCTCAACGCGCCTCCCGGCATTATCATCCGTGACCAGCGCACCGATGGCTTCGTCGACGGATTGAAGCAACACCATCCGGGCATCCAGGTGGTGGCGGACCAGGTGGCCGACTGGGATCGCAAGAAGGCCCAGGACGTGCTCAACACCATCCTTGCTGCGAACCCCGACCTCGGCGGCGCGTACGGCGTCAACGACTCAATGGCGCTCGGCGCCGTGGACGTGGCCAAGGAAAAGGGGCTCATCGGCAAGTTCGTCGTGTTTGGCAACGACGGCGAGGTTGCGGCGCTCGAATCGATCGAGGCGGGCGAGCTGACCGGCACACAGTACACCGACGTCTATCAGCAGGGCCGTCTGGCCGCCGCTGCGGCAACGGTTGTGGCGACGGGCGGCGTTCCGGCCACGGCCTTCGCCCAGCAATCGCACCTGCTGATGCCGTATGTCATCGCCACCAAGGAAAACGTGGGCACGATCCAGCCTTCTCAGCGCTGGTGATTCTCCCTTACACTTGGCGCTCAGGGCGGCGGCACTCGTGCCGCCGCCTCCATATTCGGATGGGTTGACGCTGTGACGATCCGGCCTGCCACCGCAGCGCTTGTCTTGTTCTTTGCGGCCACTCTCGCCTTCTTTTCCCTGAGCGCGCCGCACTTTGCCACGGCCACGAACTTCGAGAACCTTATGTCGGGTTTCTCCTTCGTGGCCATTCTGGCCGTGGGTGAAGCGTTCCCCATTCTCGTACGTGGGATCGATCTCTCAGTCGGCGCCATCGTAGGGGTGGTGGGCATGGTCGTTTTCGACCTGACACTGGTCCTTCACGTACCCGGCTATGTGATCCTACCGGTGGCGCTCGCCGTGGGTGCACTAGCGGGGGCCCTGAACGGCGTGCTCATTGTGTTTTTGAGACTTCAGCCGTTCATCGCGACACTGTCGACGCTCGCCGCCTATCGCGGCCTCACCTATTCCATTTCGGGGCGCCAGCTTGTGCCCGGCCTCACCACAACGCCAATAAGGGATCCCTGGATCGTCGGGATTGAGACCTACTTCGATATCGGCGGTTGGCTTGGCGTTTCGAAGTTCGTCACGATGCCCTGGTTTCCGCTTTCGTTCTTCATCATGCTGGTGGTGTTTGCCATCCTCCAGACTGCTGTACTCGCCACCCGCTTCGGGCGCGATCTCTACACCGTGGGCGGCAACTACGAGGCGGCGCGTCTCGCCGGCATCAACACCACGCGGGTAATCATCTCGGCGTACGCGATTGCGGGCTTCTGTGCTGCGATCACAGCACTGATCATGGTCGCCCGGTTCACAACCTCGACCGAGGCGCTCGGCACAGGGATGGAGCTCACCGCGATTGCGGCGGCAGTCATCGGTGGGGTCAGCCTTGCGGGCGGAATCGGCTCGATGTTCGGTCCTGTAGTCGGCGCCTTTCTCCTCGGAGCGGTGCTGCTCGGGCTGACCCTGCAAGGCGTCCCGCAGTTCGTGCAGCAGATCATCACCGGCGTGATCCTGCTGGCGGCCGTCGGCTACGACCGGCTTCTCGCGTTGCGGCGGCAGCGCCGGCTCGCGCTCAGCCTTGCCGAGGCTACCTGACGTGCCTGACCCGCAGCCCCTCGTCCGCGGCATCGGCCTTACCAAGGTCTACGGCAATCTCGTCGCGCTAAAGGACGCCGATTTCACCGTCATGCCGGGCGAGGTGCGCGCGCTGATCGGGTCCAACGGCGCCGGCAAGTCCACACTCGTCAAGATCCTCACCGGCGCCATCGCGCCAACGCTCGGCACCGTTGAGATTGCCGGCAAGGCGGCGCCCCTTGGCGACCCGAGCGAGATGATCCGACGCCGCGTCTCCTGCATCTACCAGCATTCGAACCTGGCGCCAGCCATGTCGGTCCTCGACAACATCTTTCTCGGTCGGCAGCCGACAGGGAAGTTCGGCTTTGTGGACCGCGGGCGACAGCGCCGCGAGGCGCTGGCCCTGCTCGAGCGACACGGAATCGATCTCGATCTTGACGCCACGGTCAGCAATCTGCCCACCGTCAAGCAGAAAGAGGTCGAGATCATGAAGGCGCTCGCGCTCGATGCGCAGGTGATCTTGATGGACGAGCCGACCGGCTGGCTCGCCGCCTCGGAGGTGACCAAGCTGCACGCCACCGTGCGCATGCTCAAGGCGCGCGGCGTCGGCATCGTTTACATCAGCCATATGCTGGACGAGGTGTTTGCCGTCTGCGACACCATGACGATCATGCGCGACGGCAAGGTGATCGCCGAGAGCGCGGTCGCCGATATTGACCGGCCCCGGGTCGTGCATCTCATGGTGGGCGAGAAGCTTGCGCGCGAATCCGAACGGGCGGCCCATCAGAAACGCCACCCGCGTGGAACCGGTGAAATCCGCCTGAGAGCTCGCAACCTCACCAAGCGCGGTGTCTTCCAGGGCGTGAGCTTCGATCTTTACGCGGGCGAGATACTCTGCCTCACCGGCCTGATCGGATCCAAACGCACCGAGCTGGTGCGGACGCTCTTCGGCGCCGACCGCTTCGACAGCGGCACGCTCGAGGTTGAGGGTCAACCGGTGACGTTCGGCACGCCCGCGCGCGCCATCTCGCACGGGATCGGTTTTGTGCCCGAGGATCGGCACCGCGACGGGCTGATGCTCGACATGACGATGACCGAGAATCTCGCCATGGCGATGCTCGATCGCTTTCGCCGCGGCTTGATCCTGGGTCGCAACCGCATGGTCGAGGCCGGCCGACGCGCGATTTCGAGCCTGTCGATCCAGCCCCCCGACGGGACACGGCCGGTGAAGCTGCTTTCGGGCGGCAATCAGCAGAAGGTGCTGGTCGGGAAATGGCTGAACCGCTCGCCGCGCATCCTGATCCTCGATGAACCGACAGTCGGAATCGATGTGGGCGCCAAGGCCGAAATCTACGGCATACTGCGGCGTGAGCGCGAACTCGGGGCGGCCGTGCTCGTCGTCTCCTCCGACCTTGACGAGGTGATGACGGTAGCCGACCGCATCGGGGTCATGGTCTCCGGACGCCTCGCCGCTTTGCATGATGCGGATGCGGTCCGGATGGACGAGATCGTGCGGGAAATCGGTGAGGCCGCGGCATGAGCGCAGGCGGTGCCACGGCCCTGCCCGAGCTTGCCCGGCGGATCGCGCCCAACGCGCTGCCGATCGTCATCCTCGTCATCGTGATCGTGTTCGCGGTGGCCCAACCCGCCTTCCTCAAACCCGACAATCTCATAGGCATCGTGCGCCAGGTGGCGCTGATCGGCATCATGGCGACCTGCACCACCTTCGTCATCATGACCGGCGGCGTCGACCTGTCGGTCGGACCGGTGCTGGCGATCGCCGGTCTCGTTTCGTACTACAGCCTCGAGGCAGATCTGCCGTTGGCGCTCGTTGTCCTCGCGGGCCTGTCGATGGGAGTGCTGGTGGGCCTTGCCAACGGTGCGGTGATTGCGTTGCTGCAGTTGCCACCGATCATTGTCACGCTGGCCATGCTGAGCATCGTGCGGGGCTCCGCCCTCATTCTGGGCGGTCCCGAACAACACCTGATCCGCAACGAGCCGGCATATTCATTCATTGGTGCCGGCAGCCTCTTCGGCCTGCCTTTCCCAATCTACCTCTTCGCACTCGTGGCGCTGGTCATGATCCTCGTTCAGCGGCTCACACCGTTGGGCATGCTTGTCGCCGCCATCGGCGACAATGAAACCGCGGCTCGACTCAGCGGTCATCGCACACGCGCGACCAAGACGCTCGTCTACGCCATCTCGGGGTTCGGCGCAGCATTCGCCGGGATCATCCAGTCGTCGCAGGTCCACACGGCGCTTGCCACCTACGGGCCGTTCGGCACTGAGCTCGACGTGATCGCAGCCGTCGTGGTCGGCGGCACTAGCATCTTGGGCGGCAACGGATCAGTGGCGCGCACCTTGGTCGGGGTGTTCTTCCTGGGCGTCGTGAACAACGGCATGAACATCCTCAACATACCGATCGACATTCAGCTGATCGCGAAGGGTGGTATCATCGTTACCGCGCTGGCTATTGCCGCCCGCCGAGCCTAGGCCTTAGCCACCGCTTTGCGTCGCCGCCTCGCTGTTGTCGACGCGAAATCCTGCCCGGACGTGGATCGTATCAGGGTCTCCCTCGCTGAAGCCAGATGCACCCGGCATGCGAGTTCGATGATGGAGACATTACGGCTTCGGAGCGCTTCAATGTAGGTAAGGTGCTCCCGAATGGCGACCTCGTTGCGTTGCCGCTCGTCGTGCTTGTTCCATTGGTAATGATAGTGGAAGATCAAAGTTATGATGTCATAGAAACCGTCGATGAATCGATTGGGCGCTGCCGAGTTAATGAGGCGGTGGAAGCGGCTGTCGAGATCAGAAAAGTCGTGATAGCGGTGCTCGATTTCCCCGAGCAGAGAGACATGCTCCCTGCGGAGGTCTTCAAGTTGTTCCCACAATGGAGAGGCCTCAGGTAGAGCGGCGAAAGCCCTTGCCGACCGCAACTCGAACATCTCTCGAATCTCGAAGAGCTCGACCGCAAAACTGGGCGTGAAGCCCTTGAGGATCCAACCGGCGTTTGGCCGCTTCTCGATTAGTCCAAAGCGCTGGAAGCGGTTGAGAAACTCGCGAATTCCAGTCGTCGCAACGCCGAATTGCCGGGCGAGATCAAGTTCGTTGATGGCTGTTCCCGGGCGAGCGTTGTCCCGCAGCATCCAATCCATGAAGCGCTTCTCGACCTGCGCCGCCGTGGGGACCGTTTCCGCCTCTGGAAACCGCTGGATCGCCTCGCGGGTCAAACGGACGGTCCGATGAGGCCCCCTTCCGGCCACAACTCCCCGTTCGGCCAGCTTCGACAACACCTTGCGAACGGTGGTGCGGCTGACACCGAGGTGGGCGCTTAGGGTGTTCTCGGACGGCAGCGGCTCTCGGTCTCCGAGCCTCGATGCCAGATCGACGGCGTCGTTGAAGGCTCGCTTGAAAACCGTGTCCGTCTTCATACTCAGCCACCTATTTTCGTCATATCACTCTTAATCCATAAAAAACAATTTGACCCGGCGCAATGTGTTGGTTTTTGTCTATAAGGAACACTAGCGTTTCGGGTGATCGCTGTGGCGGATGCAATGAGGGAGCAACCGGAGATTGCGTCCAGCTCCCAAACGAGTGACCGGCCGACGGGAGGATTGACTGCGGTCTCCCTGAGCCTGCGGCTGCTGAGCGTCGGTCCACTGCTGATCCTCGCCGTCCTGGTCGCGGTAGTCAGTCTTCTGACGCCGTATTTTCTGACGCCGGTCAACATCAGCAACATATTGGCGCAGACGGCGGTCATCGCCATCGTCGCGCTCGGTCAGCACCTAGTCATCCTGACGCGGGGCATTGACCTGTCCGTCGGGTCTAACCTCGCTCTGGCAACTGTGATCGGCGGTCTCACTTTCCGCGTTACCGATTCCGCCGTGCTCGTGATGCTGGCTATGCTGATCTCAGGCACGCTCGTTGGGGCCGTCAACGGCGCGGTGTACGTCTTCGGACGCTTGCCACATCCCTTCATCATCACGTTGGCCACGCTCAGCATTTGCCGCGGTCTCGCGCTCGAATTGTCGATCGGGCACACCACCATGCGGGGCATGCCTGACTTCATCGTGGCTGTCGGCAGCGGGAATACCTTCGGCATCCCGAATTCCTCCATTTTAGTCGCGCTGATTACCGTCGCCGTCCTGATCATGGCGAAGGCCATGGTCTGGGGCCGTTGGACCTATGCGGTCGGCGGCGAGCCCGAGGCAGCGCTCGAAATGGGCATCCCGGTCAAGTGGGTGCTGGTTTCGACCTATGTTATCTCCGGGCTGTGCGCAGGAATTGGCGCAATTGTCCTCGCCGGTCGCACGGCGGCCAGTTCCCCACTCTACGGCAACCTGCTCGAGCTCGACACCATTGCCGCGGTAATCATCGGTGGTGCGAGTTTCCTCGGCGGTCGCGGCCACATCGGTCACGCACTCATCGGCGCCGTGATGATCGGCGTCATCCGGAACGCCCTCAACCTTCTCAACGTCGATGTCTTCTTCCAGATGATCGCTATCGGTCTCGTCATCGTTCTCGCGGTCGAAGCGGACGTACTGCGCAGCTTCCTTGAGGCGCGCACACGGGCGATGCAGGCGGCGAGGACCCAATGAATAGCGCGCCGAATTCACCCGTTCTTGTGGTCAGGAATGCTCAAAAGCGCTTCGGCGCCGTGCACGCCGTCAGGGACGTGAGCTTCGAAGCCTATCACGGCGAAGTCCTGGCCTTGCTCGGTGACAACGGTGCGGGCAAGTCGACGCTGGTGAAATGCATCAGCGGCGTTTATGCGCTGGATGAGGGTGAGATAATGGTCAGTGGCATCGCCACCGCCATTCACTCCCCGGCTGCCGCGCGCCGCGCTGGAATCGAAACCGTCTACCAGGACCTCGCGCTCTTCGACAACCTGACGCCGGCGCAAAACTTCTATTGCGGCCGCGAGATTGCGGGACCCGAATGGCTGCCCCGCGGGATGCGCTTCCTGAGCAAGCGCCGCATGGACCGCGAGGCGGCTGCCGTGATCGACCGCCTTAAAGTCAATCTGCCGAAATTCGACGCGCCCGTGGCTCTTATGTCGGGTGGTCAGCGCCAGGCCATCGCAGTCGCCCGAGCGACCGTCTTCGCCCGTAACGTCGTGATTCTCGACGAGCCAACCGCTGCCCTTGGACTGCGCGAGTCGCGAAAGGTCCTCGATCTGATCGCCCAGTTGCGTGCCGAGGGCAACGCCGTGATCCTCATCACGCACAATATGGAGCATGTTGTCGAACTTGCCGACCGCGCAGTCGTGCTGCGTCAGGGGCGCAAGGTCGGCGAGCTGAAGCCCGAGCGTGCAAATCAGCAGCATCTGGTCGCGATGATCGTCGGGGCCGAGGGCATAGGGAATTCGGCGCCCTAACCGGGGCGGCGAAGTGACGGATCGCTCACGTCGACGCGATCCCAGATTGGGAGGTGTAGTATGAGACTGAAACTCTTGCTGGGAGGACTGGCGCTCGCCGCGGCGACTACCGGGCCTGCCGCAGCCGATGATATCAAGATCGGCTTCATCACGAAGTTCCCGGTTCCGTTCTTCGCCACGATGGAGGATGGGGCCAAGGCCTACGCCGCTGAGAATCCTGGCCTCGAGATCGTTTTTGGCCAAGGCACGTCGGCGACCGATATTGAGGGCCAGATTGCGCTCATCGAGAAGATGGTTGCCCAAGGTGTGCAGGGCATCGCGATCACCCCGGTCGATCCGAGCGTGTCAACGACCTTGGACAAGGCCGTTGAGGCGGGCGTGAAGGTTGTCCTGATGGACAACAGCATTCCCGACTGGAAGGGCCAGACATCCCTCGCAACCACCGACAATTACGCTGCCGGCAAGATCGCGGGCGAGCACCTGGCGACGCTTATCAAGGACGGCGACACGCTCGCTATCCTGGAGGGCGTGCCCGGCGTCCCGGCGCTCGACGAGCGCGTGGACGGCATGCTCGAGGGCCTCGGATCCGTCAAGGCCAACATCGTCGGACGCGGCGCGACAAACTGCACCGAGGAACTGGGCCTCAACGTCGCCCAGGATTTCCTCACGGCCAACCCCGACCTCAAGGCCATTTACGCAGCTTGCGGTCCTCCCGCGGCCGGTGCGGCCACGGCGATCCAGAACGCTGGCATCTCGGCAGATGACATCGTGCTGGTCGGCTTCGACTTCTGCTGTGGCGAAGAGGAGGCGCTGAAAGCGGGCATCGAGGATGCAACCGTGGCGCAGTTCCCCTTCAACATGGCCAAGTACGGGGTCGAAGCTCTCGTCAAGGCCATCAACGGGGAGCAGGTCGAGTCTCTGATCGACTCGGGCGCGGCCCTGGTCACGCCGGACAACATGGACGAGTTCATGTAAGCACAATGCGGGGGCCGGCGCTCGCCGGCCTCCGCCCTTCCGTGTTCCGCTCGCTTCGGAAGCGCAGGTCGTAACGTGCAGTTTGTGGATGCCCTTGTTTGCTCCGAGCCGGGTCGGCTGGAGATCGATCAACGACCGGCTCCGCAGCCGGAACCGCGCGACGCCCTGGTTCGACCGCGACGGATCGGCATCTGCGGCACCGACTACCACATCTACGAGGGCAAGCACCCCTACCTTCAGTATCCCCGGATCATGGGCCACGAGCTTGCCGTCGAGGTGGTCGAGGCTCCCCTTGGGTCGGGCTTTGCCACCGGCGAAATCTGCGTCGTCAACCCTTACCTTTCCTGCGGCCATTGCATCGCCTGCCGGGCGGGCAAGCCCAACTGTTGCGTCGATATTTCGGTGCTCGGCGTCCACCAGGACGGTGGCATGGCCGGGCTTTTGTCTGTCCCTCAGGCAAACCTCGTTCGCGCCGACGGGTTGACGGCGGACCAGTGCGCGACGGTTGAATTCTTATCGATCGGAGCACATGCAGTCGGGCGCGGGGCGGTGACCGCCGGAGACCGGGTACTGGTTGTCGGCGCGGGGCCGATCGGTCTCGGGGTCGCGATGTTCGCTCGCCTGTCAGGCGGAGGGGTTGCGGTCTTTGACCGCGCCGCGGAACGCACTGCCGTTGCCCAGTCCGTTGCCGGAGTTACGGCGCTACCTGCGGATGGCGATACATTGCGGGCGGCGGCAACGTTCACCGACGGCGAGGGTTTCGACGTTGTCTTCGATGCCACGGGCAGCTCTCGGGCCATGGAGGCCGGCTTCGACCACGTGGCCCACGGTGGCCGCTACGTGCTTGTCAGCGTGGTCACCGAGGCGATCGCGTTCAAGGATCCGGATTTCCACCGCAAGGAAATGACGCTGTTCGGGAGCCGGAATGCCACCTCGGAAGATTTCGAGCGGGTTATCGGAGCCATTCGCGCCGGACAGGTTCCGGTTGATCGTCTGATCACCCATCGCACCACGCTTCGTGACGCTGTGGAGGCCATTCCGCGGTGGGCAACCGAGAAATCAGGCCTCATCAAGGCGCTCGTCGAAATTGACTGACGGACACGCAGGTCCGCGACTGTGTGCCGATCGGCTTGGCTCCCGGCCGCCGTATGATCGTTCTGCAATCACGCCCGGCATCGTGCACCTCGGGATCGGCGCATTTCATCGCGCTCACATGGCGGTTTACGTGGACGACCTGCTCGGTGCCAATCCTTCGTGGGGAATCATGGGCGCGTCGCTCAGGCGCCCCGACACGCACAATGCCCTGGCTCCACAGAATTTCCTGTACACGCTCGCGGTGCGGGGCGGGTCCGGCACGACGACGCGAGTGATCGGCTCGCTCCTCGACGTGTTGCCCGCCGCCACACGCCGCGACGCGCTCATCGCCGCAATGGCCGATCCACGCATCCGCATCGTGTCGCTGACGGTCACTGAGAAGGGCTATTGTCACGATCCGGCGACGGGGGCGCTCGATCCCGATCACCCGGACATTGTCCACGATCTCGCTCATCCAACAGCTCCCGCAAGCGCGCCGGGTCTGATCGTGAGGGCGCTGGAGCTGCGACGCGCGGCCGGGATTGCACCTTTCACGGTGCTTTCCTGCGACAATCTCCCTGCCAACGGAGAGACGACGGCTCGCGTTGTGACCGGGTTCGCGGCACTGCTGAGCCCGGACCTCGCCGACCACATCGCAGGCGAGGTTGCTTTTCCGTCAACCATGGTGGACAGGATCGTTCCGGCTACGACAGAAGATGATCGCAAGTTCGTCTTCGAGGCTACCGGACTGTGGGATGCCTGGCCGGTCATAACAGAGCCGTTCACACAGTGGGTCATCGAGGACCGGTTCAACCTCGGACGGCCTCCCTTCGAGACGGTTGGCGCGGAACTCGTCGCCGACGTCCGTCCGTTCGAGCTCATGAAGCTCCGTATGCTCAACGGCAGCCACTCGACCCTCGCCTACCTCGCTTACCTGGCCGGGTATGAATTCGTGAACGAGGCGATCGCCGACCCCGCTTTCCACGCCCTCATTCACGAGCTCATGACGGAGGAGGTCATGAGCACGCTGCCCGACGGTACGGGCGACCTTGGCGCGTATTGCGATGCGCTGCTGGAACGGTTTGCCAACCCCGCGCTGAAACACCGCACATGGCAGATCGCCATGGACGGCAGTCAGAAGCTGCCTCAGCGTCTGCTCGGGACCATTAGAGACCGCATCGCCCGGGGTGCTTCAATCACGCGCGCCGCGCTCGGCGTGGCCGCCTGGATGCGCTACGTTACCGGCGTTGACGAACGCGGCCTTCCCATTGACGTCCGTGATCCGCTTGCAGGGCGTCTGCGCACGACGGCCCAATCCGCTGCCGGCGTTCCGGCCGCACTTGTCGGTCGCTTGCTTGGTATCACCGAGATCTTCGGTGAGGACCTGCCGCGCAGCGAGATGTTTCGCGCGATCCTGATTAGCCATCTTCAGTCGCTGTTCGAGCGCGGAGCAGCTGAGACAGTCCGCAGTCTTGTGCGAGTGCCCGCAGGGGACTGACCGTCAGCCAGAGCGCAGCGGCATTCAGCTCTCTCTCGGCGATGGTGGATGAGACCATCGCGAAGCGCGTCCGCGGCTCTTTTCGGCACGTCAGGCCGATGCCACCTAGCCCCTTTCCCCCGCCTGCGCCAACGTGATCTCTCTACCGATCCCCGGCCGGCTCCGGTCACGACGCTGGCCTCGCCGACGAGCTTCTCCGTCTACCGGTATCGCGCCTGATTCCAGCGGTGCCCAATGAGCGACAAAATGATGATCAAGCCGTAGAAGAACTGGACGTAAAAGCCTGACCATCCCGCACCCACCACGCCGGTTTGAATGAACGAGACGGTCAGGGCACCAATCGCCCCACCCCAGACGGTCCCGATTCCCCCCCATGTCGGGGTGCCACCGACGAACACCGACGCGATGACCGGCAGCAGGTAGCCGTCACCCGAGGTCGGCCACCAGGTGAAATTGATCATCGTGGAAGAGACACCAGCCAGCGCCGCGCCCAGACCCATGAAGCCAAACACCTTCACGCGCACAAGACTGACGTTGATGCCCATCTCGTTGGCACTGTCTGGATTGTCGCCCACGACATGCACCTGCGCGCCGAAGCGATGGCGCTTGTAGAGCAGTCCGCAGAAGACCACGAAGAGCAGCGCCCAGAACATCTGCACGGGAACGCCGAGCACCTTGCTCGCCAACAGCTTGAAAGCCCAACTGTCAGCGAGCTGCGGCATGGCGATCGACTTCGACTGCGTCAGTATGAGGATAGCGCCGCGCAGCATGAAGTTCATGCCCAGCGTCGCTACCAGAGATGACAGGCCGCCGTAGACCACGAGCGCGCCGATACCGTAGCCGAGCGCGGTCCCGACGAGCAGCGCCGCCACGATTCCAATGAATGGGTCAAATCCCGCCTGCACGACCGCAGCGAAAGCGAGCGAGGCGAAACCGAAGACCGAAGGAAATGACAGATCGATTTCGCCGGCGGTCACCACGAACACCAGCGGAACCGCCATGAACATGGCTACCGGCAGCGTCGTCATCACCGACGCGTAAAGCCCCCACGTGGAGAACACCCGGGGATTGGCGACGAAGAAGAAGAGCAGCATGAGCACGAATACCGCCAGCGAGCCGAGCGCCGCGCGGTTCGCGATCACAAATCGGCGCAGGCGGTTGTCGTGAGGATCAAGCTCGGCGGTCTTGCGCTGGAGCGCTTTGGCGGTGTCCGTCATAACGCCCTCTCCTCCACGTGAGCGTGCTGCGGCCGCGCTACGTCTTCCATAAATTCGATCAGTTCCTGGGCGGAGGCGACATCGGATTTCGGTTTCTCCATCACCACCGTGCCGCGGTCGATCACCACGAACCGCTCGGCGATGTCGTAGACGTGATGGATGTTGTGGCCGATGAAAATGACCGAACGGCCCGCCTCCTGCACCTGACGCACGAAGTGGAAGACCTTCGCGGTCTCGACCACCGACAGCGCAGTGGTCGGCTCGTCGAGAACGATGAGATGGGCATCCTTGAGAATTGCGCGCGCAATCGCCACGCCCTGGCGCTCTCCGCCCGAGAGCTGCCCGACGATCGAGCGGGGCGAGAACACCCTGGACGTGAAGCCGATCTCGCGCATCAGACGCTCGGCTTCCTGGATCTCCTCATGCGCTTTGAGCCAGCCCAACGTGCCGGCGAGTTCGCGCCCCATGAAGACGTTGCGCACGATCGACTGCTGCACGGCGAGCGCGCGGTCCTGATAGACGGTCTCGATCCCGGCTGCCCGTGAGCGCGCCGGCGTCCAGTTACTCACAACCTTGCCCTGGACAACGATTTCGCCCGAGGTCGGCTTGATCACACCGGCGAGAATCTTGATGAGCGTCGACTTGCCGGCGCCGTTGTCGCCGATCAGGCCAACCACTTCCCCGGGGTCGACATGCACGGTGACGCCGCCCAGCGCATAGATGCTGCCGAACGACTTGGTGATGTTTCTGAGTTCAATGAGGTGTTCGGCCATACCCGATCCCGCGGACGTGCCGCTCGCCGCGGGGCGAGCGGCACACCGGGTCGTATTATGCTAGCGCAGGCCTTCCGTGGCCAGATCCGCAACCGCCTGATAGTTGTCGGTGTTCACGAAGCCAGCGCCGGTATCGACGTCGATAGGCGCGAGCCCATAGACCACCTGCTGGCAGAGGCTCAGGATCGGCATATAGCCCTGCAGGAATGGCTGCTGGTCAGCGGTGAGCTGCACCCAGCCTTCCTCGAAGGCCTGGACGATCTGCGGGCTCGTATCGAAGCCAATCTGAATGACCTCGCCCGGCTGCTTGCCGGCGGCCTGCATGTAGGTCGGCGCGTTGCCGAGCAGCTGTCCACCGGGATAGACGATCGCCTTGGTATCCGGGTTGTTGGTCAGCGCCGCCGTCACCACCGGGATGGCGAGGTTGGGATCGGCCGCCCATTCGGTAGGCGACGGAATGCGGATGACGTTGAGCCCGGCGGCCTCAAGTGCGTCGGCCGTGGCGCCCTCGCGCACATAGCGCTCCGGCTGCTGGTCAAACGGACCGAACACAATCGCCGTGTCGCCGGCCGTGAGGCCGAAGCGGCGCACCGACTCCTCGCCGAGCGCCTTGCCCTGTGGGCCCTGCTGGGCGCCCACATAGCCGCCGCCGAACTTGGCGACCACCGCCGGAAGCGGAACGTTCTGGTACATCATCTTGATGCCAGCGTTGTACGCCTGCTCAGCCAGCGGCATGATCGCGGCCTCCCCCGGGTGGCCCATCATGGCAATGCCGTCGGGCTGTGCCGCCACGGCCTCGCGCAGCTGCTGCACCATCGTCTCGGCTTTCCAGCCGGAGAAGACATAGTCCACCTGGGCGCCGGTGTCCTGCGCGGCCTGCACCGCGCCATTGTAGACGATCGACGCAAAAGCATCGCCTTCCGCACCGCCCGCGAAGAACCGCAGATGCACGTCGCCGCACCAGTTGTCGCGCAATGCCTCCGCGCTCGCGGTCGTCGCCGACGCCGTCAGCGCAAGAGCGCTCACCGCGGCGAGCAGCACGCCGCTCAGTTTGATCTTCATCCTCTGTGTCATCGACTTCCTCCCTTTCGGTCAGTGGGTCCGTTCAATATTCCGGCTTCATGGCCGGAATTCCTCTTGCCGGCCCGAGGACCGGACGATCAGCCCGCGACGTATCTCGCTCCTCCGCGGCACTGTTTCAGGTATTCGAGAGCCCGTACCTGCCCGGTCATTTCGAGCGCGTCGCGATAAACCGGGTCATGCCAGCCCTCGATGTCGATCGCTCCCTTGAAACCGGCGAGGCGCAGCTCGCTGATAACTCGCGTCCAGTCGCTGTCGCCGAAGCCGGGCGTGCGCATCTGGACGAACGGATGCTTGCCGAAGATCCCGTGCTCGCGGATGACATCCCAGCGCACGGTCGCGTCCTTGCCGTGCACGTGAAAGAACTTCCCCGCCCACTTGCGAATCTGCGGGATCGGATCGATCAGGTAGACGAGCTGGTGACACGGCTCCCATTCGAGCCCGAGGTTGTCGTCGGGCAATTCGTTGAACATCAGCTCCCAGGCATCGGGATTGTGGGCGATGTTCCAGTCGCCGGACGCCCAGTTACCGTCCATTGCGCAGTTTTCGAATGCGATCTTCACGCCTCTGTCCGCGGCGCGGCGGGCGAGTTCGCCCCATATCTTCTTGTAGCGTGGCAGACTGTCGGTGAGAGGCTTGTCGCGCAGGCGCCCGGTGAACCCCGTCACCACGCTCGCACCGAAGAGATGCGCGTTGTCGATGAGGGTCTCCCAGCCGCGCAGCGT